>JALHMA010000073.1 GCA_022844265.1 Saprospiraceae bacterium | reverse complement strand
TACACATATCTGTGGTCGAATGGCGCAACTACGCAGGATATTTCGGGCCTGAATGCCGGTATTTACTCTGTTACAGTAACGGATGCTAAAGGATGTATCGACATTACTACCGCAACGGTAGAAGAAAATACAACCCTGATCGCTACTGCTGAGCCGACCAACGCAATTTGTAATGGCACCAGTACCGGTTCTATTGCACTGACAGTGGAAGGCGGTACGCCAAACTACACCTACGTTTGGTCAAATGGCGCCACTACGCAGAATCTGAATAACATTCCTGCGGGCGTTTATTCTGTTACAGTAACAGATGCACTGGGATGTAAAGCATTCAGAACAGTAACTGTAGGTCAACCGGCTCCTCTGACTCCGACGGCAGTGGTAACGAATGTTTCCTGCTTCGGTGGTGAAAACGGCGCGATCAATGTAACCGTTACCGGTGGAACGCCTGATTATACCTACTTGTGGTCAAATGGTGCAACTACCGAAGACCTCATTGGTATCAGTGCAGGCACCTATATCCTCACGGTTACGGATGTAAATGGTTGTACTGCAACAATTTCCCGTCTGGTAACGCAACCGCCCGTCCTGAACCCGACCTTAGTGGTAACCAATGTTACCTGCTTTGGCGGAAACAACGGTGCAATCGACCTGACGGTAACCGGTGGTACGCCGAACTACACTTATCTGTGGTCAACCGGCGCTACAACGCAAGACGTTAATAACCTGGCAGCAGGCACATACTTTGTGACGATAACAGATATGAACGGTTGTTCGGCAGTGCGCGAACGGACGGTTGAACAGCCTTCTGCCGTCGAAATTGACGCTAGCACAGAACCTGTAACGGCCTGCAACGGTGGCAACGACGGATCCATAGACCTGACTGTCAGCGGCGGCACGCCTGGTTATACCTACAATTGGGCCGATCTGCCCGGCAGTATCGATCCGCAAGATCGAAACAACCTCACAGCGGGCAACTACACGGTTACCGTAACGGATGCCAGGGGCTGCACAGCAGTGAGAGTGGTTACCGTAGGCCAACTTTCCGGTATTGAATTGGTGGCTACACCAACTCCGACAACCTGTGAAGATGGTACGAATGGCTCCATAAGCCTGTTCGTATCAGGTGGTGCTCCGGGCTACATTTACCTGTGGTCGAACGGTGCTACTTCGCAAAATATCAGCGGTCTGGCAGCAGGCACCTATTCTGTTACAGTGACCGACCAGGATGGATGTACGGCAGTGACAAACGCAATTGTTACAGAACCGGTTATTGTCCTGACGATCAATACGACGCCGGTATCCTGCCGCAATGGCTCTGATGGTGCGGTCGACCTGCATGTGGATGGCGGCACACCCGGCTACACTTATCAGTGGTCGAACGGTGCAACCACACAAGACCTGACAGGCTTGTCTGCCGGTACTTACTTTGTGACTGTAACAGACGCCAACGGTTGTTCAAAAACCCGTACGGCGAATGTCACGCAACCATCTGCCTTGATCCTGACGGTTACGCCGTCACCGGTTTCCTGCAATGGAGGCGCCAACGGCGCTGCTAACCTGACTGTCAGTGGTGGTACGCCTGATTATACATACCAGTGGTCAAACGGTGCTACGACGCAAGACCTGAGTACTTTGCCGGCAGGCACATATACCGTAACGGTTACGGATAGTAACGGTTGCACGGCTACCACATCGGTTACTGTAACCCAGCCGCCGGTGGTCAGCCTTACCGCTATACCAAGCGGACCGGCCTGTGTCGGCAGTAACAATGCAGGCATTACATTGACGGTAACAGGAGGTACTCCCGGCTACACTTTCCTGTGGTCAAATGGTTCTTCCCTGCAAAATCCGGTCAATCTCGCAGCCGGCACTTATACGGTAACGGTAACAGATACAAGGGGTTGCAGTGCTACAACTTCTGCCACGATTGTAAATTCTCCGGAAATTATCCTGTCAACGGATGTGACCAATATCCTGTGTACAGGTGGAAACAACGGAGCAATTAATCTGAGTGTCAGCGGAGGCGTATCGCCATTCACCTACAATTGGGCGCATATTCCGGGCGTAAGCAATCCGATGGATGTAAGCAACCTCGCAGCAGGTACCTATACCGTAACGGTAACGGATGCCAATACTTGTACGAAGAGCACGAGTGCGACGGTTACGCAACCTCCTGTCATCAGCCTGAGCGCTACAACAACGAAAGTATCCTGCTTTGGCGGCTCCAACGGCTCTGTCAACCTCTCTGTCAGTGGCGGAACGCCGGGCTACACTTATCAGTGGTCGAATGGAGCGAATACAGAAGACATCAGTGGACTTGCTGCGGGTAGTTACACCGTAACGGTAACGGATGCCAATGCTTGTACCAGAGCGTTGACGGTTTCTATAACCCAGCCAACTGCGGTACAGGTATTTATTGCAACGGCGCCTCCAACTTGTCAGAGCAATCTGGCCAGCATGGCTGCTGTTCCATCGGGCGGTACTTCACCGTACACTTTCCAATGGTCGAACGGTTCAACTTCTGCAGGACTCAATGAAGTGCCGCCGGGATCATACTCGGTGACGGTAACGGATGCCAACGGATGTACGGCGGTGAAATCAACTACGCTGCCCAATATCCAACCGCTCAGCCTGTCGGCAACGCTAACGCCTATCAGCTGCCCCAATGGTGCTGACGGCGCTATCAACCTGACTGTCTCGGGTGGTTCGGGAAGTTTCCAGTACGCCTGGACAGCACCGGGTTTCTTTGCTACAACGCAGGATATTAATAACCTTTCTGCAAGAACATACACAGTGGTAGTTACAGATCTGACGACCTTCTGTACTGCAACCCTGTTCCGGGTTGTAACAGATCCGCCAGATTTGAACCTGACAACAGAAGTATCCCCGGCAGGTTGCGCAGGCGCCAATGGCACTATCAACCTGAGCGTATCAGGCGGTACGCCACAGTATCAGTATCTCTGGTCTAATGGCCAGACGACACAGGATATCGGTGGCCTCCTCGCCGGAACATATACTGTTACCGTGACCGATTCAAGAGGTTGTACAAAAACAACGTCGGCAAGCGTAGCGGGTGCGGGAGAATTCTCTGCCACCGCTACCACAACGCCAACTGCTTGTGGTACTGCGAACGGTTCGATCACAGTCGTGATTATCGGCGGCACTGCGCCGTACACCTGGACAGGTGCAGGCAACGGCACGTCACAAACCACACAATTCACGATTAACGGTTTGGCCGGTGGTATATACAATATAGCAATAACAGATGCAAGCGGTTGTTCCACAACCGTCAGCGCAACGGTTCCGCAGTCCAATGGTATTACTGCTTCGGCTGTTCCTTCAGCGGCTACCTGTAACGCTGCCAATGGCTCTGTTACAGTAGATGTAACCGGCGGTACAGGGCCATACACATGGTCAGGCGCGGGTAATGGTACGGCACAAACGGAACCATTCACGATCTCCGGTTTGGCCGGTGGCGCGTATAATATTGTTGTGACGGATGCCAATGGATGTTCGACAACGGTACAGGTAACGGTGCAGCAAACAGGCGGTATTACCGCTACTGCTACCCCGACAACCGCTACTTGTGGTGCCTCCAACGGTTCAGTTTCCGTAAATGTAAACGGTGGTACGGCTCCATACACATGGTCTGGCGCTAACCAGAATGGAACGGCGCAGTCTACACAGTTTACCATCACCGGATTGGCAGGTGGCCAATACTGTGTCACGGTGACGAGCGCGAACGGTTGTACGGCTGTAGCCTGCGCAACGGTTCCACAAACCAACGGAATCACAGCAACTGCTTCGACCACTCCGGCTTCCTGCTTCGGCGGTCTGAATGGTACGATTACGGTTGACGTGGCTGGCGGAACACCGAACTACTCTTACAACTGGTCAAATGGTACTGTAACCGGTAGCGGCGGCCCGATCAATGGTGAACCATTCACCATTACCGGACTGGCAGCAGGCGTCTACAGCGTGACTGTAACAAACGGAAATGGCTGTACGGCTGTAGTAAGCGCTACGGTTGGTCAACCTGCTCCATTTACGGTAAGCGCAACACCTGTGCCGGCAACCTGCCTTGGCAATAACGGAAGTATTATCATGGACGTAACCGGCGGCGGCGCGGCTCCATACACATGGACGACAGGATTAAGTTCCGGCAGTTCGTTCACCGAGCCGTTTACGATCTCCGGATTGATCCCGCTGCAATACTGTGTCACGGTAACCAATGCAAACGGCTGTACCGCAGTCGCTTGTGTGACGGTTACACAGCCCAACGGTATTACGGCCACAGCTACGCCAACACCGGCAACCTGCGGTGATAACAATGGTACAATCACGGTAGATGTAACAGGTGGTTCACAACCATACAGTTACCAGTGGAACAATGGAAACGGCCAGGGTAGTGGACAAAACATTGCCAGCGAGCCATTTACCATCAGCAACCTGGGTGCCGGCATGTATACGATCACAGTAACCAGCAGTAACGGCTGTACTGCGATCACTACGGCTACGATTACACAGACTTCCGGTATCACGGCTTCGGCAATTGCCACTGCAGCAGGCTGCAATGGTCAACCAGGCAAAATCACGGTAACAGTTGTAAACGGAGCACCGAATTATACCTATAACTGGAGTGGTCCTTCTACGGGCACCGGCAACAGCGCGACGCCATCATTCATGATTCAGAACCTCCAGCCGGGAACCTACAACGTGACGGTGAAAGATGGAAATAACTGTATGGCCATGGCAACGGTGGTGGTGCCACAGGCACAAAATATCACGGCCACCGCAACGGCCACACCGGCTACTTGCAACGCTGCGAACGGTACGATCACGGTAGATGTAACCGGAGGTACGGCGCCTTACACCTGGACGGGTGCGGGCAACGGAACCGCTCAAACCGAACCATTCACCGTATCGGGTCTTGCCGGTGGCAACTATTGTATCACAGTTACTGATGCAAATGGCTGTACTGCCGTCGCTTGTGCGAATGTAACAACGACCGGTGCGATCACGGTTACTGCAACGGTTGTTCCGACACCTTGCGGTATCACTGCCAGCACTGTTCAGGTCAATGTTACAGGCGGCACAGTGCCTTATTCTTATAACTGGACAAACAGCAACGGCGGCAGCGGTCAACTCGGTGGCATCAACATGCCGGCATTCGTAATTACCAACCTGTCAGCCGGTACGATTAGCATTACCGTTACCGATGCCAATGGTTGTTCGGCTGTAACCAGTGTGATAGTGACGCAATTCCAGGCATTGAGCATTACGGCAACGGCAACAGGACCCGGTTGTGGCGGTAATAGCGGCTCCGCAACCATTGATGTGACTGCCGGTGGCAACTCCGGTCCATACACATACAATTGGGTAAGTGGCAGCAACGTCGGCAATGGAACGGCTCAAACAGAACCGTTTACGGTAACTGGGCTTGCTCCTGGCATCTACTCCTTTACGGTTAGCAATGTATTCAACTGTACGGCCACCACTTCCGTAGTGGTACCACCTTCCGGTGGCGGCTCGCTTCAGTTGACGACTACACACGTCTGCGCACCGACCTGCTCCGGCACCAATGGTGAATTCGGTATCTCCGTCAGTGGCGGAACGGCTCCTTACACCTACTCCTGGACAGGACCGATCAACGGTGGCCCTGTTACCATGGATACGGTGAAAATTATGGGTCTGCTGCCAGGTAGTTACACGATTACCGTAACAGATGCCGGTGGATGCTCCGCTACCACAACCGCAGTCATGTTGCCGCCAACACAAATGTTTGTTGCAGCGGTACCAACCTGCGCAACAGTATGCGGTGGCGACGATGGCAAGATTACAGTGGGCGTACTCTTCGGAATGGCCAACTACACTTACAACTGGTCTAATGGCACCGAAAGTGGCTCCGGAACGGCAACGACGAATGAATTTGTCATCGGCGGCCTGTCTGAAGGAACGTACACCATTACCGTAACCGGCAGCGATGGTTGTTCGGAAGTGGTAACGACTGTGGTAGAGCCGATCAGTTCGATTGTTGCTACAGCGATTGCATCAGGCTCGGTAGGTTGTGAAGGCAGTTCTACCGGAAACATTATTGTAAATGTTTCCACAGGCACACCGTCTTACACCTACACATGGAGCAACGGCACAATCACCGGCAACGGTGTGGCCAATGGCAACATGTTTACCATCGGGAATGTAGGCGCAGGCACATACTCCATCACCCTGACAGACGCCAATGGCTGCACCGGTGTAACCGGCGCCTCTATCGGTGGAAATATCGGTGGCGTGGTATTCAATGACTACAATACGGACGGCTTCATGGCCACTACGGAACCCGGTCTGGATAGCGTACTGGTTTACCTCTACGAATGCAACAATCCGGTTCCGGTCGATTCTGTCTGGACTGATGCGAATGGCGCTTATGTGTTCCCGAACCTCGGCAACTTCCCGTACCGCGTGGAATTTGTACCGGTGGTCGACTCCTGCTGGATCAAACCTGCATTTGTCGGTACACAAAGTGGCTCTACGGTACAGTTTATCGAGTCGGCCAATTGCAATGTGAAAGTGGGCTTCTTCTATCCTGGCGACTACTGCCAGAATGCGCCTGACATCGCGTTCTCTTGCTTCGCGCAGGGTAAAACAGACGATGTAACTTCCACGGTGATCGGCCTGGTACCATACACTGCTATCGACCGCACGGAGATATTCGGAGATATTGAAGCCAATGAACTCGTCGGTTCAATATACGGCCTCGCATACGACCGCTCCCGCCATTACCTGTACGGCTCAGCATTCCTGAAGCGCCACGTAGGTCTCGGCTCGCTCGGTCTGGGTGGTATCTATCGCGTGGATTACAGCGATACGATCAATCCGCAGGTAATAGCATTGTACACCGTACCGAATGTAGGCGATGTTATTCGTCCGGCTGATTTGGGCGCTCCAAATGCTCCGAGCATGGACACCGACGCATTTGCAAAAATTGGTAAAGTGGGTCTGGGCGACATCGACATCAGCGATGATGAAAATACCCTGTGGACAATTAACTTGTTTAACCGCACCCTGGTGCGCGTAGACGATATATTGACCACGCCGACATCGACCGAACTGGCGATTGCTTCTGCGCCAACTTGCGACAACGGTGTGTTCCGTCCGCTGGCTGTGAAAGCAAACCGCAACAAAATCTATGTAGGCGGGGTATGTACCGGTGAAAACGGCGGCGCTGCCACTGACCTTTCTGCATCCATACACGAGTATGATGTGAAGAAAAATATGTGGAAAATGATCCTGACATGGGATCTGCATACGCCGAACTACAACCACGGTGATATTGTGGGCAGTGTGAACCAGAACCTGGCACAATGCCGCGAATGGGAAACCTGGGTAGATGTTTATACGGAACGCAACCTGGTGGCGAATACCGGTTCCGGCGAACCTTCCGCTATTTTCGACGGCAACTTTGAAATAGTAGGTGGCGGCCCGACCGGCGCTGAATTCCGCTGCCGTGGTCAGGCGCTGATTTCCGACATTGAAATTACCCGCGAAGGCATGATGGTTATTGCCATGATGGACCGCACGGGTCACCAGTTCGGTTACCGTCAGCACCGCCCGACTACAACAGTAGGCAACCCGATCTCTGCCAGCGCAGGCGGCGATGTGATCGCAGCCTACCCGGTCAACGGCGTTTGGACGCTCGAAAACAACGGCACGGTGCCTGGTCTTAACCGCACCAGCCTGTTCGGCCCGAACTCCAATGACGGCCTCGGCGGCGGCGAGTTCTTCTACGACAACACCCGATTCACACACCTGGATGCCGATTGCGGCGGCCTGTTGTACGTGCCGGGTGAAGACGAACTGCTGAGCGCGATCAATAACCCGAACACGTCGGAATACAACTTCGGCGGCGGTATCGTGTACTACGACCTGAAACTGGGTAACACAACCCGCAACGACCTCACATTGCTCGACCCGACTGCCAACACCGTAGGTATTGGTATGGCCAACAGTATCGGCGACCTCGAAGCGCTTTGTGAAGCAGCGCCGATTCAGATCGGTAACTATGTCTGGAACGACGCGAATGCCGATGGTGTTCAGGATGCCTGCGAAGACCCGATTCCGGGTGTAACAGTAAGCCTCTACGACGCCACAAGCAACGCGTTGCTGGCTACGACAACGACGAACGCGAAAGGTGAATACTACTTCACCGGTATAGGAACGCCAGGTGAAAACTGGATTTCCACACCGGGCCGCGACAGTGTTCATCCGCTGACGGCTTACCAGATCGTATTTGGTACGAACGGTTCCGCCAGCCAGTTCAATACAACGACCGGCAAACTGACCGTCAATGGAACAGATTACGAACTGACCATTCCAAATGTCGGCGCAGGCTGGTATAAAGACTGGAACGATTCGGATGCTACTATTGCGGATGCAGCGAACAAGCCCTGGAACGACTTCCCGTCCATCGCCTACACAACAGGTATGGCAGGATGCAGCGACCATACGCTGGATGCAGGTTTCGTATCCGACAACCTGGCTCATCTGGAAGCATGCGCCATCGAAGCAGGATCGAACCTCGGACAGTTTAACCTGACAGAAGCGGATGATGAAGTGGATCCAGGTGGTAACGCAACGGTGACCTATCACCTGACAGCCGCACAGGCACAAAACGGTCAGGGCAGTCTTTCCAGCCCGTACACCGGTGCAAATGGCACACAGATATACGCTCGCGTAGTGTCTGGCGGTGGTGGCGTACTGGTCGTTCCGGTTTCCCTGCAGGTGAATCCGCTGCCGGTGGCTCATGTGGGTGTACTGAAAGTTTGCCCGGATGTATTCGACGGTATGATGGGCACGTTCAACCTGAACAATGCCAACGCACAGGTAACAAACGGCGCAAGCGGATTGACCGTGACTTATTACGAGTCTCAGTCACAAGCAGCACTGGGTACCAACCCGCTGCCGGCAACTTACAACTCCGCAACCAAATACATCTGGTCGCGTGTTGAAAATGCTTCCGGTTGCTACGATGTGGATATACTGCAATTGGTCGTACTGTCCAGCCCGGGTGTTGCCCTGCAAGTCACCGACAATACTTGTACCGGTGCTCAATCAGGTGAAATAACGGCTACGATCACTGATGGTCCTGCGAATTACACTTTCGTATGGTCAACAGGTGTAACCACCGGCCCAAGCGCTGTCACCAGTTCTACCATTGTCGATCTGGAAGCAGGCGTGTACACAGTAACTGTTACAGATGGTAATGCTTGTACGGCAGTAAGTACTGCGGAAGTAGAAGACGCCATTCCGTTCTCGATCATTCCGATCCCGAACTACGGCCCGCTGAATGCAGGCACGCAGCTCGGCCCGATCGTACTGCAAACAACAACCTGGGGTGCTGACTTCAGTTGGACAGGCGGTGCATCGGTAGGTTTGGCCAACGGAACTGCAACCAGCCTCCTGCCACTTATCATGCCGTTCAATACGACAGTTGGCGCCGCTACTGTTACCGTAACCGCTACTTTGGGCGCTTGTACCGCTACGGAAGAGTTCACGATCAGTGTGCTCAACCAGGTAACGGACGACAATGCATCGGTAGCAGGCTTGCTGATGACGGAAGAGGGCGAAATGATAGAAGAAGGTTATGTGGAACTGGAAGGTCAGATGCTGGAACAGCCGAATGTAGAGGCGATCTACCTGACGGAAGACAACGGCCACTTCATGTTCGACCATTCATTGCCAATGGGTGCAAACTACACGTTGACGCCTACGAAAGATGATAATCCATCCAACGGGGTTACAACGTACGACCTGGTATTGCTGGAAAAACACATCCTTTCTTTGGAACTGCTGAATTCTCCGTACAAACTGATTGCTGCGGACGCGAACAGAAGCGGTTCTGTCACCACATTCGATATTATCGAACTGCGCAAACTGATACTCGGTATTTATACCGATCTGCCGAACAACACTTCCTGGCGCTTTGTAGATCAGGATTATGTATTCCCGAACCCGCTGAATCCGTTCGAGTCGGTGTTCCCGGAAAACAAATCCTTCGAAAACATTGCAAGCGACCAGATGGCGGATGACTTCATCGGTGTGAAAATCGGAGACGTGAATAGCTCCGCGCTTCCGAACAGCCTGATGAGTGTTCAGGAACGTTCGCAGGGTATGTTGTTGTTCGATTTGGACGACCGGATGGTACAGGCCGGCGAAACGTTTACCGTATCGTTTGCTACTGCTGAACAAGTGAAAGGTTACCAGTTCACGATGAACACCGGTAATCTGGAAGTACTGGAAATCCTGCCGGGCGAGCAGATGGATGCTACGAACTTCGCAGTGTTTGCCGCCAGACAGGCTGTGACAACCAGTTGGAGCGTCGGCGGTCATGCCAACTTCGCCATCCGCTTCCGCGCCACAACAGCAGGCAAGATCAGCGATATGCTCGCGGTATCCGGCAGCATCACAAAAGCAGAGGCTTACAACCTCGGCAATGAACAGATGCAGGTAGGCTTCAGATTCCAGGAGAAAGACGGCGGCGTTACCTTATCCGCACAACGTTTTGAATTGTACCAGAACCAGCCGAACCCATTCATCGACCGCACTGTGATCGGATTCTTCCTGCCGGAAGCAACAACCGCCACGCTGTCCGTCTTTGATGAAACAGGCCGACTGCTGCATACGCAAAAAGGCGACTACGCGAAAGGTTACAACGCCGTTACGCTGGAAGCCCGCGACATGGGCGCCAATGGTTTGTTGTACTACAAACTGTCTACACCGACTGATTCGGCTACACGCAAGATGATGCAGACTCGAAATTAACCATGAACACTTTTTGACGGAGTATAATCATACCCGCCTCGTGAACAACGGGGCGGGTTTTTTTTTGCCGGTATTTGAAATTTGAAAATCTAATGCGCTTCTAAATCGGTTCTTATGTGCTTCTAATACGGCCCCCGCACCTTTGTGTAAAGAAAATTAAATTCATACAAAATTTTGAGTTAGCAGCCGGATGCGGGAAGCGTGTCCGGCTGTATTTAAAACCGCCCAATTGCTCATGTTGCAAGTCTATTTGATCAACCCCAAAAATTGGAACCTATCCGGAATCAGATTACTCTTTCTTTTTCTGATGTTATTTTCCTCCCGGACAAGCACTGCCCAGCAGGATCATCCGGAAACCCTTTCCTGGGCTATTCGTATGGCTGAAATCGTTGACCGACGGCTGAATGATGCGGCAGTTGTACCGGAACAAGCCAACCTGCTGGTGAAACTCATGGAATCCTACGAGGACTTCGAAGCGATCGCTCTGGCCGGATTCTATTGCCACGAAGCGCGCAATGCGGCGGAACAAGGCCGGCATTATTGCAACTGGCTCAGTGGATTTACGCGCGACAAAGATGTGAACGCTTTGATTGAACGCGCTCAAAATGCACGGGTTCAAGCAAATAAAATGCGGGAGGCGGCATCCCTTTGTTTAAATGAGGTCATGCATCAACAACAGCAAAATGGGTTTACGCTAGCCGACGTCCTCCGGTCCAATGCAGCCGCTATAGAACACGATCTAAGCGATGGGTTGGCATCGGAGGATTTTCATATTCTTGCTCAAAAAACGGAACACGCCGAACGGATTTTTCAGGATACGGAATTGCTGGCTTTGCGTCTGCAACAGTGTGAAAAAGTCCGCGAGACGGCCCGCGAAGGCATTCGGGCCTGTAGCGATTCCATGGCAGCGCCTAACTGGACGCAGGTGAAAGAACATCTCCAAACGGCCATGCGTTGCGCGACTGCGATAGCGCTGCATGCCGGCAGCTGCCGTTATTAAAATACATTCCTGCAACAGAACGGTAGTGATATATCTGAAGAGGTTTTATATTGAAAATATGCGTATTATTTGTTGTTTTATTATAAAAATTACTATTAATTTTGTTTACCATTTTATAACCAAAATATTTAACCATGTGCAAAACAATCAGCAAGACCTTATGCTGTCTGGTATTGTTGGCAATCTGGACAGTTGCCTGTAACCAAAGCAGCACCCCACCAACCTTAAAAGCTCCCGATATTTCCGTTACTACTTCTTCGGAGGAAGCCCGGGCAGCCTTTCAAACAGGCCTGGAATATCTTGATTTGGGCGCCAATGATAAGGCCCGTCAGGCTTTCACGGAGGCGATTCAAAAAGACCCGGCATTCAGTATGGCCTATTTGTTTCGTTCGAATACTTCAGCTTCGGGGAAAGATTACGCCGCCGACATCGAGTCCGCTAAAAAGTATATTGGAGGCGCCGGCGATATGGAAAAACAAATGCTGGCTTATGAGCAAACTTTCATCGACAACAATTGGGATCAACGCTTGGCCATTTGCCAAAAATTAGTGCAGGACTACCCGGACATTGCGCGTTTCCAGAATATGCTGGGCAATACTTTTCAGGAAGGTAACCAATCTGACAAGGCGCGTGTGTGTTACCAAAAAGTGATAGAACTGGCGCCCAACTGGACTGGCGGATATTTGTCGGGCATGAACAACTATATTTATATTGATCCAAAAGATTTTAAAAAAGCCGAAACTTTTGGCCTGAAGGTAGTGGAACTGGCTCCTAACAGTCCATCAGCACATGTAGCGTTGGGCGACTGCTACCGCGCACAGAATGATTTACAAAAAGCCCTCGGCGCTTATACCAAAGCCATAGAACTTGCTCCCACTGATGCCACGGCAGTGATAAAAAAAGGGCATATCAATACATTCTTAGGTAACATGGAAGATGCACGCAAAGATTATATCCAGGCCGGTAAATTCGATAGCGCTTTTCAGATTCGGACACTGATGTGGGAAACATATACCTGGCTGTATGCAGGCGAACACCAAAAGGGTTTGGACAAACTGATCGAAATAGCCAATAACCCCGCTGCCTTTGGTGTTTCTGACGCCCAATTGCCCAATCTGAAGGCCAGCTGCCTCGATGATGCCTACACCGTGGCTTTCCACCTGGGCCAGACTGCTACCATGCAAACATTACTCCCTTTGGTTACATCCGCGATGACGGAGGAATTCGAAGCGCTCCATGCACCGGAATACAAACCTGTGGTCGAAGCCGACCATTTGCGACGGGAAGCGCTGGCCGCTGCGCAAACCGGCGCATTTGATGTGGCTACAAATAAACTTGAGGAAATGAAAACGAAACTGGAACCGGTAAAAGATCCCAGAAAGCTGCAATCCTATAATTTTGCAGCAGGTTATCTGAACCTGAAACAAAAAAAATACAAAGAGGCCATCGGACTGTTGCAACAAGCCAATCAGGATCAGGTCTATACCCGGTATTTGCTGGCAACAGCCTATGAACTGGCAGGCGAAAAAGAAACAGCCATGGACATGTACCGCAAGATTGCCGATTATAATTTTAACAGTGTCGGCTATGCCCTCATCCGCTCTGAAGTAAAAAAGAAACTGGCGGCATCCTGATAAGTAAAAGGGCAAATTGCAAGGGGCAAAAAGCAAAGTAACTCATTGATGTATATTGCTTTTTGCCCCTTGTAATTTTGCTCTTTTACTTAAATTACTTCTTTGTAATCAGCCACTCGCGTACTTTTGCCGCCAAAAACACCCTCTTGGATTATACCATCAACCTGCGTTCCATATTATTACTGATTGCGATGTTGCAGGGGCTGGTGATTGCAGTCCTGTTGCTGTCGCGCGGTCTGCGTCGCCTGCAAACGGCCGATTTCTTTTTGTCTGCATTCCTTTTTTTCCTCGCCTGTTCGCTGATCGAGCATTTCATCGGCTTTATGGGGGTGTACGACTATGCCCGCGAGCAGGGACACGACCTGACGTTTTTTCCATTTCACAATCCTTTCACGTACGGACCGCTCATTTTGCTCTATACCCGGGCATTGACGGATGGGGAATTTCGATGGGCAAAAAGGGATGGCCTTCATTTTGTGTTGCCGCTGTTGTACTACATCGTTCATTTCTCGGTTTGGGCGATGCCGGATGCCGAGAAGTTTCATTTTTTAGATGCAACCGTGGCGGGCGGGATCGTTCAATACGGTTTTGATGCCGCTTTTTACCTCGTTACAGGCTGGTATTTATGGCAGTCTTTCCAGCGTTTTTATGCGTATCGAAATCTGATTGAGCAGGAATACGCCAACATCGGAAAAATAACGCTCGACTGGATGCGCTTGTTTTTATTCGCATTCAGCATCTATTTGTTGTTCGATCTGGTATTCAACGTGGTCGCTTTGCTGTATAATTTCTGGTATACCGGCTGGTACTGGCTCAATCTGACGCGGGCCTTGATGCTCTATTACATCTCGGCGGCGGGCTGGGCGTTTGCCCAAAAATCGAGCGTTCCATTTGTTGTTTTGGAAAACAGAACACATGCCAAACCCCAAAACCTGCCGGAAGACCCGATCCCGGCAGCAGGGAAACAATTAATGACAGATGAAGAGTTTACCCGCCGCCATGCTCAACTGTCGACATGTATGGAAAATGAAAAACCCTGGCTCGATCCTGAACTCACACTTTCCATCCTGGCCGGCCAACTCGGACTCAATACGTCCCAACTATCTTACCTGGTTAACAATGGCTTTGATCAAAACTTCAACGATTTTGTCAACACTTACCGCGTAGAAGAGGTAAAACGGAAATTGGCTACGCCGGATTTTCAGCATCTTTCCCTGCTGGGTATCGCCTTCGAATCGGGCTTCAACTCAAAAGCCACCTTCAACCGGGCGTTTAAAAAACGGACGGGGAAATCGCCCAGCGAGTATAAATAGAAGTGAGATGGTGAGAGGGTGAGAGAGTGAGAGGCGTCCCGTTTGGCCGCTCGGCGGTTTTGAGTATCGTTTTTCAGGCCTGTAATCGTGAGTGGTGAGTCGTGAGTCGTGAGTGGCATCCCGTTAAAAAATAATGAGTTCTTTCTTCTAACGAGATGCCACTCACAACTCACGACTCACAACTCACCACTCACGATTACAGGCCTGAAAACGATACTCAAAACCGCCGAGCGGCCAAACGGGACGCCTCTCACCCTCTCACCTCTCACCATCTCACTTCTGTTTTTCAGGTCTCAAGTTATCATTTGCAGCGATTGCCCGTGCCTGGTCAGGCCACTTTTGCATCATTTCATAGCAAACAAAAACGGTTGACCATGTTGAAGCATTTGATGCACGCTTGCCTTGTGTTGTTTTTTCACACTTATTTTTCCAATCATTTAACTGCACAATCCATTTCGGAAGATTCGACCATACTTGATCCGGCTACCCCGTTGAAAGAAATCGTTGTCACTGCCAAACAACCCCTCATTGAACGGCAATTGGATAAAGTGGTCGTAAACGTGGAGGGTTCTGTGCTGGCTGCCGGGAATAATGTACTTGAACTGTTGCAGCGCTCGCCCGGCGTCCTGGTTACCCCGCAAGGCGCTGTCATGCTGGAGGGTAAAAGCGGTGTGGCGGTCATGGTGGACGGCAAACCGACCCAACTCTCGGGCGATCAATTGGTCGCGTTCCTGCAAAGTATGCCGGCTGAAACCGTCTCGAAAATAGAACTGATTGCCCGCCCTTCTTCCAAATACGACGCAGAGGGCGTTTCGGGCATCATCAATATCCGACTGAAGAAAAACCGGAACCTGGGCCTGAACGGGACTTTTTCTGCAGGGTATACACAAAGTATCCATGCCCGCCTGCGCACGGGCTTGAACCTGAACTACCGCCCCGGAAAAATCAATTTTTTCGGCAACGCCAACCTGATAGATGGCGCGCAGTCCGTCGGACAAACCATCGAACGTTATGCAGACGGCAAGTTGTTTGACCAAACCAATCCAATGGTCGAGCAGTTTGGCACAAAATCATTCAAAGCAGGGGCTGATTTTTTCGCCGACGAGCGCCACACGCTGGGCGTACTGGTGCTGGGTAATTTTTACCGGAACGATTCCAGAAAAGATAACCGGACAGCGATCAGCAATGAAGGCAGTACACGGATCGACAGTACTTTGCGCAGCCGAATTTTGGCTCCGACCGAGAACGAACGTCTTACCTACAACGTCAATTACCGTTTTTCAGATACCCTGGGCAATGAACTGACGTTCGATGCCGATCGCATCGCATTCAGCAGCACAGGTACCAATACACTGGAAAATCAGCGTTTTGACACCGGGCAGGTTTTGCAGGGCAAGGATGCATTTCTCAGCGATATCGGCTCGGATATCACGGTGTGGTCGTTTAAAACAGACTACGTCAAAAACCAAAAAAACGGCCTGAAACTGGAAGCGGGCGCAAAAATTAACCGGACCAACTCCAATAATGACATCCAAAGTACCCGTGAAGATGATGGTATCTCACAGCCCGATGCAGGTCGCAGCAACCGGTTTGATTACCGCGAAAATATTACAGCGGCATACGCCAACATCGGCAAACAAGGTGAAAAAATCAACTGGCAACTTGGACTTCGTGCAGAACGTACAGAAGTGAATGGCAATTCGACCGACCTCTACGGCAATATTTTAAACAATCCGGACACTGCTTATCTGGGACTTTTTCCGACCGCTTATCTGCAATATACCCTGAAACCCATGCACCAACTTGGACTTTCCTACAATCGCCGCCTCAGCCGCCCGGCTTACCAGGATATGAACCCTTTTGTCTGGCAGATCGATCCGTACACCAGCGAACGCGGCAATCCTTATCTGCGTCCGGCTTACACCAATTCCGTGGAACTTACCTACACGTATAAATACGCTGCCAGTGCTTCCATTGGCTACAGCCGCACGACTGATCTGGTGAACACCATTGCCCGTCAGGAAGGCGATCAGGCTTACACCCAACCTCAAAACCTGAATCAACAGGATAACATCAGTTTGAACATTAACCTGCCTTTGCCTATTCAATCCTGGTGGGAAGGATATTTGTGGCTCGGTGTATGGCACAATCAATTTACGTCACCTTTGGCCGAGGGACAATTGGATGCAGGCGCTTTTGGCGGCGGATGTTACCTGTCGCAGCAGTTTAAATTGGGCAATGGTTACGAGATGGAAGCATCGTTCTGGGCACAGTTTCCAACCCGGGACGGCCTTTTTACCAATCGCGGCATCGCAAGCGCTTCCGCCGGCGCCAAAAAATCGCTCTGGAATGGTAATGCAAGCGTAAAACTGGCTGTCAATGACCTGTTCGGTACCCAGCGCTGGACGCAATCGGTAGATTTCGGTTCTGTGCGCGGTACTATGAGAAATACCTGGGAAAGCCGGAATATTGCACTGAGTTTTTCCTGGAAATTCGGCAATCAAAACCTCAAAACACGCAACAGAAATAACGGCGGCGCAACAGATGCCGACGAACGCATCAAGGCCCGGAAGGAGTAAAAAGGCAAAAGGCAAAAAAATCAATATACTGAAAGTTGAGTGGTTGAGAATGTTGAAAGTTGAGAAAGCATTGGTAATCACCGAATTACTTGTTCTTCTCGTTCAAAACCACTTTGTGTTGACTATAAAAAGTAGTTTAAAATCAAAAAATCAGACAAATTCATCATTCATCATTCATCATTCATCATTCCTCATTCATCATTCATCATTCCTCATTCATGAAAAATCTCTTCCTCGCCACCATCCTCCTCCTCGCCGCTTGTTCCGGCACACAGCCGACAGCCAACGAAAGGCCCATCAGCGCGCCCGGACTCATTACATTCAAGATCAGGAACAACAGCCTGCTTCCCCATAAATATACCCTGATTGGCTACAATCCGGGCGAAACCGGCAATTGGACCATTTCTTTTGTGCTGCTACCCGGTGCGCAACGCACCTATAAATGCCATATCGGCACTAAAATTTACCAGGCCGACAGCAGGCAGGTCGGGACGGTCATGGGTGGCGGTAGTATCCGGGAGGATAAACCATTTATCATAGTAAAAGCGGAAGACGAAGGCAAGGTGTTCGGATTGAAAGAGTGAGTTCAACCTTTCAAAATGACACACAACGGCTACGTATTGGCGATGGTGAGGCATTTAAAAACGTCTGCCCAATACTTGCACAAATGCCTAATAGAATTTCAAATATTGAGTTTACAACTGTCAGCCCCACTATTGCCAAGACGATGTTATGGGCAGTTGTTTTTCGTTATTTCTTTTAGTATTTCGTGTAAATGATTTTCAGAGTTTAGCAATCCATTTTCTGTCTTCCCAAATTCAGTCAACAGCATATCAAATAAATTTTCCAAACTCTCTGCTAGAACAAACATTTCTTCTTCATCTGGTCCGAAGTTGATTACTTGTCCTTTTTTACCTTTTGAGTCCGGGTCAAGGTCTATTCCTATGTAGTTTCCTCCATAGTCTGAAAATATTGGCAACCATTTGTAATGAAGGTATTTTTTCTGAATTGCATTTTGAGGTGTTGAAGTAAAGTGACTTGCATTGTCAAAATCATAAGCCGAACGTTCTACTTCGTATTTTCCGTTTGAATAGATTATACATTTTAGTTGGTCCCATTTGTATGTTGGATTTTCTAATTTGTGGAGTTCTTGTATGATTTCTGAAATTCTGTCTAATTCCTTGAAATCAATTTTTAGAATTTTTCTTTCGCTAATTTTTGTGTTTTCGTATTCATAAAGATAGGGTCCTCCCAAACTGCCTGGTCCGCAATCAAATTCCAATTTATACCAGTGCTTTTGAAGTCCAAAAAAATTACGTTTTGGCACCTTACTTCTATAAAAATCTATAATTTGTATTATCAGGCTTTGTGATTTTTCAGGATCTGTGATTGTTTTTGTACCTGAATTAATTAATGTTCGACTAAGTTCTAATTGTCGAATAATCTCGTCTGCACGACAAAAGGCATCACCAAAAAATATTCCGTATCCGTCATTATTTTGCCCGTCGGCAAAGGCATATAATTCCTGTATTTCGTTTGGCAGTTTTTCCTCAAGTAACTTTTCTATTCTTTCAATGTCTTTACTTGAAATTGTATTGTTTAGTGTTCCAATTTGCTCATCTGTGTTATATTTCTGAATAGCGATAATTTGTTGAAATTTTGCCGTGATGTTCATTCTACGTCCGTTTTTAATTGCCCTTGTTACCTACCGTTTTATTAAAAAGAGTTCGTCCATTCAAGATATTCATCTACAATACCTTCCGGATTACTTCTTAAAGTCCAGCTAATAGGTTTGTCATAAATTTCTAATTCATGTACTAAAATTGGAATCTCCTTACCAAATTTTCTTAAAATTACCTTTTCCGAAAATAGTCTTTTCGTCAGATTAATGACTACATCAATAAATTCGTCATTGAACTTACTACCTTTTTCCATTATTATGTTAAAAAGTGATTCGTCATTACTTGCACGCTCATCATCTTCATCGGAATAAAAATACGGAGTCTGTAAAAACCAGGAATTGAGTACCTCGTCATTCTTTCCTCCAACAGATTCAATTTCGTTTTGTAACCAATAAGCATAATTCCATCTTGCTTCACTTTCATCAGAAGCATCTTGAATACTTTCTTTGAAATTTTCATTTGTGTTATAGCTCACTGTTATTGTTGGAAAACGTGGGTCGTCGTCTTCGTTTTGGTATAGAAAGGATACCGCATAGATGTCTGATGTGTCTGTATCAGAAATATTCTCTAAAGCCAGTTTCAACTTGTCAAAAGAAGATTCTATAAATTTTTGTTTCATTGTTATTTAGCGTGGTTTGAGAATGGCAGGTAACACGCTGCGGCTTTGCGAAGTTCCGAAAAAGAATTGAGCGAAGCGAGGATTTTTTTTCGGAATTTTGCAAAACCGCAGCGCGTTGTACAGAAGGCAAGCGCAGCGAGCCTTTTATACAACGGCTACGTATTGGCGATGGT
>JALHMA010000072.1 GCA_022844265.1 Saprospiraceae bacterium | reverse complement strand
CCTTCGTATTCGCTATAGTTGTATACTTCCGAAAACTGCCCTTCGACGGTGGTCAGTTTGGCGACCGTTTCAATTTTTTCCAGAAGTACGGACGCATTTTCGACGCCCTGGGGCCGCCCAACAAAATATTGATACGTCAGCCAGCCGCCAAGAGCGGCAGCCACCAGCAGGGCAAAGAAAGAAGGTGCGTTTTTGAGCATCGTTTGAAGGGTTTAAATGGTTTTTACAGATATCGTTCCCGCAGCACCGCTACATGGTGCAACTGATGACCGATAATGATATAAAAATAAGCCCGAACGGATACTTTCCAGTTGCTTGCCATGCCGGTAAACTGAGATTGCGCTTCGCTGCACTGTCCGAGCAGAAACAGGGTATTGTCGCGCACGGCCTTCCACTCTTTCAGCAAATCTTTGATGCTGCGTTGGCGCACATCCACTTCTTCCATCCAGATATCCTGGTTGAACCCGGGCAATGCGATGCGGTCGCCGCGCATAAAAGACAGCAGCCGGTAAGAGAAGACCCGCTCCGTGTCGATGAGGTGCATCAGCATTTGTTTGATGGTCCATTTACCCGGTTCGTACGTATGGTCGCCCATTTCCTCCGGCAGGCTACCGAGCATTTTTTGTATGTCCCGGAATGTCGATTTCAGCAAGCTCTTTGCCGTACCGCGGGATGGTACGTGTTTCAGGTAATTTTCATGAAAGGGAGCGTATTCTCCTTTTTTCGGTCGTTTCATAGAAGCGTTACATTTTCGCCAGCCGCGTCATAAACCAGACCTCAAATCCGGTATAGACAACGTAGCAAAATAAAAAGATACCGACAAACCAGTTGTCTGTGGGCTTTTCCATTTCCCGGTATAAAAAAAGGAACAGCACAGACAAGACCATTTTGCCAAAAACAGAAACGGTAATGAGGTTATTAAAGGCTAATTTGTTTTTGCTGGCGGCAGCGCTTTGTCCGGCAAAAAAAAGTCCGGCGCATACGGCCACAAACAACAATACGGAAGCCATGGAAAGTTTCCAGTAC
Organism: Saprospiraceae bacterium; assembly: GCA_022844265.1. GTDB lineage: Bacteria > Bacteroidota > Bacteroidia > Chitinophagales > Saprospiraceae > M3007. The sequence continues at coordinate 18,856 of JALHMA010000072.1, read as the reverse complement.
GCCTGCGTTTGCGGAAACAGGGTATGAAGCAGCGCGAGTATTGCCGATACTGCGAGTGTAGTAAAGGCGAGGTAAAGAAAAAATACCTTTGATTGCATAATGGGAATAAGTAAAAGGGCAAAATTGCAAAGGGCAAAAAGCAATGTAAATCAATGAGTTACAAAAGATTTCGTATTGACTAATTTTGCACACCTACTTAAAAAAATTGGGATACCGAGATGCAAATATCTCAATATCCCAACTATTTATTCTTTTAATAATTGCCTGTAAAGTGCGTAGAGCGAGGCGATCATAAACAATACCGTCAGACTGACCGCCCAAAGCGGGCGCTCCATACCCATACGTTCGTCCAGCCAGCGTCCGATAAAAACCCCGGCGAGGCAGGCCGCGAGCAACTGGAATGCCATACCGCTGTATCTGGCGGTAGCCCTAATTGCGGACTTCCGGTTTTCCTCCGGCGACAACTTTGGCAGCGACATTTTCAGCGGGTTTAGCGTCAAAGTTTTTGACTGTGCCGTTGGCAGCGCCAATTTCCATCTTGCAGGCCACATTAAACTTGGCGCCGCTCTGAACGATGAGTTTGTTGGTGTTGATTTCGCCGTCTACTTCTGCGGTTTCGCGCACGTTCAGGAGCTCCGTCACCGTCAGTTTTCCTTTGAAACTGCCCTCCACCACTGCGTTTTGGCAATGTATTTCACCATCTACGGAGCCCGTAGGGCCGATGATTATTTTCGCCTGGCAGATCAGCTTTCCTTTTATGGTACCGTCTACCCGCAGGTCGCTTTCGCAACGAAGCGTACCTTCCAGCACTGTTCCTTTTACCAGTACATTCAAGGCGCCGGATGGAGTGGTTGGGGTAGTCTTCTTGGGTTCTTCCGTGCTTTTGCTGTTACCAAACATAAGTTTTCTCTGTTTAAACGGTGATTCAGGTAAGATCAATTGATATTAGGATATTATGATATTGGGATATTTTCTTGATCATCAACCAATTTGCAAAATATCCCAATATCTCAATAACATAATATCTCAATATCCCAACATCTCCTTAGAAATTCGGGCAGTATACACCGCGACGCTCCGGACCGCAGATCTTGTAGATCATCGAGAACTCGAATGCGCCGTTGCCATTGGAGGCAGTGTACAGGCTGGAGGTATTGATGTCGTAACTGAAACCGATGTTGAATTGTTCGTAATCGAAACGGGTGCTGAGGATGATCGCATCCATCAGTTTGCCGTCGTCGAGGCGGTTAGCCAAACGCGCCCAGGCGCCGATCTGGAAAGCCTGGTGGTAGCGGCGGCTGTTGCCGAGCAGGAATTTGAAGGAGTTACCCACATTTACCTGCCAGGATGGTCCCTGGAAAAAAGTGACCACGCCCGGTACCATACCGAATTTTTTGCCATTCATAAATTCGCCGCCCGCGTGGAAGGTAAATTTGGAATACAAAGGAATGTTCTGGTTCTCGAAGGATTGATTCGCCCGGTTGAGGTGGCTGAATGCACCGCCGAAATAGAAGTTGTTGTCATTGCCCAATACGCTGAACCACAAAGCGCCTGCGGAGAGGTCGACAAAAAGGAAGTTCGGATCGTCAATCACGTCGCCGGGAAGGGTCGGATCAAATACGCCGTTGCCGTTGTTCTGCTGCGGCCATTGCAGGTTCGCGCTGTTGATGCTGCGCTGGCTGAGGCCTGCATCGGCGCCCAAAACCAGGTAGTGCGCTTTTTTGCGGTATCCGCCCATTTTTTTGGCATAAGAACCGGAAAGACGGGCTTGTATGGTTGCAAATTCAGAAGCGCCTGCTTTATCGCCCCACAGGGTGCCGCCGATTCCAAAATAGTCGTAACGACCTACGGGCAGTTTCTGATCGTAAGAGACGGAATAGGTATTATAGGCGTTTTTCTTGAGGATAGAAGCCCACTGATTGCGGTAGTTGGCCACTAAGCGGTGGTTGCAGTTCATCACCCCTGTCATGGCAGGATTCAGGTTGAGTGGGCTTTGATAGAACTGCGAAAAGTGGATGTCCTGTGCGTGCGCGGTCACCACCGACAGCAAAATCGAGCAGCAGACAGAAAGGTGTAAAAACGTTTTTTTCATAAACAGACGAACCATAATTGTTAGAATAAGAACAGCGTACAATTTTAATTGGGCCAACTATACCTGCCCACTCATTTTCAAGTGGGCGAAGGTACGTTTTTCCGAATGCATGAAGAATTTTTCTGCACATTTCAACCATGGGAAGTTGAAAATTTAACTACCCTATGACACATACCGGCCAAAAACGGCTTTGTGGCAAATCATATTTTGGTCAATGTGTTAAGGTTTTCAGGTCTTAGAGGTTTTAACTTCTGAAAACGCTGCCCGCGGCTGTAAAGGTTGATGAAAGTTGATAAAGGTTGATGAAGGTTGATATTCATCCGCTCGGAAATGAAGCGATTTCACTTTTTACGAGCGGATGAATATCAACCCTCATCAACTTTCATCAACCCTCATCAACCTTTATCAACCTTTACAGCCGCCTACTCACCTTCTTCACCATCTGATTTTTCCAGTTCAAAAAAGTACCCGCGAGAATCTGCGCCCGCGCTTCTTTGACCAGCCACAGGAAAAAACCCAGGTTTTGCAGGGTAGCCAATTGCATTCCGAGGATTTCGTTATTTACAAAAAGGTGCCGCAAATAGGCCCTCGAATGGGTGGTGCTGGTTTTTACGGGGCTTTCTGGGTCAATGGCCGTAAAATCCTCTCGCCATTTGTTGTTCCGGATATTGATGATGCCTTCCCCGGTGTACAACATGCCATGCCGCGCATTGCGGGTAGGCAGCACACAGTCGAACATATCAATCCCCCTGGCAATACCTTCGAGTACGTTTTCCGGCGTTCCTACGCCCATCAGGTAGCGGGGCTTGTCTTTGGGCAAAATATCCGTCACCAGTTCCGTCATGGCGTACATGTCTTCTATCGGTTCGCCGACGGAAAGTCCGCCGATGGCGTTGCCTTCCCGCCCGAACGAGGCGATGGTTTCGGCGGATATTTTGCGCAGTTCGGGGTATGTGCTGCCCTGCACGATCGGGAAAAACGTCTGTTGGTAACCGTACAAAGGCTCCGTGTTGTCAAAACGCTCGATGCAGCGCGCCAGCCAGCGGTGGGTGAGTTCCATCGACTTTTTGGCGTAATCCCATTCGCAGGGATACGGCGTACACTCGTCGAATGCCATGATGATGTCCGCCCCGATCACACGCTGAATGTCCATCACGCCTTCCGGGGTGAAGGTATGTTTAGAGCCGTCGATATGGCTCTGAAATGTGACGCCTTCTTCTTTGATCTTGCGGCGATGCGCCAGGGAATGCACCTGAAAACCGCCACTATCCGTCAGCACCGGGCCTTGCCAGCCGTTGAACCGGTGTATACCGCCCGCTTTTTGCAGTACTTCCAGTCCGGGCCGCAGGTACAGGTGGTAGGTATTGCCGAGGCATATCTGCGCCCGGATATCGTCGCGGAGTTCGTGCTGGTGTACGGCTTTCACCGTGGCCGCCGTGCCGACAGGCATAAAAATGGGGGTTTCGATCGCGCCGTGGTCGGTTTGGAGGAGGCCGGCGCGGGCGGAGGAGTGGGGGTCGGTATAGGTTAGGTCAAATTTCATGCTTCAAGCAGGAGCCGCAGTTTTTCTTCGAGGATTCAACATTGTAATCCATAGCGCTGCGCCAGTTTCAATTGAATATGCTCCCAGGGTACTGTCTGTACGGTACCTTCCGCGATAGCAGTCGAGCGTTGCTCGATTTCTTTTTTCTGAGCATCGGAAAGCACAATATTCGCAGCGGATTCCTGCTCGGCAGCAATCGTCTGCAAAATAGCCTGCACTAACTGAATCCGGTCGTTCACACTTAATTTCGATATTTCCTGGATCAAATCGCCCATAAGTAGTTATCCGTTATTAGTTATCAGTGTTGAAAATCAAGCACTTACAAAGAGTTTAATCAAAACTAATTTTGCACACTTACTTAATCGCCAAAATTGCAGGTTGAATAATGCTGCAAAAGTAAAGGATTTTCGACGATTTTTCCGAGCCGGTCCAAGGCAGCCGCATAGCGGCGAAATGTCGGTAGTACGTTCAAAGCAGCTGGTTCGGAGGTGCGTAGCACCGTAACTTTCAGGCCAATGTTGCGGTGCTACGCACCTTGTCAACGTGATGGATGACGACAACTACCGACGTTATGCCGCTACGCGGCTACGCCGGCCCTACGCCAGATTCCGGTTACTATCCAACTTCAGCAACACCCCGATCATCAGCGTAAATCCGATGAGCGAAGACCCGCCGGAACTAATAAACGGCAGCGGAATACCGATGATCGGGAACAGGCCCATAGTCATGCCGACGTTTATAAGAATGTGGATAAACAGTACCCCGGCCACGCAGTAGGCATAAATCCGGGAAAAGTTGGAACGCTGGCGCTCTGCCAGGACCGTAATACGGTGCAGCAACCAGAAAAACACAATGATAATGGCAGCCACCCCGATAAAACCTTGTTCTTCACCGATGGTGCAAAAAATGAAGTCCGTACTTTGTTCAGGTACGTATTTCAGTTTGGTCATGTTGCCGTCCAGAAAACCCTTACCGGCTAAACCGCCCGAACCGATGGCCATTTTGGAATGCAGGAGATTGTATGCCGCGCCGCGGGCATCGGCGCCCGTTTCATTCGGCTTGAGCCAGGTTTTGATACGTTGTTGCTGGTGCGGAGCGAGCAAGGTATAGCAGGCAAAGTTGGCGGCAAAAACAAGGGTGGCGCCCACCGACAGCATCAGCAGCCAGGTGCGCAAATGCGCTTGAACCATGCTGTTTTTTTTCAGGTAATTGGGCAAAAAAGACGCGGCAAAAAACGCCAGATGGGGCAGCATGACCGCCATATCAATTTGTTGCGGATCAATCGTAGATGGGTCGACATTCCATAGTTGCAGCACCCAGCCGGCGATTTCCGGCCACCAATAGGTTATCGGCAACAGGGCTATAAATCCCACCAGCCACCACCTGATATGTTTCCGAAAACGCGAAATCAGCCTGAAATTGGTAACCGCCAGCAAGCAGGCAACTACATAGGGCGGATCAAAAACCAGCCCCAGAATGACCATTGCAGCAATACCGAAACCGATTTGATACCAGGAAGACGACAACCCTTCGCGGTACAAGACCAGCATAAAAGAAACAAAAACCAGTGCTGAACCGGTATCGTTTTGCACCAGGGGCGACATGATGATCGCCGGCGCCAAAAAAATGCTGAAGGCGATGATCCGGCTGCGCCATTCCCGCAAATCCACACCCGTTGAACTCAGGTAGGCTGCCATGGCTAAGCAAGTGCCGAATTTTGCAATCTCCGCAGGTTGAAAGGTAAAACTGCCAATATGGTACCAGGCATTGGCTCCGTTTATTTCCCTGCCAAAGAACAGTGTGCCCGGTAATAGGAGCAAAGAAAAAATGTATATAACAAGGGCAAATGTGCGCCAGAATGCCCAATCGCTCATCATAATGACGAAAAGCATGGCAAAGCAAAACACCATAAAAAACAATTGTTTTCCGGTGTTATTGCTCAAATCGAAGAAACTGAACGGCGCTTTGGGATCGTAATTGACGGCAAAAATCATCAGCCAGCCAATGGTTACCAAGGCAACGTAAAGACCCAGTGTGAGCAGGTCTGCTCCACCGGCCGGATTAGTAGTTTGTCGGGTGCTGGCTATCATCTTCTTATTCTAAAAAATCACGCGGATGTATACGCAAATCCCTGGCCGGGTAAGCGCCTGGGAATTCTATCAATTGAGCAATAAAAGCCATCGCTTCCAGGCGCGAGCGAAATGCGCCCACCCGCAATTTGTAGTATGGCTTTTCATGTATCCAGTCTGCAGGCGTCTCGGGGTACAACATCTTGAAACGCATGCGGCCATCTTCCACCTGCTGACGATCCGTAGAAGCCATCACCTGTACGCGCCAGCCTTCAATATGGGGCGCCACCCGGTTGTTATTTACCCAGTTGTGCATCAGTTGCGTTATTTTCGGATCTTCATTCACCTGAATTTCCTGGGCTTTGGCAGCCGCACTAAAACCCGCGAAAAGCCATGCTGCCAGCAAGAGGCATTTGAGTGAAAACGAACACTTTTCTGATAGAACGTGCATATCGAAGCAATTGAGGTGCAAAGGTATTGGGATATTGAGATATTGGGTTATTAAGTTATTTGGATATTGGGATATTACCACAGCATTACATCAATTGATCGTCAGGAAGTATCTCAATATCCTAATATCCTAATATCCCAATAACTGAATAGCAGTAGAAGTGCCCAGCCGTTCCGCACCCGCATCGACCAGCGCCTGCGCCCCTTTGACAGTTCGGATGTCTCCCGATGCTTTTAGTTTGATGGACGTATGGGTCAATTTGCGCAATTGACGCACCATTTCCGGCGTAGCGGGATGACCGTGCATATCGGTGCCGGTTTGTAGCCAGGTGACATTCACGGAGAGCGCGAGTTCACATACTTTGCTGATCTCAATCTCGGTCAGTAAAGCGCATTCCAGAATTAGTTTCAGGGTTTTTCCACGCAGGTGCGTGGCCCGGGCCACACTGTCTATGTCATGGTTGACATGGTTCCAGTTATCGCTTTTCAGCGCGGCAATATTGATGACGGCATCGATATCATCCGCTCCGTCGTCGATAGCCCGTTTGATTTCTTCACTTTTTGCAGCAATTCCGGTATAACCCATCGGGAATCCAACTACTGTCCCGACCCGTATAGGCGACATTTCGCCGAGTATGCGACGGGCATCGCGGACAAAATAAGGAGGGATACATACGCCTCCAAACTGATGCTGAATCGCTTCTTCACACAGCCTTTTAACATCGGCAAGTGTTGTGTCCGGTCGCAGCATGGTATGCTCGATCAATTTAGCAAGTTCCGTCATAAATGTATGCGCAGCCAGGCTGAAGGGGGAAGTTTTTGTGTACGATCTTAAAATAAGGAGGCCCTCCCGCATGGTTCCGGACGGAAGGGCCTAAATCGCTTTCATGTGGCTTTTCGGAGCAAATGTAATACGTTTTTTGAATGTTTATGCATTTTATGGAGAACAATTCTAAATTTTAAGTAAATTTTTTTTACCCAAAAAATGTCCTGCAAACGGATGTTTTTTTACAAAAACGGGCACTTTTTACAATAAATCGGCAGAAAGATGCTTCCAAAGCATGTCTTTGAGTTGCTGGAGGTTTTTATTCGTGACAGCGGAGATAAAAATTGTCGGAATTCCTTCCGGTAATGTTTCCCGCAACATTTGCTCCAGGCCGTCGTCGATGAGGTCGTATTTGGAGATCGCCAACATGCGCGGCTTGTCTAAAAGATCGGGGTTGTATTCCTGCAGTTCATTCAAAAGGATGTTGTATTCTTCCTGTATGCTGCGGTTGGTATCTGCCGGAATCATGAACAGCAACACGCTGTTGCGCTCGATATGTCGCAGAAATCGGTGCCCCAGACCACGCCCTTCATGCGCGCCTTCGATGATGCCCGGAATATCGGCCATGACGAAGGATTGGTTATCGCGCACCTTCACAATGCCCAGATTCGGTGTGAGGGTAGTAAACGCGTAATCGCCGATTTTAGGTTTGGCGGCTGAAACTGCGGAGAGCAGCGTGCTTTTGCCCGCATTCGGAAAGCCGACTAATCCCACATCTGCCAGCACCTTGAGTTCCAGGATAACCCACTTTTCAATATTGGGATCGCCGGGTTGCGCATAGCGCGGTGTCTGGTGGGTGGAGGTTTTGAAAAAAGTATTACCCTTTCCACCCCGGCCACCCTGCAGCAGGACTTTCTCCTCGTCTTTCTGTGTGATTTCAAGCAACACTTCACCGGTTTCCGCATCACGGGCAACGGTGCCAAGGGGTACTTTTACAATCACATCATGGCCATCGGAGCCTGTTTTCAGACCTCCCCTGCCAATATCGCCATCTTCTGCATAGATATGTTTGGTAAAGCGCAGCGACAACAAGGTCCACTCCTGCGGATCGGCTTTTAGTATGATGCTGCCGCCACGACCGCCGTCGCCGCCGTCGGGGCCGCCTTTGGCAGTGGTAGGGCCGCGATAGAAATGCACGCTTCCTGCTCCACCCTTCCCGGAGCGAAACATAATTTTTACGTAATCAACAAAGTTTTGTTCTGCCATGGATAGTAGTTATCCGTTATTAGTTATTGGTTATCAGTGTTGATAATCAAGTATTTGCAAAGAATTCAATCTAAACTATTTTGCCCGCCTACTTAATAGATAATGTAGTTGAGGCGGTAATCTGTTGAGATTGTTGAGGGTTGAGCGGTTGAGGTTGTTGAGGGGGTGAGGCCTAAATTGGCTAAGAATGGCCGCAAAGGTAGAATAAGCGCCCCGCAAATCCGCCGATTTCCCGAAAGGTTGTAGTTTGGCCGCCTCGAAAATTAAAAAAGCAACATTACAAAGGGCAAAAAGCGCCAATAACTAATAACGGATAACTACTTATGGAAGTACCAAAACGTTTCATTGACCGGACCGAACAGAACTGGCTCGAAGGCCCCCGCGACCGGGGTTTTGAATTGTTGTTTGCATTCAAAGTTTTGCGAGAGTTTCTGCGCGGGTTCCGGGGGCTTCATTTTGTCGGGCCCTGCATCACTGTTTTTGGTTCGGCGCGTTTCAAAGAGGGGCATCGCTACTATGAAGCCGCCCGTACGATGGGTCATCGACTGGCAACCGAGATAGGACTGGCGGTCATGACCGGCGGCGGACCCGGCATCATGGAAGCGGCCAACCGCGGGGCCCGCGAGGCCGGCGGCGCCTCGATAGGCTGCAATATCGTATTGCCACATGAGCAGTCTGCCAACCCCTACGTGGATAAATTCGTGAATATCCGCTACTTTTTTGTGCGCAAGGTGTTGCTCGCCAAGTACTCCTACGCTTTTGTCATTTTCCCCGGCGGCTTCGGCACGATGGATGAGTTTTTTGAAATCCTGACCCTGGTGCAAACCAAAAAAGTGGAAAATTTCCCCATTGTTGTCATGGGTATGGACTACTACAAGCCGATTAAGGATTTTGTACAGTTTATGGTAAAAGAAGGCACGATTTCGCCGGAAGACCTGAGCCTGGTTTTATTCACGGACAGTGAGGAAGAGGCAGTCGCTCATATCCGGCATTACCTCCACACCAATTACAAACCGGTGAAAAGGAGAAAGCCTATTTGGTGGTTGTTTGAGCGGTCATAAAGTATGTGTTTGGTGTGTAGTGTTTGGTGTTTGGGGTGCTTTGCCTTAGGCGATACATGCCAAGGGACGACCTTCCCGAAAGTTCGAAGCTTTCGGGAAGGTATCGCGAATCCCCAATCCAAGTTTATTGCCGTTCCAGCACCGACTCCCCATTTAAATTCGTCGTCAGCACCATACTCATGTAGTCGAAATACGGCCGCATGGCCTCGAAGGTCTTTTTTACCTCCTGCAAAAAATGCTCGCCCGTTACCTCCTGATCGGTAAAATTCCGGTGGATGGTAAAACTCTTTTTGCGGATCAGGTCCAGCGCCGGGGCGTCTTTGTCATATCCACGCGGAGCGGTTTTCAGTTCATCTCCATGAATAGCGCCGAAGTATTGTTGAAAGGTCGCGTCGGCTATAATGGCGCGAATAGGCTGGTCGTCCATGACAAATTCGTCGCGGATACGTTTGAGGTCCTCGGCATTGGGCTGCCAGAATCCGCCGCCGACAAAGGAAGCGCCCGGTTCGATGTGGAGGTAGTAGCCGCCCCGCAGCCGTTTGGTGGCGCGGGTGAAGCCCATGCCGAAGTTGTTTTTGTAAGGCAATTTGTCTTTAGAAAAGCGAACATCCTTGTAAATCCGAAAAAGCGTGGAACCTTCCAGGTGATCCGTTTCGCCCAGCGCCGATTCGACGGCTTTGAGGAATTGTTTCATGTTCTCCTGGGCGGCCTCGTAGCGGCCTTTGTTGGCCTGAAACCATTCGCGGTTGTTGTTGTCAGAGAGATCAGACAGGAATTGCAGGGAGGTGTTTTGAATTTTCATAGATGGGAAAAGAGATGCGCTGTGAATGGGTGACAAAAATATAGAAAAAACCGCAGACACCCATATCTCTTCCTGAACGACAAATGACTTTTTTGAGATGGCATCCACACTACTGGACATTTTTGAGACTGGTGCTGAAAATGTCCGGTAGTGTGAATGGAACCTTTCCTAGTTTTTCTTTTTGTTATTCTTCGAACTATTACTTTGTTTCGCGCTTTTGGGTTTATCTGATGTTGGGTGTTTGGTGGGTGATTTTGATTCTTTTGTCCCTTTGCTATTTGTACCCTTAGCTGCGGCCCTGTTTCTTTCAACAGGTTTCCTGACTTTTTTAGGTTCCTTTTTTGTCACACTGGTTTTCTTTTTTGGCGAATGACTCAATTTCGGATATGACAAAGGTTTGGTTTCGGTATATTCGTATTCACGGGAACTGTTCCGGCCGGTATTTTTATGATGAATAATACTGGTTGCCTCAGTTGCATAGGCGCCATTCGGAAATAATCTCAAGTAGGTTTGGCAACTTTTATTTTTGCTTTTTGCGGCACATTCTCCCTGTAACAATGCTTCAATATCCCCCAGAAATTTTCCATCGGGGTATTTTGAAATATAGTTTCTTGCTCGTTTTAATGTAGGGCGCCTGGCAAATTTTTGCCATAATAGCAATTCATTGTCTATGCTGCCGGAAGATTGAACAGGCTGAGCCCGATTGATCGTATTGATGGAGACAGTTGTACGTTCCACTTCCTTGATATGCCGAAGTAGTTTATTTCTTCGATATTCAACTTTATTAAATTCTAATTCGGAAAACGAGATCGATTTCGTAATGGGATTAGCGGTGTTTTTGCTGTTAAAAAATGTCAATTCCAATCTGATATCAGCGCCATTACTCAAATAGCATTTACTGAAAAGCAGTGCATCAACGCCTAGCGTTTTTAATTTGCTGGCAATATCGCCGCTTAACCCGCCATTGCTTGTTAAGACCGATTCGGGTGTAGTTGTTTCAATCAGTTGCTTCGTTTCGGCGTTTTTGATATACGCCCATCCCATTTCCGGAAGCAAGGCTTCAAAATCGGTTGTAAAAGTGTTTACGAGGTTTGCAGTCTGGTTGTTTTCCCCGGAACATACCCAAACGAAAACGTCGGATGAGTTGGTTTGCTGGGCTTGCATGGAGCAATAATTGGACAGGCCCATAACGATGAGCACGATAATGTTTTTCATTTTTAAAGAAATTTCAGGTTGAAAAAAGCCTGCAAAAGCAAGTGCTTAACGATGGATCATATCAAATAAATCATAGTCTGGAAGAATGTCTGATTTCGCAACAATCAATGCAATTTGGTCGGCAACAACTCTTAAGGCCTTGCTCTCCACATCGCCGCTATTCGTACATAAGGCGATGTTTATCTGACCTACATTTATCTGGTATTGCTGATCGATAAATCCTTCTCCGAACTTGGTTATGTAAGCAACTCCACCTTTGACTTTACCGACATGGGATAACTTTTTTGCATCGCCCTGCATTTTGATTCCCCAACCCAATGCATGGCTGTTGGGTACGTTCGGATAAGGCTGGGTTTCCATAAGGTCAATGGTTTCCGGTCTGAGAATATCGGCATGGTTTTCCAGTTTATCCGTGGCGAGCATGAATCGAACCATGTCACCCGCACTCGCGGCCCAACCGCCCGCAGCCAGCCCGTTGGGGATTTTATTACCAGCTTGCCTGGGTATTACCACGATCGTCCCATTGTTAGATTTTTTATGCGCATCAGACATACAGGTATCGGCACCGATAGTATGGGGTACTATCCGGGTGGACAAGCCGAGCGGCTTCAGTATTTTTTCCCTGATGTACATGTAATAGGACATTCCTGAAATATCCGCTACAATATTTCCGGCAAATCCCATTCCGTGGTTGGAATAAGCATAATCTGTACCGGGTTCAAAAAGTAGTTTTTTTGAACGCAGGAAACATAAATTAATGTCTTTGTAGGTAACTTCATCTATAGGTTTATCAACACAATCTGCTGTTCCCCTGGTTTCTCCGCTTCCGTCGAATCCGGAAGTGTGGGATAACAAATGATTGATCCTGATTTTTTCATACTGTCTACCATCTTTCAGCATGTACATCGCTTTGTAATCTCTCCAGTCTTTCAATACGCCGTCGGCGCCATATACCTGATCAGTAACTTTGAAAGAAAGATTCTCTTCCGTAAGTTTCATCACGCCACAGGTAGTAAAAATTTTTGACACACTGCCGATCCTTGAAATGGTGTAATATCTCATCGGTGTCTGATCTGTGTAATTGGCATAACCGTATCCTTTTTCAAGGATAAGCCTCCCGCCTTTTGATACGGCAACGGTCAATCCCGGAATATCCTCACTTTTTATTAAATTAAATACAATCGAGTCCACCGCAGAAACAATGGAAGCATATCCTGTTCCATGATGTGGAATGGAATCATTGTCGGCAACCGGCGTATGGTACAATGAGCAGTTATTGGTTGCGGCAATAGCATAGATGTTTAAACAAAAGGCTATTTGGAAAAAGCCAAAACGAAGTTCTTTTTTCATATGAAAACCAAATTTAAGGGTTTAAATCCCGCTCCCCTTGAAACAGAAGGTTCGAGGGGAGCGGGTCATTCAAGGTTTTTTATACGCTTCCGGTTATTTCTTACCTGCAAGTAATGTTACCGTATTTACATGCAAACACACTATTTTATAGCGATTGTTCATCAGCCGGTTGCATGTGATCAGGCGATTATTTCCAACCGCGAACCCCGGTTGATCGATCCTCGATGCGTATACCAGGTTATAGTCTTTGGAAGACTGGAAGTCGATGTTAAGGCGGCTTAGGGCTCCTCCCTCACTTACTTTCCATGCAATGAGTTTAAATTTCCCTTCCGAATCGATCACTTGCGTAATCAACAGGTTTTTGGCCAAAGCCACCAAGGAAAGTTGAGTGCATGCACCGCCAGTTTCTGTACTTTGTTGAATGAAGTTCCCCGAATTATTCACATCCCAGACTTTTACGCCAAGGTTTTTGGAGGATTTTGCGTTGTAACAAATTGCAATGCGATCATCAGACAGCGTGACAAGTTCAAATTTATTAATGCTGCCTCCTGCGTCTGCATCGCCGCGCCGTTGAAGTGAGCAATTGCCGGAATCGAAGTCGAAAGCAATCAGCCTGATCTCATCGGAATTCGATTTTCGCACTGCGGCCACCAGGCGATTGTTCGATATTTTCGAGAGATCGATGTTTTCAGCATCACCGCTATGGTATTCGCATTGTTGTTCGAAATTTCCGTTTTGCTGAACCCGCCAAATTGAAATTTCAAAATTACCGTTGTCGCGAATCAGACCGACAGCCAGTCTGTTATCGTTCAGTCGGATGATGCCTGGCTTAGCCGCTTTGTAGGTATGTTCCGATGTAAATGATTCGTTCATTGCAGAAACGGTCCCGTTGCCGGCGATGCCGTACAGTGCCAGCCGGAGTTTTCCATTCGGCTTGACAGCAGCAACGGCCACTCGATTATCGGTAAGCGAAACGATGTTGACTTTCCGGCCTTTGCCGTTATCAACACTGTTTACATGTGTCACGTCGCCTTGTGCGTTTACATTCCAGGAAGCGACTTTAATGGTGTTGTCCGGAGCGAGTAAAACCCCTACGGCGTAATTGGGGAGTGTTGTCACAGCTGCCGACTCATATTCACTATTGGTAATGGCGCTTCCCAATACGGTGATTTGAGCGAAGCCTGTCTGAAGTACGTACAATAATAGTACGTGCAGGAGCAGGGTGGTTCGGAAGTTTAAAACGGTGTTCTTCATGGCAAAGAGTTTTAAGTGAGCAATATTGTGCAGGATGCTGTAAATCAGAATCCGCTGCAAATATTGAGGGGGTAACTCCTAAACCACTTTTCAGAATCATTTTAAAAGTTTTCTCTATCGTTCAATTGAAAAAAATCAACGAAAATCACTCTTTTCGAGCCTGGCTGGGCGACTTTCCGTATGTTTTACGGAATACAGTTGAAAAATGTGCATCGTTTTTGAATCCACACGCAGTGGCTATTTCACTAATCGACAGATCCGTGTTTTTCAACATTTCCCAGGCCTTGCGCATTCGATAGTGCTTTATATAGTCTGCAATGTTCATTTCCTTTAAGGCCTTCAGTTTATTAAAAAGCACAGTCTGCGACATATTCACACACCGGCAAAGTTCTGTGACGTTAAATTCAGGTCTTGAATAGTGCTGCTCCAGACAAGCGTCCAATTTCTTAAAAAATTCGTCCTGCTTTTGGAAAACAGGATTCAGCGTTGGTTCGGCGGGAACACCTTCCTGGTAGCGCAGTTGCAGGTTCCTGCGAATGGAAAGCAAATTGCGCATCCGACTTTCCAGTTCCTTCTCGTCAAAAGGTTTGATCAGGAAGTCGTCGGCTCCGCCATCCAGCCCTTCCATACGGGCTTCCCGTTCTGCTTTTGCAGTAAGCAGTACAATCGGGATATGGCTTGTTCGAGGGTCGTTTTTCAAAACCCTGCACAATTCATATCCATTTGTTCGGGGCATCATCACATCCGAAATAATAATATCCGGAATGCGCTCCAATGCTTTTTCAATGCCTTCCTGCCCGTCTTTGGCAAATTCGATTTGGTAATGATCCTCCAATAACGTTTTCAGGTAAAGAGAAACGTCTTCACTGTCTTCCACGATCAGCAACCGCAAATGAGGGTGGTGATAAGTGTTTATCGTTTTGACAAGCATATCATTTTTCCCGGACGGTACGGCGGTGTCAGGTACAGGTTGGCTTATTGTTGGCGTTTCAATTGCTGCCTGATTGGTTACCGGTAAATCGAGGACGAACGTGGCGCCATGTCCCGGTTCGCTGTGAAGTGTGATATCGCCACCCAACAACCGGGCTAATTCCCTGGAATGCGCCAAGCCTATACCGGCGCCCTCGCCCTGCATTTGCCGATCGGTACCTGATGTGAAAAAACGATCAAAAACGCGTTCTTTATATTCAGGCGGGATTCCAGGCCCGGTATCCTGAATGGCAATCTTCATCCGTTTTTCCAAATTCTGAAGGGCAGGAGAGGTATCAAAAGCATCGCCAGTTACGGAAAGCGATATATTGATCTGCCCACCCGGAGGCGTAAATTTTAAAGCATTTGATAACAGGTTATTATAAATCGTTTTTAGTTTTTCTTTATCGATATCTACCCACAGAGCATCCTGTGAAGCCAGGTAATTTAAGCGATTTTTTTTGGAAAGTGCCAGGGAGTGAAATGATTCGGTTAAATAGGAGATATATCGCACAACTTCACATTGCACCATGTCCTTTTCCAAAACCCCTGCCTCTATCTTAGAGATATCGAGTATTTGATTGACAAGCCGCAACAAATCGCCCGCTTGCCTGGAAATCATTTGAGTCCCCGTGTCCACCCATTTTAAAGGCGTTTTTTTGATCTGACCCGCCATGCCCAGAATGACAGTCAGCGGTGTTCGGAATTCGTGCGTGATATTGGTATAAAAACGGGTTTTAAAAGCATCCATTTCAGCGAGTTTCTGTGACTCGGCGTCAGCGAGTTCAAGCAATCTGCGGGACTCGGCGTCAGCGAGTTCAACCTGCCTGCGAGACTCGGCGATAGCGAGATTTCTATTTAAACGGAATTTGTAAAAGCCATAGAATATGCTGAAAAGTCCTATAATATACAATGAAAAAGCCCATTTTGTCCCCCACCACGGAGGCAGTATGGTAATCGAAACAGTAAGCGGCGTTTTGCTTCCGATGCCATATAAATTGAATGCTATTACCTGAAATTCGTATTTCCCCCACCACAAATTGGTAAAAGTAGCCCGTCGTTCTTTTCCTGCATCTGTCCAGGTGGTATCAAAGCCCAGGCCTAAAAGCCGGTATTGATAACGGTTGGATTCAGGGTGTGCGAAGTGCAAAGCCGCAAACTCAAATGTTACAATATTTTGTTCAAACTTCAATTCAATATCGGTAGTAAGTTCGGGAGATTTGTCTAAATCTATTTCCTTGTTAAACACTTTAACTCCGATTAAAATAACCTTCGGCGCAATCGTATCACCCGGCAAGTCCAGGTTTATTTCGGTTAAGCCCTTGTCGCCTCCAAAAAATATAAGGCGCCCGCTGTCTGAACCGGAAACGGCTCTTGTTGTAAAAGAATTGATCCCGGCAGTAGGAATATGCAGGAATTTTTCATCCTGTGCCATGTCAATAAATGACAGATAATTGGGACTTGTGAACCACACGTTGCCATCTCTGTCAGTGATGATCGCAGCAAGGTGATTTTCGGGAATCTGTCCACGGTACCTGGTGTAAAGGGTAGGCTTTTTTTCAGATGATTCAATTTTTAGCAAGCCTGTGCTTGAAGCAATCCAGATATTATTCTTTCGATCCGCAGTCATACTGTAAACATAGCCTTCGAAGTAGGAGCGCAGGGTATCTCCGGTCTCCTGAAACTGATAAAATTTTTTTTGATATTTGTTGAAATAACCAAAATTCGCGGAGTCCTCTATATCGAGCCAGATAAGAGAATCATTATCGGGTTGTATTTGCCAGACACTTGAAAATTTTGAATCCTTCCATTCCTTTGGCAAGTAGAACGTTTCCATCTCTTTGGTAACAAAATTGTACCTGATCAATCCCGTATCAATGCCCAGCCATACAATATCTTTATTTACCGGGTCAAATTTTCCCGTATTGATTTTTCTGTATGGTTTATCCTTTTGAATGGATGTCAACCTGAACGATTTATCCACACAAGAATAGACTAAAATACTATCGGATTCGAAGAACATCCACAATTCTTTTTTGGGAAATTCCAGAAAATGAGTAACCTTTTTGCAAATATCCGGGTCAACCATACCGGAACCTACATCAAGCATATTATCGCCCTGTCCCTGACCTCGCCAAAGCTTTCTCGGTCTTGTTTTTATCCACAGTGTGCCGGTAGCGTCATAAAAAACACGGAGTACGCTATTAAAAACGGTCGTTCCATCTCTAAAGACAGGGTAGGAGTGAATTTTTTGAGGTTTTAAATCATATTTATTCAGACCGTCAAAACAACCGATCCAAAGATTTTGGTCCCGATCAATCAACAGAGATTTTACTTGAATATCGCTCAAGGATTTTGGATCGTTGGGCTGATGAGCATATGCTAAACAAGAATTGTCCTCCAAATTAAACATCAGAAGGCCGTGTTGTCTGGTTCCAATCCACAGCACTTTCCCATTTCGGTCCGGGCAAAGGGATAAAATTTCACAATTATCGGGCATTGCCCCCAATGCTGCCCGAGACATCCTTTTCAGTTTAATGTCCCAGGTGAACATTCCCAGGTTGGTGCCCAACCAAAGCTCATTTTCTTTTGTTTGGCAAATCGCGTGAATAGCAAATGCCCGGTCCACATTGGGGAGATGGCTGCTGTAGGTCCGAGAGGTTTTATTCACCTGTAATAATGCTTTACAACCCGCCCAAATTTCTCCGCCCCAGTCTTCAAAAATACACTGGGTAATCGGCCCTTTCTTTTCATCCTGACCTGCTTCATTTACCCGTACAGGCATTGGTTCACCTTGCACAGCAGTGTACAGCCCGTTGATCGTTCCCAGCCATATCCGTTGAGTATTGTCAATTATTATAGACCACGTTCTTTCTGAGAACGCCTTGTTTTGTATGTTATCGCCTTGAAATTGGCGGACAATCCGATTGGTCGCGTAATCAAACATGGATACGCCCCCGTCTGATGCTATCCATATCCTTCCCTGACTGTCTTTAGCGAGCGCTAATACGCGGCTACCTGAAATGGTATTAGTATCAATCGGATCGTGTTCATAGTGTTTAAAATCGACGCCGTCAAAGCGCAGCACTCCATTGAATGTAGCGAACCATAAAAAACCGAAATTGTCCTGGACAATATCATAAACCTGACCGGAATTGTAGAGATTTTTGTTGTCAAATCTTTCAAAAACAGGTTGCCTGGTTTGAGCAAATAATTCAGTATTAATTGCTGACACAAGGAATGCCAAACAAAGAGCCCGGAAAAAAATGCGATCATTAAGTTTTTGAGAGAAAATCACTACGCGTAATTAATTGAATAGTCATTTACAAAGTTATGGATTGGTTACAAATGGTGCAACTACCGCTTGATTGAATGGTAAGGAGGAGCGCCGGAACAGGTATTCGGCAGGCTCGTAAAAGACCTTGAAAAGTGTTCCAACGCCTTTCGCCACAAGCCCAGGTAAAAACCCTATCTTAACCCGGTCAAAACAAAAAAATGAAACAATCTATACCCAGATTAAAGTGGATTTGAAGATTTCCCTGATTGATTTCCTTGATTAATAAAGGATTGCAAGTGTTACTCGTTCAAAACCACTTTACGTTGACTA
Source organism: Saprospiraceae bacterium (assembly GCA_022844265.1). GTDB lineage: Bacteria > Bacteroidota > Bacteroidia > Chitinophagales > Saprospiraceae > M3007. Next base: position 412 of record JALHMA010000072.1, on the reverse strand, counting down.
TATGCAACATCGTCATCCATTTTTTTGACACCGCACAGGGTTACGGCGCAGGAAAAAGTGAACAGATTTTGGGCGCCTTGCTGCGGCAGCACCGCGACAAATACTTCGTTTTTGCCACCAAAATCCCGCCCATGAATTTCAAACGGCCCTCGCTGCCGGAATTTCAGTTGAAACTTGCATTACTTTTAACGAATCAATCCGCTCATGCGTACACATAACTTTTTACTGCTTTTTGGCCTTTGTATAGCCGGCTGCATGTCCAATGACTCGAAACAGCAACCCAATACGGAAACGGAGACCGCAATGGCCGGCATCGACACCATCAACCATCAAATTATTATCGATTTGCCCGTTTTGGCTGCGCAAGGCAAATTGCCCCTGGAGGATACCATCCATTTCAAAAGAGACCCGC
>JALHMA010000071.1 GCA_022844265.1 Saprospiraceae bacterium | reverse complement strand
ACAAGCGGACAGTCAGATAAAAACATTAAATGTGCTGGGGCGTAAGACCCTACGGTACGCACACTCAACCTTTAGCAGCATCCGCCGCCGCAACCCGTTTCGCAGCAGTCGCCGCCGGAGAAAGAAACAAACAATACGTTTTTCATGTGTCGAAAATTTTTAAGTGAATAATGTGGCCGAAGCCGGTTCACTTCAATAGACGAGACACGGGAAAAAAGACGCATCAACATGTTTTTTCCAGACAGGCGACCTGCATCAGGTTGCCGTATTTATCTGCTTCAATCTGGCAGCACTGCGTGAATAAACCATGTAATTCCACCCTTGCGCGTTGTACGCGGCTCTTTGCACCGGAGTACCCGATGTTCCATTGCTGCGCCAGTTCTTTTTGCGAAAGGCTCTGTAAATCAGCCAGTTGCAACGCCTCTTTGTGGTGTTGAGGCAATAACTCCAAAAATGGCTGCACACAATCGGCCATCCATTGGTTGAATTCCGTTGGCGACAAATCAGCCGATTGAACAGCGGCCTGCTCTATTTCCACCACCGGCATTCGTTTTTGTTTGTAATAATCGAGCAGGGTGTTGCGGGTAATTTGCCAGACCCAGGCAGGCAGGCTTTCCCGCTTGCTCAGTGTGGGGAGTTTCAGGTGTATTTTAATAAAAATTTCCTGTAATAAATCGTCTGCATCCTGCTTGCACTTGACGCGCTGCACCAAATAACGCCGCAAATGCCGGCTGAATCCTGTCCAAATCGAGGTTGTATCAGTCATAATCGCAAAGGCGGCTTTGTCCGCCCGGACAAAAGACGAAAGATTGGAAAAAAGACGCAAAACATTAATTAGGGATGAGGAATGAGGGATGCCGAGCCTGAACAGGGATGAGGGATGAGGGATGAGTTATGAGTTATGAGTGTCTGGTACAAATGTTTGGCTATACGAATAACAAATCCAAAGCATTTGTACCAAACACTCATAACTCATAACTCATAACTCATCCCTCATCCCTGTTCAGGCTCGGCATCCCTCATCCCTAATATTTACGCTCCGTGGCAGTTCTTATACTTCTTCCCGCTTCCGCAGGGGCAGGGTTCGTTGCGGCCCACTACTTTTTCCTTCACGATAGGTTGTATGCGTTGAACCGGGCCGTTGTGGCCGGCGGAAGCGGCGGCGCGTTGGGCGACCATCTGCGATTCCGTCATTTCCTGGCCTGAGTTATTGGCCCGCAGTCGGCTGGCCTGTGCCCGGCGTTGCGCTTCGGCTGCTGCCTGTTGCTGCTGCGAACGCTGCACCTGTTGTTCGTCGGGCAGTGTCAGCGATCCTTTAAGCAGGAAAGAAGTGACACTGGTGTTGATATGGCCGATCAAACCTTCAAACAGGTTGTAGGCCTCCATTTTATAGATCACCAGCGGGTCTTTCTGTTCAAACGATGCGCCCTGAACGGATTCTTTCAGATCGTCCACATTGCGGAGGTGTTCCTTCCAGGCATCGTCGATCAGCGCCAGCGTGGCTACTTTTTCGATGTCGTGCATGATGGATTTGCCGTTGGTTCGGATGGCTTCTTCCATATCGGCGCTGATATTCAGGCCGAGGCTGCCATCGGTGAACGGCACAACGATCCGTTTGTAGCGGTGGCTTTCGCGGGCATACACGTCTTTGATAATAGGCAACAAACGATCGCCCACCTGCCGTGATTTGTAATCGTACAGATCGAATACCTGCTGCTGGAAAGTAGCCAGCACGGTATTCATCGAGGCCGTTTTAAACCAGTTCGGGTCCATTTCAGGGTCAACACCGATGAGGCGGATGGCGTCGAGGCGGAATGTTTCAAAATCGCCGCCTTCGCGGTGAATCTGCACCAGTTCGGCGGTAATGGCCGTGAACGCGTTGTTAATGTCAACAGAAAGGCGGTCGCCGAACAAGGCGTTGTGGCGTTTTTTGTAAATCGCCTCCCGCTGAATATTCATCACGTCGTCGTATTCGAGCAGGCGCTTGCGAATACCGAAGTTATTTTCCTCTACTTTTTTCTGGGCGCGTTCGATGCTGTTGGTCACCATCGAATGCTGGATCACGTCACCATCTTTATGGCCCATTTTGTCCATCAGACCGGCTATGCGGTCGCTTTGGAACAGGCGCATCAGCTGGTCTTCGAGCGATACATAAAACTGGGACGAACCCGGGTCGCCCTGGCGACCGGCACGTCCGCGCAACTGGCGGTCGACGCGGCGGCTTTCGTGGCGTTCGGTACCGATAATGGCCAGACCGCCTACTTCTTTCACCCCTGCGCCGAGTTTGATGTCGGTACCGCGACCAGCCATATTGGTGGCAATGGTTACTTTGCTGGCGTGGCCTGCTTCCGCCACAATTTCCGCTTCGCGCTGGTGCTGCTTGGCATTCAGTACGTTGTGGTCGATGCCGCGCATTTTCAACATCCGCGACAACAATTCGGAAATTTCCACCGACGTAGTACCTACCAGGATAGGTCGGCCTTGATCGCGGAGTTTGATAATATCATCGATAACGGCATTATATTTCTCACGGGCCGTTTTATAGACGAGATCTTCTTCATCCTGTCGGGTGATCGGGCGGTTGGTAGGCACCACCACCACGTCGAGTTTGTAGATGTCCCACAATTCCTTGGCTTCCGTTTCCGCCGTACCGGTCATACCGGCCAGTTTGTGGTACATACGGAAATAGTTCTGGAGCGTTACGGTGGCGTAGGTTTGGGTGATCTCGCCGACTTTTACATTTTCTTTGGCCTCCAGCGCCTGGTGCAAACCGTCGGAGTAGCGGCGGCCTTCCATGACACGTCCGGTTTGCTCATCCACGATTTTCACCTCGCCGTCCATCACAATGTATTCATTGTCGTTTTCAAACAAGGTATATGCTTTCAGCAGTTGGTGAATGGCATGAACCCGGCGGCTTTTTACCCCGTAATCCTGCGACAAACGCTCTTTGGCTTCTATCTTTTCATCATGGCTGAGGCTGCTGTTCCGGTCGATAAACACCAGTTCTTCCGCGATATCGGGCATGATAAAGAAGCTGGGCTCGTTGCTGAATTTGGAAAGGAAATCGACACCTTTTTCCGTCAGTTCTACCTGCCGGTTTTTTTCGTCGATATTAAACAGCAACTCGCGGTCTACTTCAGGCATCCGCTTTGCATTCTCCTGTAAATAAACGTTTTCCGATTTTTGAAGCAGCACTTTGATACCGTCTTCACTCAGGAATTTGATGAGCGGACGCGATTTGGGCAGAGCGCGGTGCGCGCGCAGCAGGGCAAGTCCGCCGCCGCCTTCTTCCGCGCCGGTATTGCCCGCTGCGATCAGTTTGCGGGCTTCCGTCAGAAACTGGGAAGCGAGTTTACTTTGTTCTTCGAGCAGGCGTTTGACGGTCGGATTCAGTTCGACGTATTCCTGGTCGTCGGCGCCGCGGGTAACGGGGCCGGAAATAATCAACGGCGTCCGCGCATCGTCGATCAAAACGGAGTCCACCTCATCCACAATCGCGTAGTGGTGTTTGCGCTGCACCAGCTCTTCCGGGCTGATGACCATGTTGTCGCGGAGGTAATCGAAGCCGAATTCGGAGTTGGTGCCGAACGTAATATCGGCGCGATAGGCTTCAATACGTTCTTTGGAATGCGGGCGGTATTTATCGATACAATCGACCCGGAGCATCAGAAATTCGTAGATCGGGCCTACCCACTCGGAGTCGCGTCGGGCCAGGTAGTCGTTCACGGTTACAATATGTACGCCTTCGCCGGCTACGCCGTTGAGGTAAGCGGGCAGCGTACCTACGAGGGTTTTACCCTCACCGGTCGCCATCTCGGCGATTTTGCCGTCGTGCAATACCATACCGCCCATCAACTGAACGTCGTAGTGCACCATATTCCACAGCACTTCGCCACCTGCGGCCAGCCACTTGTTTTTCCAGATGGCCTGATCGCCCTGTATACTGACGTGGATTTTGCCCGGCTGGGCCGCGAGTGCGCGGTCGTGGTCGGTAGCGGTCACCGTCAATGTTTCATTGTGAGAAAAACGGTTGCTGGTTTCCTTTACCACGGCGAAAGCCTCCGGCAGGATCGACAACAGGATGTCTTCCAGGGCCTTATCGCGCGATTTGCGGAGCTCGTCCACCTCTTTGAAGAGGCGTTCTTTTTCGTTAAAATCTTCCGCATCGATAGCCTGCTGCTGCACGGATACAATTTCAGCATCGATATCGGCCAGGTATTCCTTGATCCGGGAGCGGAATTCGAGCGTTTTACCGCGCAATTCGTCGTTAGAAAGGCTCTGATACTGCTCGAAATAATTATTGATTTCGGCTACCGTCGCCTGATACTGTTTCAGGTCGCGGTCTTGCTTGGTGCCGAGTATTTTCTTTAGAAATCCAAACACGATGTCGGGAATTATGAGTGGTGAACGATAATTGAATGGGCAAAAGGCAATTTGGGGATGAAACTTAATTTTTTTGCCTGTTCAAAGCCGCAAAGATACACTTTAGCATTGGTGCAAAAGGAGGGCAACGGCACATTTCATTCCATGTCGGAAATTTGCCATTATTTTGACAAAATGGCAGGGCAGGCGGGGGTGGGGTGGAAAAAGTGGCAGATATCCTCTTGTTGTAAAAAAGTCTCCCGCAAGCAAGGAGAGTGTTTGGTTTGGCATATATTTGTATGAAAATTAAAAAAAATGGATACTGTCATGCTTTCTAAAAAGGGGATAAAAGATAAAATCACCTCCAATGCGTTGCTTATACAGCAGTATGGCATCAGCAAAATCGGTCTTTTTGGCTCTTATGCAAGACAAGAGCAAAATAAGGATAGCGATATAGACATACTTATTGACTTCCAAAAAGACAAGGAGACTTTCGACAACTTCATGGCTGTTTGTGATTTATTAGATAATATTTTTAGCGGATACAAGGTAGAAGTAGTAACGACCGGCGGGCTAAGCCCATACATAGGCCCACATATTTTAAACAGCGTCGAATATGTCCAAATTACCCATTGATTGATCAAATAGATCAGTCTGATTTTCGTGTTTCTCAAGATTTACTCAATGCTATACTGGTGAAAAGCGGTGAGGCGAGTTGTCAAAGCCCGCACCAACCCACGGCAAATCGCTGCATTGACAACTTTTCAGAAGTTGTCAATGCTCAAGTGAACAGGCACTCGGGGTTTTGTTGACAACCTTGATCCGATGAAGTTTTGCGAATATGTCAAGATTGAAACCAAAGGTTTGAACCTAAAGCAGGACTTAGCACAGGCGTAGATTTGACAACTTCTGAAAAGTTATCAAATCGCGCAAGCCGCGCGCTCCGTTGCGCGGCACTTATGGCTCCAATCCTCTCACGCAAGTAAAAAATTTGAAAATTTGCCCCAAATCTTCAAACAATTTCTTTTACCTTCACCCCTACATCAAACAACACTCTTCACTTAATCCTCCTTTATTATGTCTTTCCAATCGAACCCGCAACTCGAACTTGCCTTCGATTATGTGCGCCATACGCACAAAAACATCTTCCTGACCGGCAAGGCAGGAACGGGCAAAACCACCTTTTTACATCAGATCAAACAGGAAGCGACCAAACGTATGGTCGTGGTAGCGCCCACGGGCGTTGCGGCCATCAATGCCGGCGGCATGACGATCCACTCGTTTTTCCAGTTGCCGTTCGGGCCGTATTTGCCCGGCAGCATACAGGATCCCTCGCGGCAGCGGCGTTTTTCCGGCGAAAAAATCCGCCTCATCCAGAGCCTCGACCTGCTGGTGATCGACGAGATCAGCATGGTGCGGGCCGACGTGCTCGACGGTATCGACGACGTTTTGCGACGCTATCGCGACCGCTCCAAACCCTTCGGCGGGGTGCAGTTGCTGATGATCGGCGACCTGCACCAACTGCCGCCTGTGGTGAAAGACGAGGAATGGAACCTACTGCGCGAGCACTACCAGACAGCCTACTTTTTTGGCAGCCATGCCCTGCGCGGCACCGATCCGGTTTCCATCGAGTTGAAACACATTTTCCGGCAGTCGGACACGACATTTATCGACCTGCTGAACAAGGTGCGCGACAACAAAATAGACGAGGAGGTGCTGGCCACGCTCAACAGCCGCTACATCGCCCGTTTCCAGCCCACGGCGGAAGAACCCTACATCACTTTGACGGCGCACAATGCCTCGGCGCAGGAGATCAACAGCGAAAAACTAGCCGAAATTAACCAGCCCCAACAGACTTTCAAGGCCTCGGTGCAGGGCGAATTTCCGAACTACGCTTTTCCCGCCGACGAGATACTGGAATGTAAAAAAGACGCGCAAGTGATGTTTGTCAAAAACGATATAGCGCGTGAAAAACGCTTTTTCAACGGTAAAATCGGCAAAATAACGGGCTTCCGCGAAGGCATCATCAGCGTCCGCTGTCCCGGCGACGAGGAGGATATCGAGGTCGTACCCGCCGAATGGAAAAACGTAAAATACACCCTGAACGAGCAGAGCAAAGAAGTGGAAGAACAATTGCTCGGCACGTTCACGCAATACCCGCTCAAATTAGCCTGGGCCATCACCATCCACAAAAGCCAGGGGCTTACTTTCGAGCGTGCCATCATCGACGCGCAGGCGGCTTTCGCGCACGGACAGGTGTACGTGGCGCTGAGCCGCTGCAAAAGTTTTGAAGGCATTGTGCTGCGCTCCAAAATCATTCCTTCGAGCGTCCGCACCGACCATGTGGTGAAAAACTACACCGAAGAAGCCGACAAAAATACACCCGACGAGCAGCACCTGACCCGTTCCAAAGCAGAATTCCAGCAATCGCTGATCCTGGAACTGTTCGATTTTAGTCGCCTGCACAAGCTGTTTGCCCACCTGAATCGCCTGATGTACGAACACGACAATACGCTGCACGCGGATGCCGGGAAACACCTGAAAGCCATTGAAGCCCGCTGCATTGACCTTGTTTTTACCATGGCGGAGAAGTTTAAACCTCAAATCCGGCACTATTTCGCACAGGATATTTTGCCGGAAGACAACCCGGAACTACAAGCGCGGCTCCAAAAAGCGGGCGCTTATTTTGAAGAACAATTGGGCAAAGACCTGTTGCCCGCCGCCCGGAATATTCAATTTCTGACGGACAATAAAGCAGTTTTGAAAACTGTGCAGGAGGCTTTGGAAGCGCTGCAAAAAGAAATGTTTATCAAAAACGCTTGTTTTGCCGGTGTTCAGGGCGGTTTTGCCGCGGTGCGCTACCTGCGGGCCAAAGCGGATGCCGAACTGGATTTCCGCACGACCAAAGCCCCTGCATCGGGTACTGCCGGGATACCCAAAGACACGCCGCACCCCGTGCTGTACGCCCGTCTGAAAAAATGGCGCGACGACAAGGCCGAGATGTTCAACCTGGAATTGTATGAAGTGCTGCCTACTCGTTCGCTGCTCGAAATCGTACAATTGCTGCCCCTGGATCTGATTCTTTTGAGAAAAATCAAGGGCGTCGGAACGGTCAAAATCAAACAATTCGGCGCAGAACTGATCTCTTTGGTGCAGGCATACTGCTCGGAATTCAATATTCCAACCGATCACTTGATGGCATTAGCCGCCGCCGCATTAGCCGAAAAACCGCCCAAAACGGAGACCAAAATGCTCAGTTTTGAACTGCTGAAATCCGGGAAAACCATAGACGAAATTGCCGCCGAACGCGGCTTTGTGCGGGCTACCATCGAAGGGCACCTGGCGCATTTCGTCGGCCTGGGCGAACTCGACATTTTTAGCCTGATGGAACGGAAACAGGTGGAAGAAATCGAAACGTATTTCCGGGAACAGAACACGCCCATTACCTCCGTGGCCAAAGCGCATTTTGAAGACCGGTATTCCTACGGGCAACTGAACATGGTGCTGGAGTATATGCGGACAGCCGAGGGACTTACTGGCTGAACACAACCTGGCCTACAGCGATCCGTTTGCCTTCTATCCAGATAGCCGCCTGGTAAACACCGGCGGGCAATTCCTGTTTTTCCAGTAAAAAGGGCGATTGCGGCATGATGACGCTCCGAACTTCCCTGCCCTGCACATCGTAGATTTGTAACCGGTGCGTTTTTTCCGTATCAAAAGTTTCTATGGATACCCAACTGGATTGTCCTGCCGGGTTGGGTGTAAAGTATATTCGAGCATCTGGCTTATAAACAGGCGGTTCCGGTTTTGGACGAATAAAACCGGTATCGACGGTGTGTTGCACGGTATTCGTCAGCACCGGGGAATTGAAGTCGAAATAAATAGAGGCCCGGTTGCGGATGATCGTTCCCAATGGCGTTTGCGGGGCCGGACGTATGGAAAATTGCACAAAACCATGCGATGCGGGTTCATTCCGGTTGCTGTCGGGCAGCATGATATTTTCAAAAACAAAAGCAATGGCGCGACGGATGCTATCGCGCTCGACGTGATAGGTGTGGCTGCTTAACTCCGGTTTGAAGGTGCCCCAATCCAGCGCCGCATCCAGCGTATCGCGAATAACTACCAGAAATGCCGTATCGGTACCCGTGTTCTGGAACCGGATGGTGTAGCGCAAAGGCTGCTCCGGCTTTATCTCATGCCGTTCGCCCCAGCCTTTCGGCTGGCTGTTTTTATCATTCGGATCGAACGACCCGATGACATCCTGGCAATCCGTGGATTCAAAAGCGCTGCCGGTCACATTGGCGGCCTGCGTCACAAAACCGATGCTGCGCTCCTGCGTGCTGCTTCCCGCCAAACAACCCTCCACCGCAACCGTAGGCGCTGTGGCATAAGGGTGGCCGGCTTCCTGTTCGATGCTGAAGCGCCAGGTGCTCCCGTCGGCCTCCAACTCGAATTCCCGGATAGCCTGGGCGTTCAGGCTGAGGGTTCCGCTGGTGTCGAGGTATTCGTTTTGAATGATCTGATATGCCAGCGGCGCCTGTGTTGACGTGTTTCCTTCATTTTTTACCTGAAAAACAACTTTATCGTCCACGCACTGGCCCTTTACGACGATGGAAGCGCCCGTCCAGGCGGAGGCGCCTACCGTAGGAAGTGTGTCGGGAAAAACATGCGCCGTAACGCAGAGCGACTGACCCAAATCCACCATGCCTTCGCAGCCCACTTTGGCCGTAAAAGAAAAAGTGCGGCAGGTATTGAAATTCAATGACCCGAGGTGAAAAGTAACCAGCCCTGTATCGGTGACCGTATGGGAAATACTGGAACCGGCAAAAGTCAGCCCTTCCGGCATCTGAACGGTAACTTTGGCGTCGTCTGCCGCGAGGTTGCCGTCGTTGCAGACATTGACGGAATAAGTAATGTCACTACAACGCCGGGCAAATCCGGTTCCGATGCTCACGGACATGAGCGGCGTGAACAGGATCGTTTTAACCGGTATTTGCAATACCAGGCTGTCGTCGGGCAGCACAGTAATGGGGAAACCCGACAAGCAGGATTGCCCCAAAGAATTAAATGATTTGACGGTAACCGTATAGTCGCCCGGCGGAATATGGACAGCGAATTTACCCGTGTTATCTGCCACCGTCTCGATGCGTTTTTGCCCATCCTCAAAAACAAGCGCATAGCCGCCGATACCCGGTTCGCCCGACTGAATCGTGCAGTCCAAATTGATGTCGTCAAACAATTGGCCGGATACCTGCCCTGAAGGAATTTTTATACGAATGGCAATATCATCGCTGTTCAAAAACCACATATCGCCCGCGCCGTCTTCAAACATGCTATTCATGGAAAAAGCCGGAAATGTGCCCGTTTCAGCGTCGTATATTTCCCATTCATACCCTTTGAAACAAAGCACCCGGCTTCGGTTGGTGAGGCACCACAACCAGTTTCGGCTGTCCGCGTACAATTTGAAAATCTGTTCGCCATTGGTTGCGGTATTCAGCGGCATATACCAGGATGCTGTATCCCGCCCGTCGAAATATTGCATCCTTTGTTCGACACCGGAATAGAGCCACAAACCATTGACACCCGCCACCATACCCTCGGGAAAATCCACGATCGGCCCCGGCTCATAAAATGTTTTCCATGCCCCGTTTTTCCAATAAACAATCCCTTTGTCCGTAAACATCCACAAACGGTCGCGCCGGTCCAAGTCAAAAGAGTATTGTTCCGAAAAAGGAATGGCAGGGTTGGTATTATGGTATTGCACAATTGTATTCGTGTAGTTGGTCACGGCATTGTATTCTATCAGGCCCGAAAAAACGTCCCAACCCTGGTAAAAAAGGCTGTTGGACTGATTGACAGCCATGCGCACGTAGGTGTTCCAGGCGTTGCCTCCTTTAAACTTGAACTGGCCATTTCCGTCGTACCAGAATAATCTTCCCAATTGGTTGGCCAGATAAAAGGTGCCGTTGGGACCGGCTTTCAGGCCGACCATATTGCTTTCAAAAAGGTTCGTGGGGTCCAATAATACAACCTCTGTTTGTCCGGTAGCGGGATAGTATTTGGAAAGTGTATTCAAATATCCGAACCACACGGCGCCATCCTTTCCTGTAACACCCAGTTCAAAGCCTGTCGGGCCGTTCCAGATGCGCTGCCACTGCGTACCATTGTACATTTTTGTGCCGAAAAAATTTTGCGTATCCCACACATTCCCCTGAGGATCAACACTTAAAGCGAGATGGATCAAATTTTCCGGGAATGTTTCATTTTCATTCAGGTATTGCCATTCGCCATTTTCATAATAAGCAATTCCTTCTGCGAATGCACCGGCCACCCATACTTTTCCGGAAGGCGCCACGGCAATTTTAGATGCCCAGGTATTAAAAGTCCCGATGACTGTACCGTTGTTAGGCGCCACAAAATGGTAGACGCTGGTAATACCGTCGGTCAGCGCGCTGAGCACGTAAAATCCGCCGGTGTCATCCAGCACAAAATCACTGGCAAAAATCGAGGTAGAAATGACTGCCACCCATTTTGTACCATCGTGCCGGAAGATGCCGCCGGAACCACTCATTACCCACATTTTTCCGTCTGTTCCGATCTTCATTTCACGGGTATCTAAGTATACAAAACCGGGATTCGGCGCTTCTTTCCACTGTCCGTTTTCATAAAACATGGGCGTGCGATACGCCGATGCACCCCATAATACGCCGTCCTGGTCTACTGCTACATGTCCGGAAGGGCCGGCTACGGTATAATTCGTTTCTGTGGGCCAGAAGGAAGTCCACTGATCCCCGTCCAGCATCGAGATGCCTTTTTCATAGATGTAAATCCATAAACGCTGCTGATCGTCGACGAAAATATCGTCTACCCTGTAATATGGAATGGGCGCATTTTTGTGCGTGTAGGTCGCCAGCACGTCACCGGTAGAACAGCGGCGCTTGACGATGCCGCTTTGCGAGGCCAGCCAGATGGTATCGCCTTTAATAAAGTGGCCGGTTGCGCGATTCAGGTTAACAAGTGTATCCAGCTGTGCGGAGAGGCTTACCGGAATAATGGCCAGCAGGCAAATGAATAAGCGGTTTTTATACATAAGTATAGGGCAGAATTATTGAGATATTAAGATATTGGGATATTCTATTGACAATCAATAAATGGAGTGATAATATCCCAATATCTTAATATCAATTAATACCGTACTTGTACTTGGTTTTGTGTGTTTCGCGATGCGCGGTATAAAGGTATTTCAAAACAAATACTACTCCAAACCCTACACTTACTCACGCAAACACCTGCAATAATAGTAAGCCCTTACTTGCCGTTTTGAGCCGTCACACATTTGTAGCATCAATCAACATTAATATCTGCCACAAATGAAAAATTACTGCTTGTTCCTGCTGCTTTTCGCGCCTTTTTGGGCCTTCTCCCAGACAGATGCCGCCGACAAAACACTTTCCCCTTATTTCATGGTGAGCGGCGCACCCGTTGGTGTGGATGCCCTGCCGCTGAAGAATACAGCCGCCGAAATCAACGTCGCCGGGGTGATCGCCGATGTGGTGCTGACACAAACCTACGTCAATAGTGGAAAAACACCTTTGGAAGCCATTTATGTGTTTCCCGCTTCCACCAACGCCGCTGTGTACGGGCTGACTATGCAAATCGGCAGGCGGATTATTTCCGCCAAAATTGCCGAGCGCAACCAGGCGCGGGCCGACTATGAAAAAGCCAAAAGTGAAGGCAAACGCGCTTCACTGCTCGAACAGGAACGCCCCAATATTTTTCAAATGAACGTGGCCAATATCATGCCCGGCGATACCATTCACGTGGCACTGCGCTATACAGAATTGCTCGTACCGGAATCGGGGCATTATGAATTTGTGTTTCCAACTGTGGCAGGCCCGCGTTATACCAACGGAAAATCGGGAAACAACAATGGTTTTACCTCCATGCCCTACCAAAAGAAGGGCGATAAACCACACTACAACTTCGATTTATCTATGCACCTGGCGGCGGGAATGCCTATCAGTGATGTGCAATCGCCTTCGCACCGCATTACAGTAGTTGATAAAGGCGATGCCGGAGTAAATGTGCTGTTAGACAAAACCGAAATCAAAGGCGGCAACCGCGATTTTATCCTGCGGTATTCGCTGCGCCAGGAACACATTGGAGCCGGTCTGCTGCTGTTTGATGATGGCAAGGAAAAGTTTTTTCTCTGTATGGCGCAGCCGCCCAAACAACCCAAACTCGCCGATATCCCACCCCGCGAGTACATTTTTGTGGTGGACGTTTCCGGTTCCATGAACGGCTTCCCGCTGGATGTGTCCAAAAAACTGCTGAGCGATCTGATCGGCGGACTACGCGCCGGCGACAGATTCAATGTGATATTATTTGCAGGTACCAGCAATATACTGGCGGAAACCTCGCTGACAGCCAACAAGGAAAATATCGAAAAAGCCAGGGCCTTTATCGACAAACAGGAAGGTAGCGGCGGCACAGAATTGCTGCCTGCGCTCGAACGCTCACTGAAACTCCCGCGCAATGACGCTGCTGTTTCCCGTTCCATCGTGGTTGTGACGGACGGCTACATCGACGTGGAAGCGGAAGCATTTGACCTGGTGCGCAACAACCTGGACAAAGCCAACCTGTTTGCTTTCGGTATCGGCTCCAGCGTCAACCGGCACCTCATGGATGGTCTGGCGCATGTCGGCGGCGGTGTACCGTTTATCGTGACGGATGAAGCGGAGGGCAAAAAAGTGGCTGAAACTTTTCGCCGGTACATTGCCACGCCGGTTTTGTCGCAGATAAAAATTCGTTTTCCCGGTTTTGATGCCTACGACGTGGAGCCTTCGCATGTGCCCGACGTTTTTGCACAGCGCCCCATCGTGTTGATGGGAAAATGGAAAGGCGACGCCAAAGGAGAGATTGTTATCAAAGGTTATTCGGGTAAAAAAGCGCAGGAAATTCGGGTTTCTGTAAAAGATGCCCTGGTCGATAACAAAAACAGTGCGCTGAAATACATCTGGGCGCGGGAACGTATAAAAATGCTGAGCGATTACAACATCGCAGGCCAGGATACCAAGCGCGACCAGCAGGTCACTCAACTCGGCCTGAAATACAATCTGCTGACGGCATTCACCTCCTTCATCGCTATCGACGAAGTGATTGCCAACAACGGAGAACTGACCTCGGTCAAACAGCCGCTGCCGTTGCCGCAGGGCGTTTCCGACCTGGCCGTGGGTTTCGACCTGGGCATCACAGGTATCAGCGGGTTGAAACCGGAAGGCGGTAGCCAGAGCGCAGGCTGGGTATTGTTGTGCGGAATTTTATTGCTGCTCGTTATGGTCATTTTTCGAAAAAAAATCCTGCAAATGATGCTGTTCGCAGCAGTGTTAACGGCCTTCGGACTCGGCAGTTGCGGGCAGAAAGCGGCAAACATCATTTACTGCGAAAGTGATAACATCGCGTTCATTTTAGGTGAAGACCGCAGCAACCGCAATCCTTATTTCGCCAATGCGGCTGCTTTTTTTCGCAGCGGCACGACGGAGGAAACCGAAATGGAAATTCATACCTGCCAAAACCTGAAGGCCGTACACCAGTACCTGCAAACGCATCGACCCGTAATGGGACCCTGGAAACAAATCCACCTCATTGTGCATAGCAATGAATGGACCGGGCTCCGGGTGGCGATTGACAAAACCAGCGCGGATCGCACCAGTGCCGCCGCACTCGAAGCGGCCATGCGCACAGGCGCATTCGGTCCATTGCCGGCAGCGCATTTCGACTCGACCACCTGTATCGTGGTGGATGGCTGCAATGCCGGCCGGGATACCGCGCTGCTGCGCACATTGAGCCGGACATTTAGCGGGATTCCGGTGCATGCGGCGCGATACTTTAATGTTTTTGAAAAACAGCCGGACCATCCAGCAGGCATCCGGCATTACCTCGCAGATTATCATTATGTGGTTTTTCCCAACGGCACTTTTCCTGGTAATACCCTGGTAGCCAAACAACTAATGGAAAAATACCCAACGGACAATACGGACTGGGCAGCAGCGCTCCAGCGAACCAGACCTCGTTTTTCCGGCGACACCTACGTGCATTTTTTCAGTATTCCCGTACAATGGATCACCCTGTATAATAACACCAACCAAAGACCCCATCCACAAACGGAAACGGAAAAACTCGACTGGGTGCGCAGCCAGCCGGAACTGATGCAACAACTGACTTCCATGCGCCTGCGGGCCGAGGATTTTCAATGGATGCTCAACCCTATGGAATATTCCGGAAATGGCGTTTCTCAGCCAGCCATTCAGGCGGAAGGTATGGCTAAAATTTACGGGATCGTGCAGCCGCTGAAAAACGAAGCGGGGCAACTGGCGCAGGCGGATTTTGGGGATGCGCGGTATTATAATTGTGGGAAGTTTTGAGTAACCGGTTAGCACAGCGGCAGCGCCGCGAAAGATTTGTAGAAATTCCCACGCAAAGGTGTTGAAGGTGCAACGCACCGTAATATAATCTTACGGTGCGCTGCACCTTTAACAATATCTTGGCATCTATTGCTACAAATCTTACGGGGCGCTGCCCCTGCGCTAAGAGGCTATTACAATTTTAACAACAACAACAACATGTCACTCCTGATTAGAAAAATGGAACCAGTTGATGCGGAAGCTATCAGCACACTTTCGCATCAATTAGGTTATCCGGCAACTTTGGAAGCCTGTCGGGAACGCATCGATGCGATTTTACAACACCCCGATCACTGCGTTTTTGTGGCCGTGGTGGACGAGCATGTTGTCGGCTGGATACACGGATTTCATACGATCAATCTGGAATCCGATCCTTTTGTAGCCATTGCAGGCCTGGTAGTGGATGAAAAACATCGGCGAATGGGCGTTGGCAAGATGTTGATAGACAAGGTGATCGAATGGTCGGTATCGAAAAAATGCGGGCGGGTTAGGGTGCGTTGCAATGCTGCGCGTAAGGCATCACATTTGTTTTACGAGGCGCTGGATTTCAGGGATGTGAAGGAACAGAAGATTTTTGACCGGCAAATTCATACATAAACCTTTATTTATCAAGCAATTATTTTATTTTTATGTGTTTCACTCGAATAGTAGTGTGTGTAATAGCAGCCATCTCTTATTGGTCTCCTACGCTTTTCGCTCAGGACCGGCCTTGGCCTGTGCCTTATCGCAACGGTCGTTTGTGGGGTTATGCCGACCCCAAAACCGGAGAGATCTTAGTGCGACCCACAATTGATTCCGTCGGACTCTTCCAATTTGAAGACGGATCATTGAATCCGCTTGCGCTGATAAAAAACAAGGGGCAATATGGCCTTATCAATCGGTTGGGTGAAATCGTGATTCCGGCGAAGCAACCCGAACCGTTGTTAATAGCAAAGGTATATCCAGGTTTTTTTGCTGTGGAAAAATATTCAGCCGAAGGAAATGATCAATCTGATCAAATCGGCGCAGAGGCGGATTATCTATCCCGGCCGATTGCGTTTTTTAATGCAGAAGGGCGCCCTCTCGGTCAACTCTTCGCTTATGAAACACATATCGATATTTATGGTGAGGGAGGTTATTGGGACGATCCGAATGGTTTTGATGCCGGACCTGATTCCACGCAACGGCTGGGCAGCGTTTATCAGCCAATCTGGAAGGAAGATAAAATGGGTCTTTTCGATCTCGGGAAAGCAGGGGTGACGGTAAAACCTGAATGGAGTTCCATATATGTTCTCGGAGAGCTGGCGATTGCGCAAAATCTACAGCGGGGAAACCCAGGTGACGCAACATCCAATCAAACCACACTTATTCATCTTGCAACAGGTAAAAAAGTACAGATTCCCGATTCCGTTACCCTGGATTTTTATCAAGGGGCTGGCCATCTCATTTTAGCAAAAAATAACAGGACCCAACGTTATGGTTTCTTAAATGGGTCCGGTAAGGCGGTTATTCCTTTCCAATTTAAAGAGGCTAATCCGTTTTCTGCCAATAAACTGACCAAGGTGCTAAGCATGAACGGCAACTGGTCCGTCATCGATACAAGTGGAAAAGAAATCGTAAGGTTAGGCAAGACATCTTCCATGTTCATCGGTAAAAACAACGAGATATGGTTACCTTCGGAAAAAGACCAGCTGTTTCGCCGCTTCCCCGTGCAGGCCTCCGATTGGCTCGGCCAAACTGGTTTTGCCTACCCGCCTGTACAAGTCCGGCTGGATGAGAGGGAATACTGGTATGCGACGAAAGCCGGCAAATCTGGTTTACTGCATACGGACGGACAAGTAGCTTTACCTTTTGAATTTGATCGCTTTTCTTTCGAGTTTCCCACCGATCTCCAGCCGCAGGATTCCATTGTATGGAAACAATTTTTCTCAGCGATCAAAAATGGTCGCAGCTGGTTATTCGAGCGCAAAAACCTGGAGCCGCTCCACCCGAAATTATTACCAGGCCAGGGATTGTCGCTTGACAAAACCTTCGATCAGAGCAATTTCGACCTGCTACAACCGCTGTCAGGAGACAGCCTGTTCGTTATACGCACTGCAAGCGGAGAAGCGGACATCCTGAATATCAAAACCGGTAAACGTTGGGATGTACCGAACACACGTAGTTTTTACTTCCTTCCCAAAGAAAATACGGGGGAATTGCTGGTATACTGCTATCCGATCAACGGGGAACTGCCAACCAGGCGATTTGATCTAAGCGGAAGGGTAGTACCTTCATTTTCGAAAGACCTGGGGAGGGAGGTATACGGATACGGCAAACTTTACCTGTCGCACACCCCTTTTGACAGCATAGTCGTAGTGCTGGATTCGCTCGATCATGTCTTATGCCGAATCGTTCTTCCGCCTTCCATAAAAAGAAGTGACGCTTATATCAGGGGCAACCGGGACGGTAGGCCGATGGCTTTTATCCTGATCGTTGATTTGCAGATGCCGGTACACGATTCGTTAGCCAGCTTCGACAATCTGAAAATTTTCATGGGCAATTTGCAAAATATCGAGCAGAAACAAATGATTTATTCCATGGCCGGCCAGCTGCTTTCTCCGGCTAATATGGCTGATATCTGGATAGAAGACGACTTCTTCATAGGCACTATAAACCTGAAATACGGTGCTTATAACTATCTAACACACAAACAGGTGCTTCCATTTTCATACAAACAGATTTCCGTCCGCCAGGGAAATTTGTCGGCGGTGGATTTTAACGGCACGGAGCGCCTATTCGACAAAAAAGGAAGTTTATTGCGTACTTATCCGGAAGGTTATGCCAGTATTTCTCCGTTTACCGACGGATTGCAAATGGTAGCCGGCAAACAGAGCACCCGGTACGTGAATAAAAAATTGGACTTTGTCGATTTTCCGGGCGTAGTGGCTGTTAGGGCTTTTTCGGAGGGTCTGGCTGCCGTGCAAACGGCCGATAAAACCTGGAAGTTTATCACCCCTTCAGGCCGGCAAGCCTTTGAAGGCGCCTTCAAAAAAACCTGGAATTTCCATTACGGCTATACCATTGTCTGGACCAAAGATGACCGCATAAAAGCGATAGATAACAAAGGAAATACCATATTAGACGCTCCGGCCGGTAAAGATTGCTGTGTTCATCCTATCGGAAGGTTCACTAAAAACCATTTTTGGATGTCCGATTCTCTGGGGACGCATATTTATAACGTTGATGGTCATCCGATTTTAAAAAATTGTAGTTGTTTATCCGGTAGTGTGGAAGAAGAAGCAGGCTCATTTTGTTGCGATCAAAAGCCGGGTAAATTATTCGAAGACGGGCGGATACACTGGTATGGAAAACCGGATTTTGTTATTGAAAAACACCAGGACCAGGGTACAAGATCCGTTTTAAAAGGTTTTAAATGCCCTTTTGAAGGATTGTCGGATCCCGTTACGGGAGAATGGATCGTTGAACCGAAACTGAACCAATACGTCTTCGCCCTGGAAGATACTGATCCATTTATCTTCACTACAAACGACGGATCTTATCAGAACAGAACCGTCATCAACAAAAACACGAAAGAGGTGCTGGCTGTAACCCACGGCGACTTAAGAAAAATCGAAGGCCTCGGGTGGCTGGCTTTTGATCAAGATGAAAAAGAGAGTTTTTTATATAGTTCCGATTTCAAGAAAAAAACACCCTGGAATACTGCTTACAGTAGCATCAGCTGGAAGGAAAATATGCAGTTGTTTCAGGTCTATGATCAGAATTACAGTTTAGTAGGTTACATTACAAAAAACGGTCACCTACTTTTTGAAGATTAAAACTAATTTTCCGCTTCCATGCGCACCCTGGCCCAATTCTTTCTCTTCCTGCCCTTCCTCCTCCCCGCCCAGTCCCAGCAATTCACCGCCTGGTCGCTGGAAGCCGGGCTCCCGCAGTCGCAGGTGTATGCGATGTGCGAGGACCGGCGCGGATACCTCTGGGTAGGCACACAGGGCGGCGGTGTGTGTCGTTTCGACGGGGTCGATTTTTGGACATTTACCACACAGGAAGGGCTGCCGTCCAATTTTATCTCTGCTTTATATGAAGACCGGGAGGGCAGGTTGTGGGTAGGCACGAATGAAGGCGCTGCATTTTTTGACGGGAAACAGTTTCACCGGATTGCAGCAGAACAACCACTTGCTGTTTATACTTTTTTACAAACGGACGCCGAACATTTGTGGCTCGGAACAACCCGCGGCATTTGGCAGTATTCATTCAAAAACAAGCAGTTATCCAAACTGCCGCTGGATGTCGCTTTGGACAAAACACCCGTTTATAGCCTGCTGTACACAGAACAAAACCGAACGATCTGGATGGGTACTTTGCAGGGCGCCTGGTATTTTCCGCAGGAAACGCAGCGTGTAATCCATTTCAACAAAAAAAACAAACTACCGGTGCAGCCGGTACCTGCCATGGCGCAGGTCGGCGCCTTGCTGTGGCTGGCGCAAAGCAATGGTGTGCTGGTCGCGGTGGATTTAGCCACCCAGGCAATCAGAAAGACGCTGGCCAAGCCGGAACTGGAAAACATTACCTGTCTGTCGGGCGATCCTGATGGCTCATTGTGGGCAGGTACGCAGACGGCAGGACTTTTTCACTTCTCTCCTGCTTCAGATTCGGTGTTGTTGCACCTGACGGAGCAGGAAGGTTTGCCGCACAACCACGTACGGGTACTGTTGCGCGACCATGCCGGTCGGCGCTGGCTGGGCAGCTCCGGCGGCGGCTTTGCCTGCATGGGTACGCAGGCGTTCCGGCGCTACGACCGCGGCGACGGATTACCCGGCAGCCGTATTTATGCCCTGCACGAAGCGCCCGGCGGCGACATCTGGCTGGCAATTTCACAAAACGGACTAGCCAGGATTGATTCCACCGGCAGGGTACAAATATCCGAAGCCGACAGCGGATACCTGGACGGAGTGAAATGCCGCACGCTGGCAACCGATAAAGCGGGCAATCTCTGGGTAGGTACGGAGCGAAAAGGTGTACTGCGCATATCGCCGGGAGCGTTACAGGTTTTCCGAAAAGACAATGGCTTTTTGCCCTCCGA
>JALHMA010000070.1 GCA_022844265.1 Saprospiraceae bacterium | reverse complement strand
ACCAATGCCCAAACCACAAGAGCCGCCAAGCGGGACGTCTCTCACTCTCTCACTCTCTCACCCTCTCACTCTCTCACTCTCTCACCTCTATTTCATAGCTCCCAGTTTCTTCAGGAATTTCTCCGAATTGGCCTTTACATTTTCCGGCGGATTCAAACTGAGCGATTTTTGGAAACTTATGATCGCCTTGTCCTTATCACCTTTTGTGGCATACGCCTCACCGAGGCTATCCCATGCATTGGCGCTTTTTGGGTGGCGTTCTGTGGCGAGGAGCATGATTGTGATGGCTTCGTCGTGTTTGCCGTCATTGAGCAACTGGTATCCGTATTGATTGAGTTCGGGTTCGGTGGCGACAGCCAGTGCTTCGGTTTTAATTTTATCGGCCTCTGCTGTTTTGCCCGCCTGTTTCAGCAGGTCTGCTTTGATATTCAGGTTGGTGTAGCTGGCTTGCTGCGCGATGGCCTGGTCGATCCATTTGAGGGCGGCATCCTGGTTGACCTTATTTTGCATGGCATAATTGGCCGCGCTGGAGAAGCCCTGCCAGGTAAACCCCTTTACCCCTTTTAGTTCTTCTGTGGCATTGGCCATCACAATTTCATCTACCGCAAATTCAATCAATACCGGGAATTGTTTCTTTTCCCAATTCAGCACAAGTTCGCCGGTATTTTTGGTGAGGTTGATAAAATCAAAAGTCAGTTGTTCTGTGTGTGGGATGGCGCGCAACTGAATTTTTGCCCGGAGCTGATCCCTGCCGGATTCATAAAAGAAACTGCCCCATGACAGGTAGTCTTTTGACAAAATGACTTCCCCGCTGTCGTCTTTATGGATGACAAAGAACAAGCCGTATTTCCCTGCGGGCACAGCCTGTCCTGCTACTTTGGCGTCGTGTGAAAATTCGATCACCGTGTTTTCATTGGCGCCTGCCCGCCAGGGCGCTTCCTTGCTGTTGCCGAAACCTTGTTTGTTCCAGCCATACGGCACCAATTCGCCCCATACCGGACGGCCTTTCACCGAGGGTCTGGAATACTGGACGCTCACGGTAGAGATGCCGATGGTTTGTGAGACCCGGGCGCCCGGGCTTGGAGTTCTGGGGGTTGTAATACCCTCCTGCGCCCATGCGTTGGCGCATGTCAGTACTATTAGTAGTACCGAAACGAATCTGATGGTTACATTTTTTTGCATGGTTGTATTTTTTTGATAAACTGATAGAATGTGCCTTTAAAATCAAGCGATTCTACCTGTTTTTCAAAAAAAGTGGATCAACAAACTATTCAGGTAAGTGAACGACGGAAGCGGGTGAATGAACGTAACAGGCCCTTTCTAGTTCCGTCCGCCGCCGCCGTCGCCGCTGGCCCGCCGACTTTCCTCTTCTGCCGCAGTAGCCCGGCGCCGGGCATTTTGCAGGTTGTTGTTGCCAAAGCGATAGGTCATGTTGAACCGGAGTTGTTGTCCTTCCCAGGTTCCCGAAGCGTCGATGTACAAACTGCCGATTTCGGTAAAAGAACTCCAGCGCGCGGTGCGGAACACGTCGGTGAGGCTAAACCGCAGCGTACCGG
Source organism: Saprospiraceae bacterium (assembly GCA_022844265.1). GTDB lineage: Bacteria > Bacteroidota > Bacteroidia > Chitinophagales > Saprospiraceae > M3007. Next base: position 18,333 of record JALHMA010000070.1, on the reverse strand, counting down.
CGCCGTCCCAGATGCGTTTGGTGAGGCCGATATCCATGGTTCCCTGTGGACGGTTGACATAAGCGCCCCAGAGACCGCCCCAGTTGAACCGGCCGGAAGCCTCTGCTGTCATGGTTTTGGAAAGGGTGAAGGTCTGTTGCGTCCAGAATCCGCCGCCGCCGACCCGCAGGTCGAGTATGCGCCCATCGCCGTAGTCGGCTTTGTTGATGGAGTAATTGTACCAGAAGTTGAGGTTGCCGTTCCACCATTTGGCAATCGGAATAGGCGTATTCAGGTTGAAACCGGCGTTTTCGCGGGTAGCGAGGTTGCGCACCTGAATAAAAAAACGTTGTTTGCCGGTGACGGGATCCGTCTCCTGGTCGGAAATATTGGCAAACGCATTGAGGGTACGCGAGTAATTGGCGCTGACAAAAATCCGTTGAAACAAGCTCCAACTCAACTCCAGGCTATGGGTGAATTGCGGGCGTATAAAAGGATTGCCCCTGCGGAAACTGATTTCATCGATTCGAAACTCAAAAGGGTTCAGGTCCTGGTACCGGGGCCGGTCGATGGAGCGGCGATAAGTCAGGTTCAACTGGTGGTTTTTATGCAGCGCATAACCCAACACTGCGCTGGGGAAAAAACTGGTGTACGCCGTGTCGACGGGGCCTTTTTCGGCGGCAGTATACACCAGCAGGTCGCCATGAACATCGGTATGTTCCATACGCAGGCCAATTTGCAGGCTCACTTTTCCAACCTGTGTATTGCCGTTGACATAAGCCGCCGCGATGCGCTCGCGGTATTGAAACGTGTTGCTGCTTTCGGCGTCGAATATATCCATGTTATTGGCCACCCGGAAAAAATTAAAGGTATTGTCGGTTGCCACATCCGACAATTTTGCGCCGGCGCCTAATTTGCTGTCTTTCGCTTTTCCGAATAAAGTCAGTTCCCGTTCATAATCCGCTTTGATCGATTTGATGTCGATGTCGCGGGGCATGTTCATCCGAAAAGCGTTTTGAGTCAGGGTATTGATGTTTTCCGGGTCGCGGTAAAAGTTCTGGTTCAGCACCGTCTGGCTGTCGCGGAAAATACCGTAGTCGGCGTCGATATTAAGTTCATTGCCGCTGGTGTCGGCAAACCTGTAATTGAAGTTGAAGTTGCTGTTCCAGTTGGACATACTCCCCTCATTTTCAGCAATCAGCAGGGAATCTATCCGGTTTTCGGAAAATTGCCCGATTTCAGTGCGTGCCCGCTGCCAGTTGTTGGGCACAAAAACGCCGCCGGTCACCAATACGCCGAATGTGTGGCGGGAATTGGGTGAGTAGTCTGCGCCGATGCGGCCATTGTTGGGCCGGGCAAACCAGTAAGAGTTGTTGTACTGGTTAAAACGGCGGTCGCTGACCCTGTTGTCGAGGTGCATGGTGTTGTCATACCGCCCCCGGAATATACTGGCCGAACCGAACAGGTTCATTTTGCGGTCGCGGTAGTTGACGCTCGCCGATGCATCCGCTTTGGGTGTGATGCCCTGGCTGAAACCGGCGCTGACCGAGCCGTTGGCGCCCAGCCGTTTGTCTTTTTTCAAACGCAGGTTGATGATGCCGGCATTGCCTTCGGCGTCATATTTCGCGCCGGGTGTGGATATGATTTCGATGGATTCGAGGTCGCTGGAATTGATGCCTTTGAGGTATTGCGCCAGGTCCAGACCGGTCATGGGCGTGAGTTTGCCATTGATCTGCACCATCACGTTTTGGCGGCCTTTCAGGCTGATGTTCTCGTTCTGGTCGAGGTTGACACCGGGACTTTTGCGCAGCAGTTCCAGCGCATTCAGGCCCTGGTTGGTGGGACTGGCGTCCACGTTGAAAATCAATTTATCGGCCTTTATTTCGATCAGCGGTTTTTGTGCCACCACCGTTATTTCCTGTAATTCCTGGCTCAGCGGTTTTAATACCAGCGCAGGCAGTGTTACGTCGGCATTGACAAAATCAAAGGGATCCGATTGCGCCACCCGGAAACCGACTAACTGGCCGCGCACGATGTAGCGCCCGACGGGCATGTTTTCTATTTCAAAACGGCCATTTTCGTCGCTCACCGCGCCTTTTACCAGGGCGGAATCTTTGGCAGCGAGCAGGGTAACGGTAGCAAAACCCTGGCCTTCCCCGGTGGCATCGATCAGATTGCCGCGGATGGTCTGGGCGAAAAGGGAACAGGAACAGAGTAAAAGGAGTGTTGCGGACAGTATCCGGCAGTGCAAGAAGGAGTGGCGATATGGCATCATACGAAGAGAGAAATGGTGGATAAGCAGGCTAATGACCGTCTCTGCCTTTTAATGTTGCATGATGGGGGTAATTATCGACCAAACCGGGCTTTGTCTGCTTAAACCGTATATGCCGTTGGGCGACCACAAGGCGGGCGACCACAATGGCGGGCGACCACAAGGCGGGGGCGACCACAAGGCGGGGGCGACCACAAGGGTCGCCCCTACCCAATCATTGATTTGAATCCAAGTTAAGGAAGGTTTTGGTTTGGAAGGGGCGACCCTTGTGGTCGCCCTGGGTACAATATGCGGATAGTTATTTAGAAAATTATTCTTTCATGCAAATTGCAATATTTTGTGTTTACGATTTGTCCCCGCTGAAACATTATAGTCAGTACAAAGTGGTTTTGAAAGAGAAGGCATGTTAATTCACTTATAACCAATGCTTACTCAACCATCAACATACTCAACCGCTCAACTTTCAGTATAAACAACGACTGAACCTTTAAAATCTACCCAATGAAAAAAACTGCCTGTTTCGTTCTGTTTTGCCTCCTGCTTTCCTTTTCCACTTTTGCCCAGGACTGGAACCTCGTCGACATCGATACCAGATATAATTTTCTTTCACCTCAGGCGGATTTTGTCTCCTTTACCTTGAGCGTAGAAAGTATTGCTGTGGATGGCGCCGATTCTATTTTCCTGGTGTATCCTCAAAAGGCCGTTTATTTTTTCGACTACCCTTATGTCGCTGTGGTAGGAAATATACTCGGCGACAGCCTGATCAAACACCCGGGCGCTGTTTATGAGTGCCGGTTTGTGCAACCCCTTGATTTCGATTACCCGCAGGAAACCACCTTCATCCATGCCAAAGCGGAACCCGGCGATTCCTGGGAATTCAAACCGGGTGTGATAGCGACCGTTTCGGAAAAAAAGGACACCGTCTGCTGGGGCTTTGCCGATTCTGTGAAGATCATTTCATTGTCAGACGGGAAAACGATCCGGCTTTCCAAAAAATTCGGCGTACTTGCCCTGGAAAATCAAACCCTGGTGGGCCTGGAAGGAAAGAATATTGGGACGCAACTCCCTGGCGTGGGTAGTTTTTATTCAGATTGGGTGAACGGAGCCATTTTCGAACACTTTGGCTCTTACAAATATAGTTACTCTTCCCACACCCAAATCTGGACAAAATACTATGTGCAGGCTAACACGGGTGCTGGAATAAACGTCCGAAAACTGGTTCGGCGGGAACAATACATTTTTTCAACGCTGGATACAGTGATATTTGAAGACAAACAGGAGGTTTTCGCAATTCCAGGCCCAAACAACATTACCCCAGGTGTATCAACCGGTGGTTTTACCACTTTTACCTCCACCTCTTATCGAAACACGCCGCAGGGGCTTGAGTTGAGTATCGCAGGCATCTATACCCCTGCTTCAAGCGGCCCACATCACAGAAAGGTTTATGTGGCGGGTATCGGACAGACGCTTAGTGAGTTTTCCTACAGCTACCCCGGTTTTTATACCAATATTGTTGCAAATATGCCGGGCTACCGAAAAGTTGGAGAACCAGAACAAGGCACGATCCATCCCGATGCTTTTTTCGGTATTATCACCAGCTCCAGTCAGGAAGCATCTGATGTAGGCCACTTAACGATTTATCCCAATCCGGCGGGCAGCGTGGTTTTTATTCAATGCAACGATTGCCCTCAACCGGAAACGGCAGAATGGATAGACCTGTCCGGGAAAGTAGTAAAAACGGTGCAAAACCCTGTCTTTCAGACTCCTGTAGAGGTAAATGACCTGCCAAAAGGTTTGTATTTGTTGCGGATTCGAGCGGCCGGTCATTATACGGCGGTCAGGCGGCTGGTTGTTTTTAATTGATGATTGATAATTGCCGATTGATAATTGATGATGTGGGTGGTATTCGGGAACATCATCAATTATCAATCGGCAATTATCAATCATCAATTAAAAAACCTATTTCCCACTCACTCATTCCGCAAACTCTCCACCGGATTGGCCAAAGCCGCCCGCAGCCCCTGAAACCCGATCGTCAAAAATGCAATGGCTATAGCCAGCACGCCCGCGGCGGTAAACATCCACCATTGTACCTCGATGTGGTAGGCAAAATCTTCGAGCCAGTTCTGAACGCCCCACCAGGCCAGCGGAACGGCCAATGCGATGGCTACCAACACTAATTTCATAAAATCGCCGGCCAGAAGGGTCGTAATGCTGGAAACACTGGCGCCGAGTACCCGGCGAATCCCGATTTCCTTGCGGCGCTGCTCGGCTGCAAAGGCGACCAGGCCGAAAAGGCCCAGGCAGGAAATCAGGACGGACAGCAGCGAGAACACAAAAACCACCCGGGCCGTGCGCTGCTCGCTGCGGTACATGGCATCGAGGTGTTCGTCGAGGAAGGTGTATTCAAAAGCCGACTGCGGAAGGGAGGTATGGAAAGCCGACTGAATCTGCTTCATGGTTTCCGGCAGATTGCCCGTGTTCATTTTCACCAGCATCAAATTGCGCGATTCCGTCGGCCGGTCGTGAAAAGCATAGGCGCCGATAGGGTGGTGCAGCGATTCGGCATGGAAATCTTCGAGTACGCCCGTGATGAAAGCGTTGGAACCCAATTGACAATACACTTTTTTGCCAATGGCTTCTTCGGGCGTCAGGTTAAGGTAGTCCACGGCGGTTTTGTTCAGGATGACGTGTACAATGGTGTCGCCGGGATATTTTTCGGGCAGCGGACTGCCGGCCAGCAACTTCATGCCGAGCACTTTTTCAAAGCCGGGCGAAACATGGTTGGTCCACAACAACATCCCGTTTTCCTCATTTTCAGTTCGGTACAGGCTGCGACCGCTGGGCCGTCCTGCCGGATAAGTTTGCGCCCGGCATACGGCTTCCACACTGCTCAGGGTGCGGAAATTTTGCATCAAAGCGTCCAACTGGGCCTTGTCTTCCGCTGCCGTTGTATTCACTGCCAGCACCTGCTCCGGCTGAAATCCGAGTTTTTTCTGTTGAATAAACTGCATTTGCCGGTACAGCACCACTGTTCCAATGATCAGCACCACAGACGCTGTAAACTGGGCGGTTACCAGCCCACGGCGCAGCCAGCCTGCGCCGGAATCTTTGCGAAACGCCGTTTGCAACAAATTTTTGGGTAAAAAAGAAGACAGAAAAAAAGCGGGATAAGAACCCGCAAAAAGGACCACGGCCGCGGCAATAGCAAAAATGGCCGACAACGTTGCCGGCGCAAACAGGGTCTGGAGCGTCAGTTTTTTATCGGCCAACTGGTTAAATGCAGGTATGCTCAGGCTGAGCAACGCAAGTGCCAGCAACAGCGAAATGCCCACCAGCACGGCCGTTTCAACATAAAAACGGGAAGCCAGTTGCCGCCGCGAGGCGCCCATGGTTTTATTGATGCCTACTTCGCGGAAGCGCAACTGCGAACGCGCTGTGGTCAGGTTCATATAGTTGAAACAGGCGATCAGCAGCACCGCCAGCGCCAGAATACCCAAGAGATTGACCTGTTTCGGGTCGCCCAACCGTTCGGAATAGTTGTTGCGCAACTCGGAAGAGTGCAGGTGCGCATCGGCCAGCGCTTGCAGGGACATGCTGAAATACTGATCCGGTTTCGGCACATTTTTATCCAGCACGACCGCCAATTGTTCCTGTACGTGCTGCGGACTGGCGTCCGGCCCGAGCAACAACCAGGTTTCAAAACTGGCATTGCTCCAGGGATTGTTTTTATAGGATATGTCGACCGAGGCCAGCGAGCCGATGACCGCCGCGTCCAACGTCGAGTTGTTCGGGAAATCTTCATACACGGCCCGAACTTCCAGGGGCTGCATGTGGTCGATCCGGATGCTTCGGCCCACCGGATTGGCTGTACCGAAATACCGGACTGCCGCCGAACGACTCAGCGCTACGGTATTCGGTTGTGTTAAAGCCATGGACAAATCGCCGGCAACGGTTTGCAGGTCGAAAATAGCCAGCAGGCTGGAGTCTGCCCAGTACAGACTTTTTTCTATCAGTTTCTGTTCGCCGGCGGTCACAAATGCCGGTCTGCCAAACTCGTGTTTCAACAACCGGGCGTATTGCTCCACTGCTGCGATGTTTTCTTTGGCTGCCGGGCCGATCCCGATCGGCGCATTGGCTAAGGACGCCGGCGTGACGTCGTCCATTTTGATTTGAAGCAATACCCGGTAAATCCGGTCGATCTTGGTATGGTGGCGGTCAAAGGACAATTCGTGTTGCACATGCAGGAACAACAACAGCGAAACCGTGAGGCCAATGGCCAGGCCCATCACATTCAGCGCTGTGAACAAGGGGTTTTTCAGCAGGGCGCGCATCGAGCATTTCAGGTAGTTTTGCAGCATGATTTGGTTATCCGTTATTAGTTATTCGTTATCAGTGTTGATAATCAAGCATTTGTGTCGTGCAGGGGTCTTGCGACCGCACTTCTTTCTGGCTACTTTACCGCCGTGCGAGGGTCTTACGACCCCGCACTTCTTACCCCCCCCCCCGCGTTTTTTACCACAAGGGACACAAAGTGGTTTCACAAAGGACACTAGGCGTAGAGTGGACGCTTCCCGCTTAGTGATTACGGTAGTGTGGCAAAAATCATCTCTTAATATAATCCAGCAACGCCTTGATGTCTTCATCTGTCAGGCTTTGAAAAGCGGGCATAATGGTGGGTTGGTATTGTTTCCAGATTTCGAGGGCACGCGGGTGGCGTTTTTGGGTCATTGCCTGGCTATTGCGGATGTAATCGTATAAATCCTTTGTCGGATATTTGGCCCAGGCTTGCATGGAAGGCCCAAGTGCTGGTCCGGTCAGGTTATCCCGCATGTTTTTATTGTGGCAGGAAGCGCAGTTTGCCAAAAACAATTCCTTCCCACTACTGAATTTTTCATTAGAGGCCAAAGGACTCATATTGCCGCAATAAGCCATTTGCTCCGGTTTTGCTCGCGTCGCCATTATGTAAATAGCGCAGCACAATACGAGGAGCAATGCGGCAAGTATGGCGTATAAATATGATTTTATGGCTAGTAGTTGGTCGTACATCATTTTTCTATAAGGCCTGCTGGGTCTTTTGCCATGCAACTTCCCTATTCATTCCGCAGCGACTCCACCGGACCCGGCCGCTTTCAGCAGATTGTCTTTCCCGCTGGGTATTCCAGGCGCCTTCCCGATGGATACGGCGCCTCCATTAGACAGCAGATATTATTAAGCCAAGTTTGCGCCAGATTTTTAAGTATTTGAAAATCAGTGATTTGTGGGTGTGTGGCGCGAAGAGAAATGTCCGAATCTGAACACGGTCGTTCGGGTTCGGACGGGGGCGCAGGGCTGTTAAGTGCTACTTGTACATTGGTAATTGAACATTGAAAATTGGACATTTATGTAATTTAGAATTCAAATAATGTCCAATTTTCAATGTTCAATGCAAAAAGGGCAGAGATTAATGGCTTCCCTCACTCCCCATCCCTCCGCTTAAACACCTGAATAAAATTCACATTATTCGTCACCGTGCCCTGTTGCACCCGGAATTTCACCACCGCAGGTTTTGACCTGGAATCGGCTTCGATAAAGATGTACGGCTCGTAGTTGGGCACGTTGAGAAACTCCAGGATATTGCGCGTAAAGTTATTTTGGTGGTCGAAGCGGGTCATCCAGGCGTACTGGTAAGCATTGAAAATGACGTATTTCGGTCGTGTTTCCCGCAGGACGCGCAGGGTTTCATTTTGCCACTCCAGCGCTTCCGGGAACTGCCCTTTGGCGATAAATGGCATATAGACATGTCGGATCGGGCTTTTTTTATCCAAATAAATAAAATATTGCAGATCGGAGCCGAACACCGCCACCGTGTCATTGGGTTGAAGTACTTTTTTCAGTTCTGCCGACAATATCTGGTGTTCCACAAAAGGGTTGCCCGGTGAGTAGGTCTGGCTGATCAGCCGCAGGTTTGGGCGGATATACAGGTTCTGTTTGACGATGACATGGTGCGCGCCCCACAGCAGGCCCAGCACGGTCAGGGCAAGCGGCATAATGTTGTTTTTGGAAATCCGTACGCCAATGGTATAAAAAAGCATGGCGCCAGAGATACAGACCGCCGGGAAAGCCAGCAGGTAGTAATGACCGTAAAAACGGAAACCTGGCGTGATCGTCGCGGCAGACAACAGTACGAAGGAAGTAATGAACACTTTTACCGCCAGGGACAGCCGCGACCACCACAGGGCCAGGAGTCCGGCCCCTGCCAGTAAAAAGTAGCCTTCATAACCTTCCGATACCAACTTCCAACTGGTTTTGAAATACAGGCCCATTTTGCTTTTATCGACGGAACTGGCGTACCGCTGCGAATAATCCAGCAGCCAGAATTTGGCTTCATCAAGCGTGCCCGACGCCCATAGTATCATCCAGGCGCCCAGCAGGGGAATGATACCGCCTGCAATCCACCATACGAGCGGTTTCAGCGACATCTCCCGGCGCTGTTGCAGCCATTTCAGCAACCAGAATATCGCCACGGCCAAGCCGTACACGGCTGCCGTTTGTTTCACCAATACAGCGAGAGACAACAAGAAGCCGCTCAGCAGGAGCAGGTTTTTGTTCGGCTGGTCTGGATATGCAAGCGCCAGCCAGATGCCCGGCAAAGCCCAGAGCAAAGCGACGTGTTCGGATACCAAATAGATGCCGGATGCACCGGGATTGAACGAGAGAAAAATAAACGCAAACGCAGCGACAGTTGCCATTCCTTTTCCACCTAAATCCCTGGCAATCAGGTAAGTGAAAATCATATTGGACAAACTGACAAACAACAGTGCCAGGTGCGCGCCTGCCCCCGAATACCCGAAAAGCCCTGCCAGCAGCGCATAGGAATAGAACAATCCGGGCGGCTTCATTTCATAAAAATCGAAATAAGGGCGCCCGCCTTCCAGGGCAGTTTTACCAATATAGTAATAAACAGATTCGTCGCGTTCGAGGGGGATGTCCAGCAATTGCCAGCGCAAAACAACCGTCAATACGGCGAGTATTCCAACAATCGCCCATTCCGGCACAGGCCGGCGGGGGACTGAAGGCGGGGCCGTTATGGAAGACGGAGTACGCGTGGCCGGCGACTTTTTTATGCCGGGTTTCAATTTGTTTTTTGCCATATTTGCTGTTTCATTTGTTGGCAAAAATAAGATTGAAACAATGAAATAACACATCCCCTCTTCATGAAAATACTTGATTGTGATATCCACAATACCTATCGTTCCCAACAGGACTTATATCCTTACCTCGAAGAGCCGTATTTATCCCGCCTAAAAGAAAAAGGATTCGGCTACCCATCGGAAACCTTCCCGAGTTCTATTCATAACAAACGACTGGATGCAAAACCGGAAAGCGGCCCGGCCGGCTCCGATTACTCTTTGATGCGCGAACAATTGCTTGACCGATTCGATGTGACGTACGGCGTGCTGACCGGTGAAGGCATTTCGGGTTTGTCCTACATGACGGAACAAGATTATCCTGCTGCCCTGGCCCGTGCATACAACTCCTGGCTGATGGATACCTGGCTGAAATACGACAAAAGGTTATTGGGATCACTGCACCTGGCTATTCAGCATCCGGAAGCCGCTGCCGCTGAAATATATCGCTGCGGCAGTCATCCGCAAATCGTTCAGGTGAGTCTTCCCGCTGCCACTACCATGCCGCTTTCCCACCCGTTTTACCGGCCCGTTTTGCGCGCCGCAGCGGAGATGAATCTGGTGATTGCGCTGCATTTCCGCCAGCCGGGAATCACTGCTCCTTCGGTTACGCCGGTAGGAACGCCGTCGCTGCACATAGATTACCACACCTTGATCAGCCTGCCGTATATGTCTCAATTGGTTATGCTGGTCACTTCAGGGGTGTTGGAAGAATTACCCAATCTGAAAATACTGTTGATAGAAGGCGGTTTTATCTGGGCAATCCATTTGATGTGGCGTTTTGACAAGGATTATAAATCGCTGCACCGGCAAGTGCCTGCGTTGAAAAAACTCCCTTCCGAGTATATCTGCCAGCATTTCAAGTTTGGTATTCAACCCATTTATGAACCGCGGGAAGCTGCGATGCTGCAGCAGGTCATTGAAGCAGGCCAGTTGCAGCAAAACCTGGTCTTTGGCAGCGACTACCCGCACTGGGATGCCGACGAACCGGAGTTTGTGATGCGTTTCCTGAAAGAAGCGTGGCGGCAGCCCATTTTTTACGATAACCTTGCCGGGTGGTATAAGGGTATTAAGTAGTTATTCGTTATTGGTTGTTTGTGTTGATAATCAATTATTTATAAAGAATTTGAACGAAAACAAGTTGCTTAGGGTATATTTCAAATTGTTACTTGGCAAAGCGCCAAGATTATTGACGGGGTGACTTCAAGTCACCCCGTCAATATACCGCAACGACCATTTGGAATACACCCCAAACCTGATTACTTGAACAAAAATGATGTCTATCGTTTATTCATGAAAAAACGTTATTTTTTTTGCCAGGAATCAGAAATACAGGAACATGAATTTCTGATACGCGAAGTGGGCGGGCGCTCCGTCGGCGCTATTCGGCTGCATGGCCGCATCCGTATACTGCTCAATTATTGCCCTCATGCAGGCGCGCCGCTTTGTAAAGGAGCACTGGCGCCGGCATTGGTATCGGGTCCGGGACCAACGGTTGCCCTCGACCCCCTGCGGCCACAATTGCGCTGCCCCTGGCATGGCTGGGAGTTCGATCTGGACAGCGGGCGGACGGTGTTTGAGTCCAAAATGAGGCTTGCTTTTTTAGCGCATGAACTGGAAGGAGAAGAGGTATTTGTTTGGCTCAGGTGAATGGCCGTGTTTAGTGTTTCGTGTTTCGTGTTTGGGGGTGCATTGCTTTCGGCAACTGTGAGTGGTTTAGGCGAAGCTCTCCCAAACACGAAACACTAAACACCATACACGGGCCAAAGGCGGAGCGCCCCAAACACGAAACACGAAACACCAAACACGTCATTCGTCTTTGCGAATAATAAACCCCGGCCGCGCTTTGACTTCTTCATAAATCCGCCAGATATATTCCGCTACGATACCCATACAGAACAGCACCAGTCCGTTGAAAAAAGCGACCATGGCAACAATGGTGGTCCAGCCCGGTATCTGGAAGCCAAACAGGCGGCTGTGTGCAAAAAAGCGGGCATAGATCAGCACCGGAATGGCTAAAAGGCACAGCAGGGAAATCCACAAACCCAGTCCGGTGATGGCGCGGATGGGAAAAGACGAGGAGGCAAAAAAAGTGTCTTTGGCAAGCCGCACTTTTTTCCTCCAGGTCCAGCGCGACTTGCCCACCCGCGGCGGCCGGTCGTAGGGGATGTAAACCGGATCGAATCCCAGGCGCAGCACTTCCACCACCGAAGAGGTATGAATCGGATGAATCCGGGTATTCATAATATCGATGATTTCGCGGTCGGCTAAAAAACCATCTGTGCCGCCGGGCGGGAAACTCACATCCGACAGGTTATTCATAATTTTATAGTACAGGTTGGAAAAAAAATCGCTCAACCAGCCGTCGTTTCTGGTGGCCCTGTATGAAATAACGAGTTTGTGTCCGGCTTCCCATTGGCGGTAACATTCCACCATCGTATCCAGGGGGCGCTGCAAATCATCGTGCATGGACGTTAAACAAGCACCTTTACACACAGAAAAACCTGCAAAAAGCACATAAGGCGGCGTATAATTGCGGCTTAAACGAAATGCCCGCACACGCGGGTCTTCTTTGGCCAATTGTTGCGCCAATGCCCACGATTTGTCTTTGGAACCATCGTCGATGAGGAGTATTTCAAATGGAATATTTTCCACTTCCAGTCGCCCGGCAATGGCTTCATAAGCCGGACGCAGGCGTTTTTCGCTCTGAAATACGGGAATTACCAGGGACATCAGTTTGGGATTTGCGCTTTGTTCCATACTAAGTAGTTATTCGTTATTTGTTATTCGTTATTGGTTATTCGTGTGGTAACGCTGGGCATAGGTAGATAATTTGGTCGGAAGATAGTGGTAATGTTGGGCAGGTATCTCCCGGCCAACATTATCTACCTATGCCCAGCGTTACCACACGAATAACCAATAACGAATAACTATTTACATGCAAAGAAACTAAGCCTATTGCCAAAATGAATAAAACAACGACGCCGCATTATCTGAATTTTAATAAAATAGGCCACGCTGCGGAGGGCTACCTCGCTATTGCAGAATTTGAAAAGGATCTTCCGTTCCTGCCCAAACGCGCATTCTGGACCTATTACACCCCGAATGAAGTGGTGCGGGGTCGTCATGCGCACTACCGAACGGAAATGGTACTCATCGCACTCAGCGGACGTATCGACTTACAGGTGGAGACATATCAAGGTGATACCGCTCATTTTATGCTCGACCACCCCGAAACCGGCGTGTACCTGCCGGCGCTTTGCTGGCACACCATGCAGTATTCCCACAACGCCGTGCAATTGGTTTTTACCTCCACGTTGTACGACCCCGACGACTACATCCGCTCGTATGAGGATTTCATCCATCTGAAAAATGTCTGATGATACAGGTTCCCTTTTTTTCATTTGCCGCCATGCACAACGCGCTGGGAGAAGCGCCTTTTGAAGTGTTCCGCCGCTTCTGGGATCAGCAATGGTACATCCTGGGCGCATCTGTAACTGCATTTGAAGCGTCGTATGCCCGCTGGAACGGGACGCAACACTGCGTCGGGGTAGCCAATGGTCTGGATGCCCTGCACCTGGCCCTGCGCGCGCTGTACATCGGCCCGGGCGACGAAGTCATCGTTCCCTCCAATACCTATATCGCTACCTGGCTGGCCGTTACCCAAACGGGCGCCATACCTGTCCCCGTCGAACCGGATCTGCGCAGTTACAACCTCGATCCCGCTCGGATAGAAGCGGCGATCACGCCTGCCACCAAAGCGATTATGCCGGTTCACCTGTACGGACAGTCCTGCGATATGACTGCGATCATGGCCATTGCTGAGCAATACGGTCTGTTTGTGGTGGAAGACAATGCGCAGGCGCATGGCGCCGTACACGCGGGCCGTTTGACCGGCAGTTTCGGGCACCTGAACGCCACCAGTTTTTATCCCACTAAAAACCTAGGGGCCCTCGGAGATGCCGGGGCCATCACGACCGACGACCCGCAATTGGCGGAACAAATCAGGCTGCTGCGCAACTACGGTTCCGCCCGGAAATACTACAACGATCTGCCGGGTTACAACTCCCGGCTCGACGAACTACAGGCCGCCCTGCTCTCTATGAAACTGCCTTTTTTGCAGCAGTGGACCGAACAACGCCGCAGCCTGGCGGCGCTATATCTGGCGCAATTGGCTGATATAGAAGATATTATGCTCCCGGAATGCACAAGTCCGGAGCGCCATGTCTGGCACCTTTTTGTCATTCGGACCAAACAGCGCGATGCCCTGGCCGAATACCTCGGCGCCCAGGGCATCGGCTGGATGATTCATTACCCCTTGCCGCCGCACCTGCAGGAGGCGTATCGCGCACTGGGGTATCAGCGCGGCGACTTTCCGTTGGCCGAACAGATTGCGGACACCTGCCTGAGCCTGCCCCTTTTTCCGGGTATGAGCGAGCAGCAGGTGGGGCAGGTCACTGGCGCGATCAGGCGTTTTTTTCAAAAGAAATACTTTACTCCTATCATTCCTTTTACAAAATTGTAATCCGGCGCCGGAAGTCCGGTAAGACCGAAATCAAGGCTCGCCAGGAGATGGGTATTGATCTGTTTGTTCAGCCCGACCCGGAACGAATACCCGAACGCGGCGTCTTCGTTTTTGGGTTTGAAAGCGCCTGCGCCCGCTGCGAGGTGTACGGATCTGCCACCGCCCAGGGATTTGATGTACATAGCGCCCAGCGTTCCGCCGACGATATTAAAATCGGGCTGGAAGGCGTAATAACCCGCCACCGCTTCCAGGGCAAATTGACTGCTCAGCCGGTAGGTCAGGTCGCCTTCCAGTGCAATGCCCGGGTCGAAAGGCGTGCTGAGGGTACCCGTTGGTACTGCCACGCCGAGGTGCAGACTGATACCGAACGGATGCGCGCTGCTTCCGCCGGAAATGGCGTCGAGGTTTTTTTGCAGCACAGGTTTATCGGGGTCGGTCACGGTGATGGTGATGACAGGGTTAGAGCCTTCCGGTACCGTTATTACACTGGTATAAGTGCCGTCGAGTTGATCCTGGGGCCGTTGTGCCGTACCCTGGGATACTTGTATGCCGATGCGGCGCGTTTGGCCCGGGCCGATTCGCTTGCCAAATTTATTGACCGGCGTGATCGAGATGCGGTAGCTGTGCTGCCCATCCTTCACACTCAGACTGGTGATTTTTTCCTGTAAGGTGATGTCTTCGGGTCGCGAAAAGTCGACGAGCACACATTTTGTTTCCCAGCCCTCGTAGGCGCCCAGTCCGGTCAGTTGCCCGTCGATCAACGCCACGACACGGTAGGTGCCGGTCATTTCATTGCCGATAAAAGTACCCGTGTATTCGCCGTTGCCGATGGAATTCAGGGTGAGCACGTTCCCGCTGGTATCGTTGCGCACCAGATCGGCAAATGCCTGGGTGCGGAGCAAAGAGTCGATTTTAGCCTGCCCGATCTCTACCGGGTCGCTGCTCACCGAAGTGGACAGGCTGCCGGCGCTTATATTCGCCCTTGCTGCCAGGTCGCCGAGGTCTTCTCCGGGCCGGAGGAGGATGGCGCGGACGGTGGCGGTGTTGACGCCTGCGCCCGCTTCCTGAACGGAAACTTTTACATTAATGGGGTCGCCTGCATATACCAAACCGTCCTGGCCTGCGCTCAATTTGGTTTTGATGTATTTATCTTCGGCCATGACCGACAGTTCGTATGGAAGTCCGGGTCCTGTGAAACGGAGTTCCCATTCACCGCCTGCTTCGAACGGGTCATTAAACTCGATAAAATAACGGATTGTATTAGATTCGATAATCGGCTCGTAAAATGTTGGTTCGCCGTCTTTATATAACCGCGCAGTAGTTCCGAATAAAGTGACTGAGCCGTCAGGAAAAGAGGTCAACCTGATCGCGAGGTTATCGACCATCCGGTTGACCTTAAATTTTTGGCTGATGGTATCACGCCCACCCCCCATTTTACCAGCTCGGTAGTCGATTATACGCGGACTGCCACAATCATACAGCGACCAGGGTATAGTACTGGTAAAAAAGATATTCAACTCGGGTGACCCGCCGATGTTGGCCTGGGCGAACTGATCGTTTGGATTGGCTAACTCTTGTAACAATGCAACGTCGCAACCGCCGGTGCCGATCGTAAATAATTTTATCTGGTTATGAGGGCTATTATCCAGGTCGATAGCGCTCCCGCTTGTGCAGGGCGTATTGTGGGTGCTCATATCGTAATCGGGCGGCACCGTTTGAATACCATCTGTAAAAAGGATAAAAGTACGGTTGCTAGTAGCCGTAGAACCTTGAATAGCGTCACAAATAGCATCGCCCATGGGGGTTCCTCCGGAAGGTGTAATGTCTGCTAAAGGAGCGCCCTCCTGGAAAAGCGTTTCATTAATATATGTACGACTACTCCAGTTTGGGCCCCAATTGCCACTATATTTCAGCGAGGCAGCTGCGCCGTTGAAATAATAAACCTTGAGCGAACCGGTCTGTCCCAAAGCATCGTTGAGTTGCGGCAGGTAAGTGGAAATAGTGTTTTTTAGTTCATTCCACCGCCTGTTAGTGCCACTAACGATCGCATTCATACTACCCGAGCGGTCGAGCAGCAGTACGTATTCTTTGGGCGCCGTACACAGTATTGGGGCGCCCGCGCGAACGAACAAGTGATAGTTGCGTTGAGCAATAACGACCCCCATATTGTTGAGGGCTTCTACCCTTCCCCGGCAAAGGGTGCCTGCAGTTCCGGGAGTGATTCTCGGGCTTCCGGCTACCGTATATTCTAAAGCGCCGTTGGCCGGGTTGATATCAATGCCTATAGTGCTGATATCTGCCGTACCGTCTGTAGGCGTCCAGTTCCAACTGCTGGGCGTACTGCCATCAGACATTGAAAACGTTAGGGGATAAGGTTTACCGGTATAGGGAGCCGGGTATGCAACATTTTGAATGGCGTCCGGAAGTTTGCTAAATGCAGGTAAAATGCCCGGTTGTGCGAATAGTTGAATGGCTGCGAGGCAACACATCAAAAAAGTGTAAACCAGGCGCTTCAATCTGGTTGCTGGAAAAGTAATCATTGTAAAGAGGTTTAAAAAGTAACACAGGTACGGTTTTCGGAAACAATGTACTGTATTGTATCAGGGATTAAAAATGTAAAAGGCATATACTTATTCTATCAGTTCGCCCAAGTGGTTGGTGCGGATGAGCAGCATCAGCCCGGTTTCATCTTCTCCGCCCAGGATGAACCCGTCGTCGCGGGTTTGTGCCACATAATAGAGCCTTCTGGATGCCGCGCCGACAGGGTAATTCTGTGCTGGAACAGCAGCAGCGCCGTTCGTGAGCCGCAATTGAGTGAGATAAGGCCTGTATGCCGAGCCGTTGGAAATACCACCCGCAACGGCCAGCAATCCTTTGGAAGTAATCAGCCCTTTATTCAAAACCGCATTCGGAATGCTGACCGGCCAGCCGGGATAATCGTTGCCGGAGGCGTCTAATTTGTACACTTTTCCAGACCCGCTGTCCGATCCTATCAACAGATACGTGTTGTTGTCCACTCTGATCAGGTCGCTGGCTACAAAATTTCCCAGGTTGCGCTCCGTACCGGCAGGGTTAAAATCAGCGTCCAACCGGACGAAAAAAGTAGCAGTCCCCTTTTTGCCTGCTACCACAAAACCGTTGTTGCTGGCTGCAATCACCTGGATACGCCGTTGTTCAAAAGTAGTGGATTCACTGCGTACGATGGCATTTCCCGATTTTACCAGACTATTGGTCACCTTCAAATAATAGAAACGTTTGGGCGGCCCGCCAGACCCAAAATCCTGGTCGCCTGCAATGAGGAACCCGCCTTCATGCTCTATGACAAACCGCCCGGTTTCATTGCCATTTCCAACACCGGGTATATTATCGAATAAAGGGTTGGGGAAACTCTGGATACTAAAATCGGGCTTCAGGGTCAGGCAAAAAATATCCGTATTGATGTCGCTCGGATTCAGGGTGTTTTCCACGTTTCCGACAATAATATAACCGGCAGCGGTTTTCCTGGCGCAATATACGTTTTGGGCGCCATTGATGTAAGCAGACCCTGCCGGGTAGTCGATGACTGTAGCAGCGCCGTTGACAGCGCCGGTACGGGTAATTTTCAGCGTATGCATGGCAACGGATGTGCTGACGGCTGCATTAAAACCGCCGTCCGTCGCCTCATCGGTGCAGACTACCCATTCAAATTGCGCAGCGTCGATATTGCTGGTCAACAGAAACGTTTTCGGCTCCACCCGCACCCACAGCGTATCCCGGTCTGTGTCGTTGCCCTGCCCGGTCACTTTCAGCACCACCATAAAAGTATCGGGCCGGGTGTAAGTGTGGGAAGGTGTGGTAGCCATGGAAGTGAAGCCGTCGCCAAAATCCCACATATAGGAAACAGCGCCCGAACTCATGCCCGCGTCGAACTCCACGGTTGTATTGGGGAAAGTATAGACCGCTGGAATCGCTGAAGTGATTCTAGCCACCGGCGCCGGGAACCCGATGGTCAGCGTTTGTGCCGGTACTACGAAATTGGTACAGGCGTCCTGGGAAATAACCAACGAAACCTGGTACGTGCCAGGCGCATCGTAGCTATGCTCCGGGATTTCCTGATCCGAGGTTTCGTTGTCGCCAAAATTCCAGGTATAGTTCAGGTCGGCGCCTCCGGCGATGGTTGCCTGGAAACGATAGGTACAACCGCCGGCGCACAGACCGGTATCCACCCTGAAAAACTCGAAAGAAGCCGTCTCCACACAATTCAGATCTGGGGTGGTGGCATAGTCGCAACGAACAAGCAACAGCGCCGACAAAGCTGCCGAAAGGGATATGAAATAGACAAATTTATTGCGCATGGTTGGAGGATTTAAGTGTAGGGGCGGTGTTCATTGATAATGGGATATTATGAT
>JALHMA010000069.1 GCA_022844265.1 Saprospiraceae bacterium | reverse complement strand
TACAAGTACGATATTAATTGATATTAAGATATTGGGATATTATCACTCCATTGATTGTCAATAGAATATCCCAATATCTTAATATCTCAATAATTTTGCCCTATACTTAATTGCCCAAAACCATGATGAAAAAATCTATCGTATGCTTCGCCGCTACCCTGCTGTTGGTATCCGTGCATGCACTCTGCGCTCAAAAGATCGCTACCTGGAAAGGCGGCACACCCGGCAGACCGGCCGAATGGAATTGTCCCACCAACTGGAAAGAGGGCCGGACGCCCAATGAATTTAGTCAGGTAATCATCCCCGATGTTTCCAGCAGCACTTTTCACAACCCTGTTCTGAAAGAAGGCGAAGTGGAAATATGGAGCCTTCAAATTCTTTCCGGCGCCATGCTGCATATTGGGGAAAACGCGAGCCTGATCGTAATTGAACAAGATAGCCGCGCATTTATAGCCTTTGGCGAAGGTATCATTCAGTCAGGATCGATGCCTGATGGTTTAGTCTTTGTCGCCAGGTAGCGCCGAACTACCAGCCTTATAAACGGAATCTCACCTCTCACTTCTCACTTCTTTCTTCAATGCTCCAGCTTCCTTTTGAAACGGGTGCCTTGCGTCCTGACTGATCTCATCCAATCGTTTCATCCACAATTTTTTATCACTGCCCGGCGTAGCTATCTGTGCCAATACCCCAAACCACTGCGCTTCCCGGCGGTAAATGCCGCCTTTTTCCAGGTCGGCAAAATCGCGGGCAGCATCGGCATATCTGCCGGCGCCGAACTGCGCATGAGCCCGCAGCGCCAGTGCTTCCTGGGGTTCATCAGCCGGTAAAGTGGCCAGTAACTGAAGCACGCGGCGGTAGTTTTTGTCGCTGAAGGCCTTGTTTGCCAGGGCCAGCGTGTCTTCCGTTTCCGCTCCACGCATTGTAGTCAATCCATCCGGGACGCGGTAAGCAGCCACAGCGTATTTTCGTGTATCCAGCGTTGGAGATTTCTGTCCATCCGGCTTTTCCGGTTTTGGCGCAATCGAATCGCGCGCCGGGACGGTGTCCATTGGGAAAGTCGAAGAAGGTATAATTTCGGTGGGTGCTTCAGTAGTAGCAGGCCTTTTTTGAAAAAACAAAACACCGGCAAGTCCCAAAAAAAGAAGCGTAAGTACCGTCCATTTCCAGTTTTTTAGAAACCAGTGTTGTGTCTGGGGCGGTTGTTCGACAAATGCCTGCCGGATTTGTGCGCGCAGCACATTTTCCGCCAGCATTTCCTGCGCCTCCCATTCCACCCGCTGTGCCCGGACGGCAGCGGCCAATGCCGCATCGGAAGCGAGCGCGGCTTCGAATGCTTCTAACTGAGGTGGTGCAAGCCTGCCCAGGTTATAATCTTCAATTAAGGTGTACAACTTTTCATTCATGATTCAGCGCGATTCTTGAGCACATCGAAACTTTCGGGGTGCTGATGGATGACTTTTTTCAATTTCTCCCGGCAGGAGTGTACTTCGTTGGCAGCCACCTGGTCGCTGGAATAGCCCAGTATTTCCCGGATTTCGCGCATCGAATGGTTCAACTGAAATAAACCAAGCAACATTTGGCATCGTTCGCCTACTTGTACAAGCAATTGCTGAAGGATAACCCTCCTTTCTTCCAAAATTAAAATTTTTTCCGGTGTTTGCTCCACAGAAGGCAAAACAGCCTGTTCTACATCGAGCGTCGGGCGCTGTTTTCGCCGGAAAACCAGCCATTGCCAGCGCGCGATGCCGTGAAACCAGGTTTCCAGAGAACTCTCTCCACGAAAATGCCCGGTGCGCACTTGCCGTTCGAATACAATAAAGGCCTCCTCGAATACATCCTTCCCGTCCTGATCGCTGCCGCCCTGCATCCGCACATGGCGCGTCACCCATTGCAGCAGCCGCGGGTTTTCAAAAAAATGCTGCAAAGCCCTTCGTCTGTCCGGCTCGCTGCCCATCAAAGCAGCCAGCAATTCAGCATCGTTTTGGAAAAAAACTTTTTTCATAAATTTTTTTGAAAAGCAGGGTTATGGTTTTCAACCCAACCGTACAAGAGTACAAAAGAACTGATTTTCCACGCAAAAATGACATACAATATGAAAAATACAGTCTTATGCTTCGCTACTGTAATCACCCTGTTATTTGGATGCCAAGTTACATTGAACGCTCAAAAAACCAATACCTGGAAAGGCGGCGCCCCGGGCAGGGTGAACGACTGGTATTGCGCTGCCAACTGGAGCAGAGGCGTTGTGCCAAATGAATTTTCCAATGTTCTTATCCCCGATGTATCAACCAGCACCCATGCGACGCCTGTTATCAAAAATGGCCATGTCGAAATCAACGCCCTGCGGCTCGAATCGGGCGCCTGTCTGACCATTGGGCAAGCGGCAGAATTGACCGTTCTGGAAACCGCCGAAGGTATCAGCGACAGAAGTCTGCGCCTGACTGGGAAAATCCACCTCCCGAATGATCAGCCCGAAAAAAAAATGAATGAGCCGCTTTTTGTCCGTACCTGGTAGCAAAAAGGCGGCTACGATACTAAAAGTTGAGTGGTTGAGAACCCTCCTTCGCCCCCGGGCTATGGCGGTTAAAAAGGCTTCGGCGGGTAAAAGTTGAGAAAGCATTGGTAATCACCGAATTGCTTGTTCTTCTCGTTCAAAACCACTTTGTGTTGACAATATAACCAGGAACGATTTATTTTTCATGAAGGTTTTGAGCGAAAAAAAACAGTATTTATATTGTTGAAACGCAGTTATTGTTTAATTTTCAGCGAAAATTGGGAGTGTGGTCCAAAACAGATAAGCCAACATGAAAAACACCCTTTTCCTGCTCTTTTTTACCGCTGCTCTTCGTAGTCAAACACCTGTAGAAGTTTGTATATTTGAAAGCCAGGTAGACAGCCTCATCCTGATTTCCCGCGCGCATACCAACAACAATGATTTTCCCGACGCCATGCAGGCAAGCGCCGCCGCCGAAAAAATCGCACTGGAACAATGCGGCCGCCTATCGCGCGCTTACGGCAGCGCCTGTTTCAACCACGGAAGGGTGCTATATTTCCAGGGCGTGTACGACGAAGCGGAACCCTGGTACCTGGAATCCAAAGCCATTCGGGCAAAAGTATTGGGCTCGGACGACCAGGAGTATGGCAAAAGTGTGAACAACCTGGCCGTCCTCTACGACGGAATGGGGCAATATGAAAAAGCCGAACTGCTTTACCTTGAAGTGTTGGCCCTCCGGGAAAAAGCGACCGGCAAAGAAAGCCCTGCATACGCCGATGCCTTGAGTAACCTGGCCAGCCTGTACATGCAAATGGGACAGTACGAAAAGTCCGAAAGCCTCAACCTGGAGACCATGGCCATCCGGGAAAAAGTATTAGGCAAAGACGACCCCGCCTATGCCTCCAGCCTGAATAACCTGGCCAACCTGTATTACGCCCTGCACAACTACCATAAAGCCGAACAACTTTACCTGGAAGCCATCGCCATCCGGGAAAAAGCCGGCGACCGGGAAAGTGAAAACTATATTCTGGCGCTGGATAACCTGGGCGTTATGTACCAGGTGTCGGGTCGTTTCGATCAAGCGGAGCCGCTCCTGATTGCATCCAAAAACCTTTGGGAGAAGACATTGGGAAAAGAACATCCGGGATTTGTGCTCAGTCTGAACCACCTGGCTAACTTGTACCACGGTATGCGACGATACCAGGAGGCCGAATCGTTTTACCTGCAGGCACAGACCCTCGGAGAAAAAGCCCTCGGTGTGGAACACCCGGACAACGTACTTAATAAAGAAAGCCTGGCAGTATTGTATTTTGAAATGGGGCAACACGATAAAGCCGAACCCCTGCTGCTGGAATGCAATACCTTATATACAAAACTACTTGGAAAAGAGCATCCTTACTATTCATCGAACCTGGATTTCCTGGCGTCTTTGTACTGGGCTTCCGGCAACCGGAAAATTGCCCAGTTTTATCTGATGGAGGCTGCGGCAACCCAAAAAAAATTACTTGTCAATGCCTCCAGGCACCTGTCAGAACACGAACTGACATCCTATATTCAGGACTTTGCTGATGGGCTGAGCAAAAACTGCTCTTTTTCCAGCATCCAGCCGGGTATGACGGCTACCTGCTACAACGATGTGTTATTCTACAAAGGTTTTTTGTTAAACGCCGTTTCTCAGGTGCGAAAACTGGCATCAGCCGATCCTGCCGCCGCAGAAAAATTCAACCTGTACAAATCATACCACCGCCGCCTTGCGGCTGAATACGCCAAACCTCTTGCCGAACGAAATGGAGTGCAAACGCTGGAAATAGAAAGCAATAAACTTGAAAAAGAACTGACCCGCAGCGTTGCCGGTTATGGTGAAGCGATGCGTCAGTTCAGTTGGCAGGACGTGCAGTTCAGGCTTCAACCGGATGAGGTAGTCATCGAGTTTGTACATTATCAATACAGCAACCCCAAACCCACGGATACCGTCCGGTACGCTGCAATGCTGCTTCGCCCGGGAGCCGGCGAACCTCAATTCATTGCGCTCTGTGAAGGGAAGCAAATCGAAGCCCTGGTTCAAACTTCCAGCGTCAGAAAATCGGATTATGTCGACAGGCTTTACGCCACGGCTGACCGGGGCGCTAATCCGGAAGAAACTTTGTACCGATTGCTTTGGCAGCCGATTGAAAAAGCCCTCAAGGCTACATCGCCTGGTGGCAAGACTGTAACAACCGTTTATTTTTCCCCTTCGGGTCTGTTGCACTGCGTAAACCTCGCCGCATTGGCGCTCCCCGATGGTCAATTGCTGGCGGAACAGTATAACCTGGTGCAAGTTGGCAGCACCCGGCAGTTGGCGATGGGTGCCGGTCGTGGTGACGGGGTGACTTCAAGTCACCCGGTCACCACGACGACCGCCCTGCTTTTCGGCGGCATCCGGTACAATCTGGATACTACCGCCCTCGCTGAAGTGAAAACAAATGAAGATATCACGCTGCGCGCCACACCCTGGAACTACCTGAAAGGAACAGAAAAAGAAGTGGACCAGATCGAACAAACCATGCACGCTGCTGGCTTGCAACCGGAGGTTCGGAAAGGATATGCCGCTACGGAAGAGGCCTTTAAAATGATCGGACAACGTGAGGCGGTCGTGCCAGGTGCCGGGGTGACTGACAGTCACTCCGGCACTACGTCGCCCCGCGTATTACACTTCGCCACGCACGGATTTTTTTACCCCAACCCCAAAATCAGGCATGAGGGAGGAGGTATGAGGAATGAGGAGCCTGTTTTTAAGATTTCCGAGCTCCCTATGATGCGCTCGGGGCTTGTGCTGGCTGGCGGAAACTATGCCTGGGCATCCGGAAAACCGTATCGGACGGATATGGAAGACGGCATTTTGACGGCTTATGAAATCGCACAGATGGATCTCTCCCATACCGAACTGGTGGTGCTGTCCGCCTGCGAAACAGGTCTGGGCGATATCCAGGGCGACGAAGGTGTGTACGGCCTGCAACGGGCTTTCAAAATCGCAGGCGCAAAACACCTCGTTATGTCCCTCTGGCGGGTGCCCGATGCGGCTACGCAGGAATTAATGACGGCTTTTTACCAGAAATGGCTGGTTCAGAAAATGTCGATTCCCAATGCCTTCCGCGCTGCGCAACAAGAAATGCGCGAAAAATACCAGCACCCGTTTTTCTGGGCAGGGTTTGTGCTCGTGGAATAAAAAAGTGCGAAGTCGTTAAAAGTGCGAAGCCTAAATAGTGCGAAGTGCGAAGCCTAAATAGTGCGAAGTCGGCAGTGCGAAGTGCGAAGCCTAAATAGTGCGAAGCCGGCAGTGCGAAGTGCGAAGTCGTTAAAAGTGCGAAGCCGGCAGTGCGAAGTGCGATCCACAGTGGGTACCTGTCGATTTTCGAGCAGTTGAATATCAACCTCATCAACTTTCTCATTCGCTCAACAATCTCAACTTTCAACAAAACAAAACAACACACTATGCCAGTTAAAGTCTCTAATGTTAAAGCCGCAGATCCGGGCCTCTCCTTTGTTTTAACAAAAGTAGATGGCGCGAACAATCCCATCCCTTTTAATGCACCGACTATGACCGTTGGGGTTACCCTGATCGGAAAGTCGACTTATAACAGCACTGTAACCATCAACAGCGGTGGCGCTAACAACCAAAATTTGATTACGGATGACAGTATCCATTTCATTGTGCCGTTTGGCGACGTTAATTACAATTCCGAAATTGGGGGGGTATTAACCGGCACCTTACTTATTCAGATTCCCGGTCAGGCAGATGTGTCGCTTCCGATAACCGCTCCGGCTGAAAAAGGGACTTTTAAGCCGAATGAAACCCAGGGACTGTTCAAAATACTCGCCACGGAAGGCGATAACTGCATTTATTTGGTCAAACGGCACGGTGTGAACAAAACGGAAGTGTATGCCTGGGATAAAGATACATTAGCGTCGGTAGTGCCCCTACACGGGAGAGGGTATCTTAAAAATATTCTCGCGGTTGTTCATGCGGAAACAGCCTTGAATTTTTCCGACAGCCTGGACTACGATTTTCTGATGATGCCCAACCAGGACATCTTTGTGATAGACAAACACAATCCCGGCCATGATACGATTGGCTTTAAAATTCTGAGTAAATCCAGCAATTACACCCAGTTTTGTGAGGAATATTTCGACACCGGCATATCAAAATTTTATGGTTACGGCCATTTTTTTCTAAGCGGCTACGACCTGCTTGTCGTCCTTCCCAGCAATACCTCGAACACGTCTATGTTTCTGTTGACAAAAAATCAACGCTACCTGGATTGGAGGGATCTTAGTATTTCCTGATCCAAAGAAGCTTCCCGAATTTTTTCCCGGCGAAAAAATTCGGGATTTTTTTGAAAAGCGGGTTATAGATTTCCGATTGGTTGCACATGGGATTCAAACAACATACTATTATGGCCTTTGGTGAAGGTATTCTTCATCAAGGCTCCATGGAAGACAGCGTGATTTTTGTGGCGTCCAGATACTGATGCCGACAATACGTTAATTCATGGAAAACGCCTGCACGAAAGGATTGGAGGCATTGTAGAAAGTCAACTCGCTGACGCGATATTTCATAAAACGGGTAAGCGGCATACGTTCTATGAGTTCGATGAGTTCGGACTCGGACTGAACGGAAAAAACGACCCATAACTTGGAGTGCTCGAGCGAGAGGGAGTAATTGAGGATTTTTCCTTCACTCAACAAGCGGTTGACTTCTGCTCTTTGTTGGGGAATCCGGCTTACAAAGTCTTCCGGGAGGTCTTGAGGCATGGTGAAATCCACCATAAACTGGATTGATTGATTATCCATATATCTTTTGCCAGGGGCGAATAGTGATCTAAATTGATGTGGTTAGGGACTTGTTTTTTGTAACAACGGTTGTAAACACGCTTTATGACGCAAAGGGTTCCTTTTGTTACCTCACACGCTCAAAAATCGTGCACATTTTTTTAGAAACCGTTTTTAAGCCTCCGGAATGCCAACTCGTCAGGTCTGTTTTGAATACAACCCCAGTCCGGGGGCATTGTTCAGTTGAATGATACCCTGAGCCAGTTCTGGCATTTCGAAGGGATTGTTGCGGATCAGCCAGCAACCGTCGAGGTCTGCAAAATCGCAGAGCGGGGCTATTTGTGCCGCTGCCGTAATAGCGCAGGAGGTTTCGGTCATACAGCCGATCATCACCTGAAGCCCCTTGGCCCGGGCAGCGTGGATGCTTCGAAACCCTTCCGCAAGTCCCGTACATTTCATCAATTTTACATTCACGCCGTGAAAACAACCGGTCATGCGGTTCAAATCGGTCATCCGTTGAAAACTTTCATCGGCGATGATGGGCAAGGGCGATCGTTCTGTGAGCCAGGCCGACGATTCGAGGTCGTTTTTGTGGAACGGCTGTTCTATTAATTGCACCTGTTGTTCCTGAAGCCAGTAAATCAGATCGAGCGCTGCCTGGCGATCCTGCCAGCCCTGGTTGGCATCGGCATAAATAGGTTTGTCGCTCAGTTCCCGTATGGTGCGAATAATGCCCCGGTCGTCGTCAGCGCCCAATTTGATTTTCAGGATTTGAAAATCGCCGGCCTCTTCTAATTTTTTGCGCAGCATGTCCGGGCTGTCAATACCCAGCGTGAAACTGGTCGGGGGCATTTTTTCAGGCGACAGCCCCCACAATGCCCACAAGGGCCGGCCCTCCATTTTGCCCCAAAGATCGTGCAATGCAATATCGACCGCTGCTTTGGCGGCATGATTTCCGGGCGCCAGGGCATCGATTTCCTGCATAAGGGCCGCTATCATGGGCGCGGAAAGCGGGTGGTGATATTGCCGGAGCCTGGTGGCTGCCAGGTTTAAAAAAACGGCGGCGCTTTGATGGTTTTCGCCATAGTAAGGTGGCATAGCGGCTTCTCCATAACCGGTCAGTCCGCCCATACTGATTTGGGTCATCATCGCATTGGTGTGGGTGCGCATGCCGGTGGCTAAACGAAACGGGTGTTTCAATTCAAGTAAAAGCGGCTGGAAGTCGAGTTGCATGGGTGTCTGTTTCAGAATCAGGGGAAAATTAGACTACTTTAAACGAAGTGCCAAAAAAAGGTCGGGCTTATCCTGCAATATTGTTTCTTTGCGTTGAAAACACACTTTACCCTATCCTATTTCGCCATTTTGGTGGAATAGGATTTTCTATTTCACCAAATCCGATCATTTCCGGTATGAAAAAATTAGTCCTCTTGCCGCTTTTAGTGCTGACGCTGCGCGTGGTCGCCCAGGTCAGTTGTGAACCAGTTTTCCCGACGCAGTCTGGAAATGTCACTATTTTTTTTGACGCCACACAGGGCAACGGCGCACTCACGGGCGTTTCGCCGGTGTATGCCCACATGGGCGTTCTTACTTCCGCAGGTCAGGGATGGCAACATGTGGTCACTACCTGGGGCATTGCCGATCCGCTGGGCGCCATGCAGAACGTTTCTCCCAATATATGGAAGAAAACGATCAATATCCAGCAGTTTTTTAACATCCAGCCCGGCGAAACGGTATCCAGCCTGGCTTTTGTTTTTCGCAACCAGTCAGGTTCTATCGTCGGTCGCGCAGCCGATGGGTCTGATATTTTTTACAATGTGTACCCGGATGATGCGCCGCTTCAAACGGTATTTTTTGAACCGGAGGCCCCGTCGTTGGTGGTTGACCCCGGCACACAAATACCGGTTCGGGCCGCGGCTTCCCAATCGGGTACGCTGACTTTGTACGACAATGGCAACCTGCTCGCTACCACTGAAGGAGATCTGCTGGAAACGACCGTGACAGCAATGGGATCAGGACTGCACGAGGTTAGTTTTGTGGCCGTGACCGCTACCGCACAGGACACCTCCGTTTTTTATTATGTCATCCCGGAAAACCTGCCTGCGCAGGACCCGCCTGCCGGGAGTGAATGGGGTATCAACTATATCGACAATACCACTGCGCGCCTTGTTTTATACGCTCCGGCAAAACAGGTGGTTTATGCCGTCGGCGATTTCAGCAACTGGTTGCCCGATCCTGATTTTCAGATGCGCAAGAGCCTGGACGGCAATACCTGGTGGGTCGAATTGAGCGGACTTCAACCCGGACAAATTGTTCGTTTTCAATATCTGGTAGATGGCTCGCTGAAGATTGCCGACCCGTTGAGTACCCTGGTGCTCGACCCCGGGAACGACCCATTTATACCCGATGAAACCTACCCGAACCTGCCAGAATATCCGTACGGACTGACTACGGGTATTGTTTCTGTGCTGCAAACGGCCCAAACGCCGTTCGACTGGCAGGCCAACGACTATGTACGCCCGGCAAAAAATGAACTGGTCGTGTACGAATTGCTGGTGCGCGATTTTCTGGCCCGGCACGATTACCCAACCCTGCTCGATACGCTCGACTACCTGGAAAAACTCGGCATCACTGCCATCGAATTGATGCCGGTCAATGAATTTGACGGCAATATCAACTGGGGCTACGGCCCTTCTTACCACAAAGCGCTGGATAAATATTACGGTACTGCCGAGGCGCTGAAAATGTTTATCGACGCCTGCCACCAGCGCGGCATTGCAGTGATACTGGATGTAGTTTTTAACCAGGCTACCGATGCAAGCCCCCTGGCTCAGCTCTACTGGGATGTCACTACCAACCCGCCCCGCCCGGCTGCCAATAATCCCTGGCTAAATCCAATCGCCAGGCACGATTTTAACGTATTCAACGACTTCAACCACGAGAGCCTCGCTACCAAAACGTACACTAAAAATTGTGTCAAATACTGGCTGGAGGAGTTCCGGTTCGATGGGTTCCGTTTCGACTTGTCAAAAGGATTTACCCAGAAAAACACCCTGGGAAATACAGGCGCCTGGGGACAATACGACGCTTCCCGGGTGGCCATCTGGAAAGATTACGCCGACTTTATCTGGGACATTGACCCGGAAACGTATGTCATTCTGGAACATTTTGCCGATAACTCGGAAGAAAAGGTTTTGGCCGAATACGGCATGATGCTCTGGGGCAATATGTGGGAAGCCTACAAGAACGTTGCCCTCGGCTTTTCGAGCGGCGTCAACACTAGCCTGGCCGGCATTTCATACGTACAGCGCAACTGGTCGGTTCCCCACCTGATAGGGTATATGGAAAGCCACGACGAGCAGCGCATCGCTTATGAATGTAAAATAAACGGCAGTACTACGGCCAACTATAATATCAAGTCGCTCCCGATCGGAATGCGTCGTATTGAATTGATGAGCAACCTGTTATATACCGTTCCCGGCCCGAAAATGCTCTGGCAGTTTGGTGAAATGGGATATGATTTCCCGATTAATTATTGTGAAGATGGTACCATCAATGGAAATTGCCGTACAAGTCCCAAGCCCATCCGCTGGGATTATCTCAACGATCCGTATCGCCGGCGCCTGCATGACGTGGTGTCTGCTTTGTTGAACCTGCGCAAAAACCACGATGTCTTTGAAACCACTGATTTTCAGTTAAATATCGGTGGTGGAGCGCTGCGTACGATCCGACTGAACGGCACAGACCTGGATGTATTTGTGGTAGCCAATGTCAGCACAAGCGGCTTGACCACTACGGTAACTTTCCCTGCAGGCAACGGAACCGGCCAATGGTTTGAATACTATACCGGCGATACGATTGTAGTACCCGGTAGTGGATCCATGTCGCTAACATTAGGCCGCGGCGAATACCGCTTGTATATCGATCAACATGTGGACTTGCCCGAAGGCCTGAACCCGACCCCGGCACGTGAAGTAGCCGGGGTGCTCAGCGATGTGGTGGTGTGGCCCAACCCGGCCACCGACGGCTCATTGCGCGTGAATTTTACCCTGCTGGAAAGCAGCGATATTCGCCTCGATGTGAGCGACATCAATGGGAAACTTATTGACAGTCAATGGTTTGATAATATCCCCGATGGAGAGCAGGTGCTTGAAATAGTTGACCATCAGTGGCAGCCCGGCGTTTATTTTTTAACTTTGCGGGATAAAAACGGCGCGGGTTTGACCCGGAAACTGGTGAAATTGTAAAATAAGGCATGGTAGCATGGCGTTCACGCCGTCGGGAGGAGGCCATTTATGGCCGAATATTACAGCGCCATAAATGGCGCCTGTCCCGACGGCGTAAACGCCATGCTACTACGAAAGTCAAGAAAACGGTAGCAGCCTCCTTCGAGGGGCCTGCCGTCCTTCCACCCGCCCGATTGAAGCGCGGGTGTCCTTATATGCAGGGGTGAACGAAACAACGTTCGCCCCTCTTTTTTTGACCCTGATGCTATGGATGGGAGGATTTACATGATTTAAACGCTTCGGCTTTGGGTATTTGGAAAGCCACTCCTTCAATAACGTTAAGTCATCAACCTTTATCAACTTTTATAAACCCTCATCAACCTATTAACCTCACCACACGATAAACTCCGTGCGCCGGTTGCTGGTTCTGCCTTCTGTCGTATCGTTGCTGTCAAGCGGTTGGGCTTCTCCGTAACCCTTGTATTTCAGGCGACTGGCAGCAAGCCCTTTGGTGCAGAGGTAATCGTACACGGCTTTGGCCCGCGCTTCGGACAGTTGCTGGTTGGACGCGTCGGTGCCCACATTATCCGTGTGTCCGTTGATCTGGATGCGCAAAGAGGCATTGTTCACCAGCAAATCGAGCAGCCGGTCGAGTTCGGCGGTCGATTCGAGTCGCAGTTCAGCCGAGCCTGTTTCAAAAAACACGTTGCGAAGCACAATGGGTTTGCCTGCTATATGACCGTTGGTATCTAATGTAATAGGCTGTAAATCAATTTCCAGCAAAAACGGTTTGTCGACGGTAGCCGAACCGGTCAGGTTGAAATTTTCGGAGTGAAACAGGTATTTTTCCTTGTTCACATTCAAGCCGTACGATTTCCCTGCCGGCAGGCAGGCAAGGAATGAGCCGTCGGGTTTGGTATTTGCCGAAAGGAAAGAACGCCCGGTACCGAGATCGGTCAATTCTATTTTAGCCACTAATGGTTGTCCGGTGACAGCATCGCGAACATGCGCGCGGACATAAGTTACCGGCTGCGGGCGGGCGTATTCGGGCAATGCAAAACTGTAAATGTCGAGGCCGCCTATGCCACCGGACCGGTTGGTAGCGTAGTAGGCCGTCCGTCCGTCGAGGCTTACCGTGAGGGCCACCTCATTGGCTTTTGTATTGATGGGATAACCCAGGTTGAGCGGAACACCCCAGGTGCTGTCGGATGTGCGCCGCACCACATACAAGTCCATGCCGCCCATTCCGGGCAGGCTGTCGGAAGCGAAGTACAGCGATTGTCCGTCGGGGTGCAGGAAAGGTGTTTGTTCCACCCCTCCCGTATTGATGCCGGGGCCGAGGTTTTGCGGTTTGCTCCATTTGCCGCCGGTCTGCCGGACGGTCATCCAGATGTCTTCCTTGCCTTGTCCGCCCGGCCGCCTGCTGCTGAAAATAATAGTTTTACTGTCGGCGCTGATGGTAGGCTGGGAGTCCCAGTCTGATGAATTGATGGCTGCGCTGAACGGTACCGGTTTGGTCCAGGCATCGTTTTTCAATTGAGACCAGTATAAGTCGCAGCTGCCCTGCGAGCCGTCGTTGCGCCGGTTGCAGGCAGTAAAAACAAGCCAGGAACCATCGGGGCTGATACTTTGCGCGCCTTCATTATCGGGGGTGTTGACGCCATCGAGCGGCGTGGCAGTCTGCCAGAGGGTATCTTTCAGGCTACTGCTGTAAAAATTTTCGTCGAACCCTTCGTTGCGGGTAAAAATCAGGGTGCCGCCATCCGCCGTAAGCGAGGGGAAATATTCGTCTGCTTTTGTATTGATACCGGGACCGGTATTGCGCAATTGAAACGGGACCGGTTTTTTGACGGCTTCTGCGGCAAACCGGGCGTTGATAATCAGTTTTTCCGCAATGCTTTTATTCCGGGCATTTTTCGGACTGCTTTGCAGGTAGCTGTTCAGGTGAGCGGCGCATTCCTCAAATTTGTCTAATTGCCATTCCACCTTTGCCAAAAAAAAGAACGCCGCGGGGGAAAAAGTACTGTCCAATGCAAGGGCTTCCTCGTAGGCGCGTTCGGCTTTGAAAAAATCGCGGAGTTCCTCATAAGTTTCTGCCAATGCAAGCCGGGCCTCTATAAAGGTTTCATCGTTTTTGAGCGCTTTTTCAAAATAGCCCAATGCGATAGCCGCTTCTTGCCGTTGCATATACAGCCGACCTTCATTGAATGCCTCCAGGGCTTTTTCAGAAGTGGTTTTTACGGTGTGGTAATTTTGAGAAAAAGTTTCTGTACGAGTGATGCAAAGCAGTAGCAAAACGAAAAGAAAAATACGCATAGTCGTTGTTTTGGGGTAAAAAACGTTAAAAATGGGGAGAGATTGTAAAATGCACGTGGGCATCTCAGAATGTTGATGAGGGTTGATAAAAAAAGGTTGATAAAGTTGATATGGGCCACTCATTGAAGTGATTAAACTCAATTCGAGCAGCTATTATCAACTTTATCAACCTTTTTTTATCAACCCTCATCAACCCCTTGAGACACCCACTAAGAAACAACCTTATTTCAGATAATTCTCTTCAAAAAACTGGCGATACCCCTCCAGGGTTTTGTTTTTCAATACCCGTCGGTAATTCTCCTGGGTAATGGCATAAAATTGCTTTTTGTACGTTTTTTTATCCGTTTCACCCAAAAAACTCTTCTGTTTGCTCACCTCCGCGTGAAAACGCATGGCTTGTTCTTTGGTGTCGAATTTTCGGATCACGATGATCGGTTCGTTCGTATCGGTGCCTAGGAAAATATTGGAAATACGCAGTTGTTCCAGTTTATGGTTTTCGCGGTTGTAATCCGAAATGGAGGCTTTGACATCGTCTACGCGCACTTCGCCGCTGAGGGCTACTAAAAAGTAGTGCAATTTATCATCCTCGCGGGTGAAAGCGTCGTCGATGACCGCTTTTTCCGGCTTTTTGGGCGTTTCCGCTACTTCAAATCCTTTGCAGCTGATAACGCGGGCAATTTCTTTGGCACGGGTCGATTCCGGGCTGTCCGGGAAACGGGCAATCACTTCTGAAAGCGCCGTACAGTATGCTTCGTTGCCCTGAAGGTTGCCGACACAGAGTGCGCCCAACAAGGCAAATTTTGCCATGAGCGGATTTTGGGAGCCGTATCTTTTGGGCGCTTCCGTACACAACTCAAAGGCATCTTTATACTTGCCCGACTGAAAAGCCGTATAGGTTTGTTCGTAGTATTTATTGAGTTCCGCTTCTTTTTCCTTGTTGGAATTCCTGAAATTCGGGTCAGTCAGCGCCCGGGTGTAGGAGCTGTTGGGGTGTTTGGCCACCAATTTGTCCAAATAGTATTGTGCACGGGCGGCATTTTTAAGGTCGGAGAAACCGAGATAGCAGTAATACCAGGTCTCTTTTTCATAGCGGTCGGTTTCCGGGTAGCGGTTCTGCATTTCTTCCAGGGTGCCTGTGCTGCGCTCGTTGTTTTGCAGGCGATCTCTGAACAAGGTACCCAGTTGGTACATCGCTTCGTAGGTGGCAATGTGCAGTACTGCCAGTTCCGCTTCGCTGGTAGGAATGTTTTTAAACATATCTGTCAGTTCGGCTTCGCTCACGGCATTGGTCTGCGCGCTGTCCGCGCCGACCACATCTTCGCCGGGCAGGCCGCTGATGGGTCGGTTGCTTCTCCGCCAGTTATCTTCCAGTTTGCGGTCGCCCCAGGTACGGCTGAAGTCTTTACGGCCTTTTTTCAGAAACGATTCATTGTAGAAGTAGAAGGTGCTGGCTTTAGCGCCTGCTATCGGCGTCGGCGCTTTGGAAGTTGTCGGCGCGGGTGTTTTACTGGCAAGGGCGTTTGCAGCGGCTTCTGCTTCTTCCTGGCGTTGTTTTTTGAGGTTTTTACCGAACTCTTTGCGTTCGGCGTCGGACATGCGATAAATGCGCACAATACTGTCGTTGGCCGCAATCGTCTGGATCAGGCGCGCAATGTCTTTCAGATTGGTAGCGTAGTCGGTTACAGATTTGAATCGCTCATCGGTGGCCGGCAATACCGTCAGGGTACTGTCGAAGTAATTTTTAGCCTGTACAAAATTTTCGGCTTCAAAATACAGGTTGGCCAGTTTCAGGTAAGATTCGGCCCGCTGAACGGTATTGCCCTGGTTGAAATCGAGCGATTTGCGCAGCAGTGCAATCGCATCCGTTTTCAGGCCGTCTTTCAGGGCAATATCGGCCATCGTGTAATAAATCTGATCGCGGTATTCGAGGTTTTTATCATCTCTCAACATGCGATCCAGGTTCTTATTGGCGTCTGCGCTGGTTATTTTACTGTTTGACCAACCGGCCTGAATCTGGCGCAGCCGGGCATTGAACTCCATTTCATAATTGGGCGAACTGTTCAATACGGTTTCAAGGGCAGCGTAGGCGCCGTCGCTTTGTCCGGCGCGCTCGTAAAGTTGTGCCAGGATGTAGGCCAGGCGGGCGCGGGTTTGTTTTTTCTTAGTGCGCTCGATGGCTTTGGACAATGGGTCGATGGCCCGGTCGTAGCGTTTTTGTTTGATCCACAGATAGGCTTCTGCAGTGTACAGTTCGTCCTGCATGGCCTCGGGGAAGAAGCGGTCTTCCCATAGATCGCGGAACAGGAATTCGGCCTCGTCGTACTTGTCGCGTTCGGTCAGCGTACGGCCATACCAGATCATGGCAAGTGGGAAAGCGGAAGTGCGCTCCATGCCCTTGGTGTAAGGGTTGTCGGTTTCCAAAGTGAGTTCTTCCACTTTCTCCTTGGGGAGTGGCGTGGGTTTAACTGGCGCGGGCGTGGTGGTTTTTATACCGGCTTTCTTGTTTTTTGCCGCTTCTTTTTTCTTCTTTTCTCTTTCTTTCTTCCGTTTTTTTGCCGCTTTTTTCTTTTGCCTTTTGGTTAGTTTTTTCTTTTTAACGCTGTCCTTTTTCTTTTTGCCGGATTTCAGTTTGCTCTTGCTTTTTTTCTTGGGATCGTACTCGTCTTTGATGTATTTGAACGTCGATTCTGCCGTTTCAAAATCGCGCCTCATAAATTGAGACTGACCGATCAGGGTGTAACAGTCGTCGGCCCAGTCGCTTACCCGGTGCAGGGCGATACCTTTAGAGGCTTTCATGATAACATTATCCAGATCGGCCAGGGCCGATTGTGGATTAACAGCGGCGGCAGGATACACATCCAGTATCTGGTTGTAGTTATCCTTGTGCTCGGCAGCCAGTTTGACCTCCGTGAGGCGAAACAATTCATCGGCATTGAACCAATAATTGTACTTGGAGGTAAGGTTGTGATAACCTTTTTTGAACCAGCCCGGCTCAGCGTCTTTTTTCTTTTGTGTAACACATCCGGCCAGCAGTACTACACTTAAGACTGCCGATATTTTTAAAAAATTTCTCATGCTTGACTGTGATTCGCCTGATTTGTGTGATGAATCCTGATGATATGGTTTGATGGCTTGATGGTTTGGTCGTCTTCGCTTCAGGCTTTTGAACCGATTTTTTGTCCAAAATTGACTATTTCAACTGCCAAACCATCAGCAAAGGCGCAGATTTGGGCAAAAAGGTTGTTTGCAAAATGGCTTTTTTTCCAAAACGCGGATACACCGGGGAAATTATGCGGGTAGCGGAACCGATTAAAAAGGTTGATGAGGGTTGATAAAGGTTTATAAGGGTTGATATACATCCGCTCGGAAAAAGTAAAATCGCTTCATTTCCGAGCGGATGTATATCAACCCTTATAAACCTTTATCAACCCTCATCAACCTTTTTAGTGAAAATCAATCTCCGTATTATCCCCGATATTCAGGCTCATATTGATGCCCCGGATGCTGGTATCGCTGCCGATCACGGAATGTTTGAGCACTACTTCGTCGAGCGAGGTGAAATTGCCGATGATGCTGTCTTTCACGATAGAATGTTGAATATTGGCATTGTCGCCGATAGATACGTGCGGGCCGATAATGCTGTTGGCGATATTACAATTGGCGCCGATGGCCACCGGGTGGATAAAAATGACGTTTTCAAACTCCGGAATGTTGAACATATCACTGGCGTATCCGCGCTGGCTGAGCAACATGGCGTTGGTTTCCAGCAGCACTTCCTTGCGACCGCAGTCGAACCAGTTTTGCACGGTGATCGACTGAAACGGGATATCCTGTTCGATCAGGCGTTGCAGGGCATCGGTAAGTTGGAATTCGCCTACCGTGCGCACGTCGTTCTGAATCAGGTAGTCGATGGCTTTGAGCAGTGCCGACACCTGTTTTACCTTGTATAGACCGACGATGGCCATATTGGACTTCGGAATACGCGGTTTTTCGACCATGCGCATCACCATTTCGTTGGAATCAAGTTCTGCCACCCCAAATTCGCGCGGATCCATGACTTTTTTAACACCCAGGCAGGAGTGCGGACAATCGAGAAACTGCCGCAGGTCGACATCAAAAATGGTATCTCCGAAAGCGATGATGATCTCGTCTTCGTCCTCGATGGCTTCCCGGGCCGTGATGATGGCGTGGGCCGATCCGGCGCGGTCTTCCTGGTACACAAATTCCGTTTGCAGATCTGGATAAGTTACCTCGATGTAATCGCGGATTTTTTCGCCGAGATAGCCGATCACAAATACAAAATCGGTTAGTCCGACCTCGACTAATTTATCGACAATAAACCGGATAATCGGTTTGCCGGCCACAGGCATCAATGGCTTGGGCTGGGTATATGTGTGGGGGCGCAGGCGCATCCCGGCGCCGGCAACAGGGATCACTACTTTCATGGGCAGGGCACAAATAGGCAGGCGGGTTTGCGCCTGCATTGCAAAGGTAGGGTTGTTTTTTGGAATCAACTTGTCTGTATAACGTTACCAGATTACAGAAAGTCTTAAATAAATCCCAAAATTGTTCTGTTTTGCAGGAATGAAACAGTTGACATCGTTCAGTTCTTTTCCTTCGTTTGCGCCACTCTTCAACGAAAAAATCATGCTAACGCCGCGTTTCCCTGCCTTATTCCTGCTAACCGCTTCTTGCCTGCTGAC
The DNA here is from genome assembly GCA_022844265.1 of Saprospiraceae bacterium. Lineage (GTDB taxonomy): Bacteria > Bacteroidota > Bacteroidia > Chitinophagales > Saprospiraceae > M3007. Next base: position 1,716 of record JALHMA010000069.1, on the reverse strand, counting down.
CTTTTCTGCCTGCGACAAGACCTTTTTTGCATCCGACAGTGCTGAAGCGGAAGTCGCCACGGATGACTGCCCTTCCCTAACGTCGCACCTGGCTGAAAGGAGCGCCACTCAAAAAGATCGCAACACACAGTTGCTCCAATATTTTACGCCTGCTGAAATCGCAGATTTGAAGGCCAATACCTGCCTGACCAAAGAGCCAGTGGAGAGCGGCGAGGGAGCAGAAGAACGCGCTTCAGGCTTGAAAGGACGCTTCTGGACGCCGGGGTCGGTGATTCGGGTGCGGTTTTTGAACGGCAGCGCGGCTTTGCAGCAAAAGGTGTTTGCCTGCGCTGAAGAATGGGAAAACTACGCGGATGTTCATTTCAGCAAGGTGAGTTCCGGCGCCTCCGATGTGCGGATATTATTCGGCGAAGAAGGTCACTGGTCGTATATCGGAACAGACAATAGCAGCATCGACGCCTGCGAAGAAACCATGAACCTGGAGTTGACTGACCAGACTTCCGGCACAGAAGTACGCCGTGTAGCGCTGCACGAATTCGGCCACGTGCTGGGCATGCGGCATGAACACCAGCAGCCGCTCGCAATCATTCCCTGGAATACCAGTGCCGTGTATGCGTATTATGCGCAGCAGGACTGGACGCGCACGGAAGTGGATCAGCAGGTGCTGAATAAGAACACCGCCGAGTCTTCACAATACACCAATTTCGACGCCGCTTCCATCATGGAATATCCCGTATCGGCCTCACTGACAACGAACGGCTATTCCATCGGCTGGAACACGCAGTTATCGGCAACGGACAAATCGTATATCGGCCTGATGTATTCCACCCGGCGGGTGCGCATCCGCCATGCCGCTGCGGGTTACGGTTCCAATATTTCGTTCTACGTGGCCGGTATTTACCACACCCTGAAACCGGGAGAAAGTCTTTCGGTCCCGGTTTTGAGTACCGCCAATACACTTGCCATCTGGGAGCAGCCGAATGGAACCTGGATTTGGGACGACGCCTATTCGCCGGTGTACGGCAAAAATTACAAGATCGTAAGGGTAGGTTCGACGAATGATTTGACGCTGCAAGTGGAGTAACTTATTGACTTAATCCTGAAACCACCTGCATTACCAGATGACGGAGATTCCCTCCTCCGATTCATATTGTTTCATTTGCTCGTCCTTGCTCAGGATTGGAATAGCCAGACATTTGGCTTGCCATATCAACATTCTGTCAAAAGGGTCTTTATGGTAATTTTTTGTCAATTTATGGTAAGTAGCACATTGTTCTGCATCTAATGGCAATGTTTCAATATTCATTTCTTCACAGATAGCGGGAAAGTCGTCAGGTTGCACGTGCGTCAACCCCAACTTGCCCAAGGCGTGTTTCAGCGAGATTTCCCAGAAACTGAGGACACTGACCATAATACGCTGTTCCGGGTCTTCTATAATTTGCCTGACTTTTGCTGATAATTTAGCCGGCTCAATGATTGACCATATCAATGTATGTGTGTCAAGTAAGTACTTCATAAGCCGATAAATTCTTCCTCGGTCATCTTAAAATCTTCGTGGAACACAGCAGTTGCTTTTCCGGCCAACAGCCCAATCGGACGCTTTTTGCCGGGACGGGAGGAACGCGGTACGATGTAAGCAACAATTTCTTTTTTCTTGCCAAAAGCAATGGCTACTTCTTCTCCAGCGCGCACCCATTCCAGTATTTGTGAAAAGTT
>JALHMA010000068.1 GCA_022844265.1 Saprospiraceae bacterium | reverse complement strand
AGTCTTTCCACCTACAAACTCTCCCGCGACTGGAGCGACACCTACGACGCGAGTCTGCAAGTCGGCGCTAATATTGCCGGTTTTGTGGAAATCAACCTCGGCAACCGATTTACGGTGCAGCCTGAAATTGCCTTCACACAGCGCGGCGCATTTCTAAAAAGCGAAAGTAGCATATTTTGGCAAGGCCCGGAATTCGGCTACCCGTCTGACCACGACGTAATCGACTACCGCTTCAAAGAAACCCTGAATTACCTGGATATTCCGGTCATGTTTGAAAAAAACTTCGGCGGCGGCAACCTCGGCGCTTATCTGGCGCTCGGTCCGGGCCTGTCCTACGGCTTCGGCGGCAAGGGCAGGGAAGAAATTACCGTAGAATTCCCTTCTGAAACCAATGCCGTTGACACCCGCACCGACTTCTCGGAGTACGAAATCGAGATGGGCAAGGGCCGCTACGATATGTACAAAGGATTCGACATCAACCTGAATGCCGGCGCCGGTCTGCTCTGGATTATGGAGCGGGGCGAAATAGGCCTCGATGTGCGCTACACCCACGGACTGAAATTTCTCAGTCCGGACGGCCTGAAAAACCGCAACCTGCTCATCGGGTTGTCGTATATGCACTACATCGGACAATAACCCTTCAGACTGACGACTTCGCACGCTTAAACTTTTTTTCCATGTCCTGTCCAAACTGCGGCCACACCGCTCGCCCGGAATCGGCGCGCTGTAGCCATTGCAACTACAAACTGCCCCAAAACCTTTGCCCGCCGGCCGGGCCTGCGCCGACAACCGTCGCCTGCTGGAACTGCGCCCAGGCCAATCCGCCGGATGCCGGGCGCTGCACCCATTGCAACGCGAAGATGTCCGGTCAGGCCGGCAAGCCGCAGGCGGGAAGCCGGTTTTCATTCACCCAACATGCTGTAAGCCATGACGAATAAAGGTATCAATCCACTCTACGTATCAGCGCTCGACGTACTGATCGGGACCCTGGGCGTTTTCATTGTGCTCAATTTCCTGCAATCCCGGCTCGTGAATTCCACCCCGGCGCCCATCGTGGCCACCGTTGTCAAGCCCGATACAAAGCAGGAAACAACAAACGCTCCAGACAAACCGGCCAACGGGAACAACGGCTCCTGGTGGCGCCGCACCTTCGGCGCTGCCGAAAAACCGGCGCCGGTTTATCCGCCGTCCACCCCAAACACACCCGCGCCAAAACCCGTAGAAACCAGTCCGCAGCCGCCTTCGCCCCCGCAGGATCCGGTGGCCGTGGACCTGATGAAACAGACCCAGGGCGCCGTGGTCATCCTGTTGCAACAAACGGACCTGGCCAAAAACTCCGTGGAAATGATGCTGCAACAAGGCAACCGGACCTGGAAACCCAGTCGCGCCAGCAAATACCAGGACGCCACGTTTGCGTACCAGAAAGGCCTGAACTACTTCTACCAAAAGGACATACAACCGGGCGCCTACGACGTAATGGTGCGCATTCGAAAAGGCAGTAAAAGCGCCGCAACGCAGGCATTTTCCCTGTTCGGCAAGATTGTACCTGCCGGTCGGCGCACCCAGACCTACGCCTTCGGGCGCTACGCCCTCGGGGGCAGCCAGAGCGATTGGGAAATGGCCGGACAGGTGGTTATTACCGCCAACGGGCTGGAATTCCGTCCGAGGCTGCCGAAAGCAAGCGAAACGCCGCCCGCTTCGACGGACAGCGCGCCTGTGGCCGACCCGACTGCCAGCCCTCAAGCCAAACCAGCAGCCACGCCGAAAAAGCGCAGCGGAAAATGGGGCTGAATAAGTGCGAAGTCTGTCAGTGCGAAGTTAGTGAAGAGGTGTCATCTCCTGACGAAGGAAGGAGGTGACATCTCGAAACGGCCGGTTCCCAGTAATTGAAATGTGCGGGGTCATAAGACCCCGCACTTAAAGAGCCAAATCCCTCCCATCATCCAGAAGAAGTGGCCGACAGGCCACAAAAATCCGTTTTATCCGTGTCTCATCCGTTCAATCCGTGTTCCATCCCTCCATGGGCGCGTAAAAACCAAACACCCCTATCACATCACATTCAAAAATCACCCACCATGTTTGCCACTAAAAATAGTCAAGTTTTCGCAGGCATCGCAGCCGCCATCGCGGTCGCCATCATTGTCAGCATCGGCTACCACCTGTCGCCGACCGGCTCCTCCATAGAAACCTTTTTCTTTGCCCTGGGCGGCAAATTGCCATACGGGTTTATCCAGGTGATCGCGTTCGCCGGCTTTTTTACCGCGCTGTTCAGCCTGCAGGCGATTTCCCGGCGCATCACTTACGAAGAAGCCGCTTACAGCGCCAAACTGCTGCCGGAATCCGAACAATACGTGCTGTATCCCGAAGACGTGACCCGCATCAAACTCGAAACCATCGAGGCGGAGCGCCACCTCGGGCCGCGTATGCTCACCGACCTGATCAAACAAACGGCCACTAAATTCCGCTCCAACAATTCGCCCGCCGACGCGCTGGAAATCACCAAAACCATGGGCGAACTGCAATACAAAACCCTGGAAAAGGAATTCTGGCTGGTCGGCATCTGCCAGACGCTGATCCCGACTTTCGGATTCCTGGGCACGGTATGGGGACTCGCTTCGGCCATCCTCAGCCTCGGCAGCATCAAGCCGGTCAGCCTGAGCGCCAATACCGGCGCCGGCGCTCCAGTTGCTCCGTCTTCCCAGGTGGCCATCTCCACCAGCGACATCGAAACGCTGGTCGATCACATGGGCATGGCATTTTTCGCTACCATGCTGGCTATTGCGCTGAGCCTGGTCGTGGTGATGTTGTCCAAACGCCTGGAAGCCCGAGTGGAGGAGTTTCATTTGCGGATGCAGCGGTATGTGATGGAAAATTTGGTGAATAGGATTCAGGGGTAGAGGGGAGGTGTTTGTGACAAAAGCGCCGTCCGGGGAAATGGGCGGCGCTTTTGTTGTTACTTTCCAATACAGAAAGTGATGTGTTTTGATAATCAATATATTATGGGAAATAGGTACAAATTAGGTACATATTTGCCAAAAATGTCGTTCAAAGGCTCCAATCAAGCATTTTTAGAATCATTTTATATCTTGACAAATTTAGAACGAAAGATGTTATTGCATGTTATGGTTATATCTTTACCTTAGCGACAAAATGTCAATTTTATTCCCAGCAAAGGCATTCAATAATCATATGACCATGAAATTCACACAACTTCGCGAAAAAGCAGGGCTGACTGTACAAGATGTAGCAGCTCTCACAGGCTACAATGCCAGAACGGTATATCGGTGGGAGAATGACGAAACGACTCCCAAAAAAGCAGTAGTCGACAGGTTACTACAAATGGTAGGAGAGCCAGAACCTGAATACGGCAAACCAAAAGCAGAATTTACTTTTATTGACTTGTTTGCAGGAATCGGCGGAATAAGGATGGGCTTTGAAAGCATTGGAGGAAAGTGTGTGTTTACAAGCGAATGGAACAAATATTCCAGACAAACATATCAAGAAAATTTTGGATGTGACCATGAAATAAATGGAGATATAACCCAGATTCATGAGGCTGACATACCTGCGCATAATGTATTACTTGCTGGTTTTCCCTGTCAGCCTTTCTCCATTGCAGGGGTGTCCAAGAAAAATTCTCTTGGGAAAGCACACGGTTTTGAGTGCACAACCCAAGGCACGTTGTTTTTTGATGTAGCCAGAATAATTGCTTACCACAGGCCATCGGCTTTTCTGCTCGAAAATGTAAAGAATTTACAAGGCCATGATAAGGGTAAAACTTTTCAGGTTATCAGAGAAACGCTAGAGGAGGAATTAGGCTATAATATTGCTTGGAAGGTCATTGATGCAAAAAGGTTCGTGCCTCAGCATCGAGAAAGAATTTTTATTGTAGGTTTCAGAGAAAACTCTGATTTTACATTTGACAACCTTAAACTTCCTGACCTTGCGAACGCTCCAAAACTTTCTTCCATTCTGCACACAGAAGATGGTACTGAAGAAACGGAAGAGCCCTACACATATGGGGAAAAGGCCTTAGTAAGTGACCGATATACCTTGAGCGATAAACTCTGGAATTTCTTGGTAAAGTATGCAGCAAAGCATAAGGAAAAAGGAAATGGCTTTGGGTTTGGGATAAATGGACCAAATGATTATGCGCGTACCCTTTCTGCAAGGTATTATAAAGATGGATCGGAGATATTGATAAAGCAGGAAGGCAAGAACCCAAGAAGGTTAACCCCGAGAGAATGTGCAAGACTCATGGGATATGATCGGCCAGGTAGACCTCCATTTGAAATTCCGGTATCTGATACGCAAGCATACAGACAATTTGGAAACGGTGTAGTTGTGCCAGTTATAGAAGCAGTGGCAAAACATATGAAACCACACATTTTGGGTCAGAAAGAGATAATTACAGGTCAAACAAGACTACCTCTTTTCCCTACAACAGAAACGTATCAATGGCAGACGTTGTAACACCTGAAAAGCGTAGTCTAATGATGGCGGGTATAAAAGGTAAAAATACCCGCCCGGAAGTTGCAATAAGGAAAGAATTGCACAAGAGAGGATACCGATATAAACTTCATAGCAAAGATCTGCCCGGCAAACCAGATCTTGTTTTTCCAAAATACAAGACAGTCGTTTTTGTTCATGGTTGTTTTTGGCATAGACATCATTGCCATTTATTCAAAATTCCATCAACACGACGCGACTTTTGGGAAGAAAAGATAAACGGTAACGTTCTCAGGGATGAAATCCAGAAAGGGCAATTACTGGAAAAAGGCTGGAAAATTATCGTTATCTGGGAATGTGCGGTTAAAGGAAAAACCAGACTAACAATTCCGCAGGTAGCTATGCTTACTATATCTGCATTGAATGACAATACAACTAGCTTTATTCAGATAACAGGTCAGGATACACAATGTCAAAACTTGCACAATATTTTACAGGAGTAGCGGCTAAAAGGCTTAGCGCAGTGGAAACAAACCCTGAAACCTCAAATCAGCATGAGTTCAATGGGATAAGGCCGATGACCTTGCTTTTCGGTACTCAAAGAACCAATCTCGCTTGCACTTATATATATTTTGATGAAGATGAGGATAAAACATTGACTGCGGATGGTTTTTTAACTTGGTATGATGCAAGGGAAAACCACCTTAACAGGACAGAGTATCGTCTCTATTTTCAGGGAAACGCAGTCATGGAGTTAGCGATTTCCGGAGATTTACTGGTAATCGGCAAAAGACCGGATGACAGGGTAATTGCAGTAATTGCAAAAAAAGGCACTACTGTTGAACGGCAACTACTTTGGCTTTTCGATATTGAGGATAGTGTTGACAGATTTACAGTGAGTGCTATTACAGGAGATAGTGACCGCCAGATTGGCTACGCAGAGAGAACTATCCTCGAAACTCTCGGGCTTGAAACTGAGCCGGAAGAGGCAACGAAATGGATTGATTTACTTCTTGGAAAATATGGCCTCACTTTTCCACCGACAAGAGTATTTTCAGAATTTGCCAGGCAAACCCTTACAGATGTTTCCGCTTGGGATGAGCCGGATAAAACCTTGCTGGCATGGATAAATCAGGAAGAAATGCTTTTCAGAACCCTTGAAAGGCATATTGTGCAAATACGGATTGATAAAGGGTTTACTGATGTGGATGACTTTGTGGAGTTTTCCTTAAGCGTCCAGAACAGGAGAAAGTCAAGAGTTGGCTTTGCACTTGAAAATCATTTGGCTGAAATTTTTAATCAGTATGGAATAGGCTATTCTCAAGGCAAAGTGACTGAAAATAAGGCAAGACCTGATTTTATTTTTCCGAATATTGCCCAATATCATAGCTCAACATTTCCAGTGGAAAAATTAACTATGCTTGGCTCAAAATCTACTTGCAAGGATAGATGGAGACAAGTATTGGCAGAGGCTGACAAAATAGACCACAAGCATCTTTTCACACTTGAGCCAAGTATCAGTAAAAACCAAACCGATGAGATGAGACATAAACGTTTACAATTGGTTCTACCAAAAAATTTACATCAGACATACTTATCATCACAACAGGAATGGTTGATGAACCTTTCTGAATTTATTGACCTAGTATCAAGGAGACAGTAATTAACAGTTATTGGATTAGAAATAACAGTTATTAATTCTTTCTTAAATACTAGGCTATTATAAATGATTTGTCTCCTCCGTTATTGCATTCTGTTAATTCGCTGAACGTATCAAGTTTCTCACTAAGATCTGATAATGATTTAAGATAATCTAAATACTCACTCATTCCATATAAAATATTTGTAGAATGAATTGTGTAACCACACCTATGGAAACTCAACAGAACAGATAGGTGTGGATGTTCGTAAGTTCCTTGCAATCCAGCTGACACAACTGCTTTGGGGGCATCTGTTTTTGTAACATAGTTCCAAAATGGTTCATAATGATTTCTTTCAGCTCCATGATGAGGAACTTGAGATAGTATCAAGGCTTTATCAATCAAGTTTTTATGCACGTTCTCACTCATTAATCTTTTGAAGGTTTCCTGCTCCCCATCCGAAGTTAAAAGGTAATATTTATCTCCAACAATAAGTTTAAAGACTGTTGACAAATAATTGGCGCTTTGGCTAGCCAATGTTTTGTTTTTTCTAGGCTGTAGATCAACTGCCCTCATAAATATTTCTGCTTCTATATTGCTTGGAGACAGACATTTTAAAAAGATGTCCTTTGTGATATTTATCAACGTTCTTTCAACGATAAAGTCAACTTTCTTTATAATTCCATTATTTCTCAATTCATGAACATTGTAAAACAACGTTTCCAGTGCTCTTTTAGACTTGGTATCTACTTCAACTCCATTAAGATACTTGTGATAGTCGTTTCCAAGCAAATGAAGAGTATGTCCAAAACTTTTAATTATAATTCCTTCACTGGATATATATTTAAGCAATTCAGTCATGCCAGAATAGTGATCTATATGAGGGTGTGAAAGAATGAGAAACTCAATTTCTTTGTACTTGCATTTCTTAACATGTTCGAGGACCGGGTTTGTTCGAGATTTTTTGTTGCAGTCAATGATAGCGATTTTGTCAGCACCCTCGTCGTGCCATTCAAATAGAATTGAGTCTCCTTGACCTACATCTTTAAAAGTCAATTTCATTTTAACCTGCTATAAAAAATGAGTTGCCTTCCAGCCCTTTGAAAAAGTCTGGCTGTTCGAAGAGTTGAGTTAAATCCTTTTTTTCCTCTAATATATCGATTCTGCGGGCACCTGGTTTTGAGTATATTATAATCTTAACAAACATTCCAGGTTCAAGATTTTCCAAGTTACCTAGTAGTTTAGTATCAAAGCGGCGCTGCTGAAAGGTAGGTTGCTGTTCATTCAAGAGGCAATTGATATAAACTTCATTTGGATGAACTTCAATAACTTGTCCCCATATACGGTCGACAGTGTATGGCGCTTTGTTAGAAATCGAGCTAAACAAATGACTGATTTTTTCCGTGAAGTCAGTCTTTTTAAGATCAAAATCGGTTTTCTGCCAAGCTTCAAAATGTGCTGGCGTCAAATCAAGTCCATCAAGAACACGTAATAATTGGTTAACCTCATGGGTATCTTTAGACCAGACTATAAGCGTATAATTCGAGTTAGGTGCTATAATACTTTCTACCCATTGAGCAGACACTTCAGCATCAAATGAACTGCTATAATATAGATCAAGAAAAAGTACTTCAACAGTCTCCAATGGTTTGTCCGGGAATTCGCTGCTTTCAGGTGCTGCATTAAAATAAATAGTGCCAGCATGCAACGTTTGTGCTGCATTTTCAAGTAGAGCTATATCACCTTGAATATCATCTACAAAAGCTATCTGAGGGCCAATCATTTTTATTCTGCTTGGTTTTTATTAAATAAAAGTTCAACAATTGCACCATCATACTTTGGGTCTATGCCGGCCAGATTGTTATCTGTAAATATCTTTAGTTTCCCATATTTCATCATAATGGTATCAACAAGGTACATGCCAATACCAATCCCCCCTTCTTTCCTCGAAAAAAATGGTGTGACTATTTCGGTAACAGTATCCATGAAACCAGGGCCATTATCTGCAATAACTATACTCGTATTGTAGCCTTGCTGACTCACTTTTATAAAAATGCTTTTATCTTCTCTATAAACGTTGTCAAGCCAATACATACTATTATCAATAAGGTTCATCAACATTGTAACAAGGTATCTTTTATCACACTTAATGGTTAAATCATCAGACTGATATTCAGAAATAACGTTTATCTTTCTAGTACGTAACTTAAGAGTGTAATTTGAAAGTGCCTGGTGAACAGCATCTTTAACATTTATTGGTTTGGTACCCGATTGTTTAAGTACAGAAAGTATTCCAGATACATAATCATCCAATTCTTGCACTTGGTCTCTTATCTTAATCGCATCAATAGGTGTAACTTCTACCACTTCTTCCATTCTGGGAACCAGTTTTTCAATTTCATGAAGCGCAACAGACGCCGTCATGCCAACTCCGGCAGGTATAAGCAAGGTTTCTTGTGCTTTCTGATAATCCTGTTCAATTTGGTTTGCTTGGGCAAGTATTTTTTGCTTTTTTGAATCGTCGTCAATTTCTGCATCATTAATCAGCGCAACAAAATTTGCAAGCCTATCAGTAAGTGAAATTCCGTTATCCTTCTTATTGCGTCTAATCCAAAGAACACGGTCTTTTTGTCGTTCAATGCGAAACTGTGTCAGAATATATTCTATCACAATTCGAAAAAGATCAAAGCTTTCATTTTTGATAAAGCCCTCACGATTAGTCTTTTCAATAAGTGTTCCTGATGTTTCGGAATCCAAGTATATAAACCCTATATTTTGATTATTGGAAAACCAGTCCTTATTGTTTACCCTTTTTATATCAAGGCCAAGCCAGTCATTTCCAGGTTCCCCGTAATCATACACTCTCAAATCATTCTTGAAAACTTTAATACCATGTTGTTCTCTAAGAATTCTTTTTAAAATGTCAGGTGTATATGTTACATCTCTGAGAGATGCTGAATCGAGATCATATGAGTATAATTCCATCATCAATCCACCAAACGGCAAAGCCATATCAGCTTTTTCGTCCAGAAGTGTTTCAATCCGGGCATCATCAAATCCTTTTTCTTCATAATATGCTCTGAACATTGGCCTTATTGCACCAATAATTTTTTTATCGTAATCAGAATCATTTTTAATACAGCGACTACCTGCTGTATGGTTATTGGCAAGACGGAATTCATATTCAAAGGTAAGATTGTAATTTCTGTCAAGTATTGCGATTAGCTTATAGGGTGCTTGTTCCAGCAATTCATTTATGTCTGGAAATCTATCAAGCCAGTTATTATTAAAATTAAGATCGATTTGAAACTTGTTAGGGTCATTTTTGGGTGATACCATTGAAAGAGTGTGACGTTTAAGCTGTCTTGCCATGCCACGGTTCCACAATTCTTTTAGTCCTGATATTTTGATATAAGTTCCTGAATCTTCTTTAAAATAAAAACTATTCGAATCGGCATTTTTATTGTAATTTATTTTCACATCGGACAGGTATTTGGACTGTGTAAATACTTGCCAGTTTATTTCAAGATTAATTTCATAATCGAGTAGTTCCTTGTACAAAAATCTACCTTTATCATCTAATATTATTTGGCTTGGCCTACTAATGAGTTTGATTACATTTCCCAACTTGTGAACAGCAAACCGACCAACGCCCTTCTCTCCCATAGGCACTCGAGCAAATATCGGAGTGTGTGCTATTGTACGTTTGCCATCTTGTCCTATAGGCTTTCTGAATGCAGTACCAGGTTCCAGCCAAACATTTTCAAGTATATCTATTGTCATGCCTACCCCAGAATCCTTCACTATGATATTGGCATTACTTAAATCTGTAATACTATTGAAAAATACTTCTACTTTTCTTGCATCTGCATCATAACTGTTTTTCACTAGTTCATAAATAGCCATAACTGGATCTTTGATTAGCTCCTCACCAAGCAAAGTCAAAATGTGGGCTTTAGGTCTGAAGGTAAGGTTATGGCCTTCTGATTCGGTGGACGTAGGTAGCTGGCTATCGGAAAGAACTGTTGGTGTGTAGTCTTCAACAGGCTCTTCTCTATCAATCACATCTATTCCAGACAGTGATATCAATGCGTTCGTATCTTCTTTATGGAGATCAAACTCTCTCAAAAAGAGGTCTATAATGATTTCATCTGTAAACTTGAATCCAAGATATTTCTCCTCACTTGCCTTAACGATGATTACAAGTTCATCCACCTGAAATGACAGACCGAGACGGGTTATGCGATATTCGTTCCTTGTTCCAGTACCATAGTATTTGAAGCAGCAACTAATGGTTTGGCCATCACTCCATGTAAGATCAGCAAATCTTTCTTTGTTTTGCCCTTTAATACCTGGTGTATCAAAAATCAAACGATAAGCGTTTTTGGGCAGATATAATCCGGCCTGATGAGCACCGGTGGTACCGGCATCATTAGGGCTTATAAATTTGCAAAAACTGTACAAACCGGCTTTCACCGCTGATATAGCTACTGATAATTCGTCCATCATTCAAGGGATAAGACCGAAAGATAAGATATTAAACGAACTGATGTGGAGGATTATATCTTGGCAAATCTTACCGATCAAAGATTGGATAAAAATCTCTACCTAAAAATCAAGCCATTAATTATAGGCGATGGTTTCCATTTTATATTCACACCCGGCTCGCGCCAGGCTGCCCACTAAAAAGCCGAACTTTCTGCCTCGCTTGGTCTTCCGCTACCTTACAACGACCGCTCAAGCGCCGCACGTGGTGTTTTTTTCAACACCACGTGCAAACATCGAGTAAGATGTTTCAAAAATATGGAAACTTTTGGAATGAAGTGCACAGACTCTTGATAGATGAAGTTATTGCATAATTCTGTCAATCCCAAAGACAAAATATTAGTATTGGTATTTCATTCGGTGAAGGTTAGAAGGAAGGTCAGATAGGTCTTCCTGACCGTCCAATACGTTACCTATACTCCCTGATACGTCCCCTTGACCGGCAAATACGTCCGACACCCAAACGAATCTATCTGCCACCTATCCGAATAGGTCCTCCAACCTATTCGTTTGGCCACCGAACCTATTAGCATAGGTGTGCGACCTATTCAGACAGGTGGTACAACCTATTCGTTTAGGTCGGGAACCTAAACGGCGGTCAAAAGAACCTATTCGGCGTTATTGCGGGCTTTTATTTTTATTTCCGCCTTGGTCTTCCCGCACCCCAACAACTGACGCCCCGTTGCCGCGCTTGGTGTTTTTTTCAACACCACGCGCAAACGTACAGCACGATACTACTAACTATAGCACTTCTCCCCGAACTAAAGTTCAGATACGCCATTCCTGTTCATAAAAAGTTACATGCGCCGGGCGAGCCGAAAACCGCTGTAGACGTTATCGTGATTATAATCATAAGGACAAGCATAGGAGCGATTGAAGCCCCTGCTACTATTTGCGGTATTGCCCCAATTCCCTCCACGCACCACACGGTATTCTCCAGAGGCATTTCCCCGGGGGTTACGGGCGCCGTCGTCGTCTTTGGAATTATGGTAGTCGTACCAATCCCAGCACCATTCTTCCGCATTGCCACTCATGTTTTTCAGCCCTAATACATTAGTTGATAATTCATCCACGTTCACTGGCTCAGCTCGATATTTACCAGTCACCGAATGAGGTGCAAGGTAGTCTGGCCGGGCATCAAAGTTTACTTCCGAAGGATCCAGCAGATCGCGACCATTAGCGAAGCGCACGTTGCCACCACCCTGCACTTTGCCGGAAACAAGTGTAGCACGTGCAGCATATTCCCATTCTGCTTCTGTGGGTAAACGGTAACCGTTGGCACTCCAATCGGGCAGGACCGTCCATCTTTTTTTATCATGCGCATTTTTATTGCCCGGGTCATTTTTTGTGCTATCAATGGTATAAACCGGCTGTAGGCCGTGATAGCTGCTGAACCAGTTGCAGTATTCGATTGCATCGTACCAATCCACTAAAAACGTCGGTTTTTTACCACGTCCCCAGTCGCTCCTGACAAGGGGATGAGAGGGCTTTTTGCGCTGAGTGGCATCGCAGAAAGCATCGAATTCTTCCCCCGATACTTCATACCTGGAAAGATAAAAATCGTCTACGGTAACCTGGTGTACAGGCTTGGCATTAGGCCAACCTTCGCCCGAATAATCTCCCATGAGAAAAGTTCCGCCGGGTATTTTGACTAAAAAGGATGCTACAGAAGGATCTTTGACATCGCGTTGTTGAATGGCCTGTTGTGTTTTGCGAACCCATAAAGAGATGTCCGGGCATTTTTCACCGGCATCTGAAAATCGCTTAGCAGCCTCCAGGGTGGTAATAGCGTCTTCATATAGATTTTTACCGATCAGCAATTGTGCTTCAACAAATCGCCCACAACAACCGCAATCCTGTGCAGTAGCACAGGACACCAGCATCAGGTATCCAAATAACAAGGTGAAGTAATTTTTTCCTGTCTTCATAGGATTGGTTTTGGCCAATGTTAACGTCCCTGCCGGTGTAACAGCCGCATAGCCTTTTCACCTACTCTACCAGTTTTGTTTAAAAACTACAACAGCGACTCAATGATGTTCTCCTCCGTCACACCTTCCGCTTCCGCCTTGTAATTCCGTACGATGCGGTGGCACAAAATGCTTGTTCTCCAGGGATAGTACCCGGCAAAGGTTTCCAGGTCACCGGACAAACAAACATCCAGTAGCCGCCGATATGGCCGGGCAGGTTGCTTTCCTAGTAATGTAGGCTAATCCAATCCTCTATTGTTTCTTGTGTGTCTGCCTGCCCATAGGCTGTCCGCTACCCTCTACCAAGACCGAAGCGCTCGCGGTGCGTGCCATGTACGTATCATTCCCGTCGGCTGTGCCGACAAACAGTACCCTGGTACGGTCAGATAGGTCTTGTTGACCGGCAAATACGTTACCCATACTCCCGAATACGTCCCCTTGACCGTCCACGTCCGACACCCAAACGAATCTATCTGCCACCTATCCGAATAGGTCCTCCCACCTATTCGTTTGGCTCCCGAACCTATTAGCATAGGTGTGCGACCTATTCAGACAGGTGGTACAACCTATTCGTTTAGGTCGGGAACCTAAACGGCGGTCAAAAGAACCTATTCGGCGGTATTACGGGCTTTTATTTTTATTTCTTTCGCACCTTCCCCATTTCTGTTTCCAGCCGCGCCACCCGCACCCGCAATTCCTCGATCTCCCGCCTGTGCGATTCCAGAACAGCCTCGACGTCTCCGAGTAGCAGAGCGCCTTTTCCGTATGCCGCTTCCCCTTTCGCCACCTGATCGACAGGCGCGGCCGGTGCCGCTAAAAACATTTCCCCCTCCCCTGTGAGCAGCCAATGCACATTGACGTTTTTATGACCTAACAACAATCCGTTTATGACCGTTTTGGAAATGCCTTTGACACCCCGAACCATCTTGTTGATGTTCGACTGAGACACGTTTACGAAATCGGCAAACCCGGTCTGGTTCGTTTTCAGGGCTTTGATGAGCTGCTGTAGCCGGGCGCCTTGTTCAATTTTGGTAGATTCCATTTTAATAAAAATGAAACAAGGTCATTGAAAGTATAAAAATTTTATTGGAATGATGAACTATGGAAAAAACAGGAAAGATTGCAGCAGGCTGCGTAAAATTGAAACAGAAACCTGATCTTTCTAACAAAGGTTTTCAATATCATCCAAATCTTTTGGGCGAGCAGCGGCTCGTTTGGCTTCCAACAGATCTGCAAGGCGCAAGGCCCGTACTGACAACGAATCCGAGACCTCAAACCATTCAGATTGTGCAAAAGCAGCCTCAAAATTCAACCCTTTTACTTCCGTCAAAATATCAATGGACACGGGTGGGCGGCCAAAAGTGAAAACTTCATATTGAGCGGTATCCAAAAAACGCTCAGTAGTCATGTTAAACACAGACATTCCAAATCGTGCAAATGCCTTTCTTAAACGCTCGTAGTTTTCGGCACTTGGTTGTACCCAAATATCCATGTCACCTGTTGTGCGAAAATAGCCATGCAGGATTACAGAATATCCTCCGACGAGAATATAAGCGACCTCACTCGTGTTGAGTGCAGATATAAAATCTTGAAAATCAGGGTTAAAGATGTTTTGGCGCATAATCCTCACGGCGGCGTATCGAAAAATGGTTGCGGTCTAGCAGGTGTTCCTCCTCGACATTGAGATTCCAGGCGCGACAAGTCAGTTCCCATGCGGCAGACAATCGTTCTCGTGCCGGTTTTGACAACCAGTACGCCCGCTGATGGGAGGCAGATTCAAAAGTATTGATGGTAAAAGCCTGGCGGTCTAAACGATACATTTTTGCCCTATTTCAGGCAAAAATACAACTTACTTTCCAATACAAAACCGCCCAAAAATATTCCCCAGCAAATCCTCTACCCCGATCTCTCCTGTGATCTCCCCGAGATACGCCAGCGCGTGCCGGATATCCTGCGCGATAAAATCGCCCGTAATTCCCGTATTCAGCCCTTGTAACACCTCCGAAAGCGCCCCGTCCGCCCGCCGCAGCGCGTCGTGGTGCCGCGCATTGGTCACGATGGTGTGGTCGGTGCCGATTTCGCTGCCGATGGCCAGGTCGTAGAGTTTTTCCTTGAGGTATTCGATGTTCATCTGGTTTTTGGCGGAAAGGGCGATTAATGATGAAGGATGAAGGATGAATGATGAATCGTGAGTCGTGAGTCGTGAGTGGTGAGTCGTGAGTGGTGAGTCGTGAGTGGGATCGGCGAGCAGGTACGGGTGGATGTCGGGCAGCGTCGGATCGACGAGCCATTCGGTTCGGAAGAGCGGGTTGCGGTCCATTTTATTGCAGACCACCAGCAGGTGTTCGCTGCCGCCGGGCGTCAGTTGGCGCAGGTCCTCGTGGACTTCGGCCAGCGTCATGCCGCCCGCCACGTCCCAGACGTAGACGAGAATGGCGGCCTGTTCAATTTTTTCCATCGTTTTGGCTACGCCGATGGCCTCGATGGTGTCCTGGGCTTCGCGGATACCGGCCGTGTCGATCAGGCGAAACTGCACGCCCTTGATGTTCAGCACCTCTTCGATGGTATCGCGGGTGGTGCCGGGAATATCGCTGACTATGGCGCGTTCTTCATTGAGCAGGGCATTGAGCAGGGTGCTTTTGCCGGCATTGGGGCGGCCTGCGATGACCGTGCTCACACCCGATTTCAGGGCATTGCCGAGCGCGAACGACTGGATGAGCGGGCGCAGGTGGTTGCGGATTTTTTCCACAAGGCGTTTCAGGTCGTCGCGGTCGGCAAATTCCACATCCTCTTCGCCGAAGTCGAGTTCGAGTTCCACGAGGCTGGCAAAGTCGATGAGTTCGTCGCGCAGTTGCTGGATTTCATTGCGGAAGCCGCCGCGCAACTGGCGCAGGGCCACCGTATGCGCCGCTTCACTCTGGCTGGCAATCAGGTCGGCCACGGCTTCGGCCTGACTGAGGTCCATACGCCCGTTGAGGAATGCGCGGAGGGTATATTCGCCAGGTTCGGCCAGGCGCGCGCCCTCTCGTAAACACAATTGTATGATTTCCTGTTGAATGTACGGCGATCCGTGGCAACTAATTTCGACCGTCGGCTGACCGGTGTAGGACTTTTGATCGTGAAAAACGGTGATCAGCACCTCATCCAGCGTACGGCCTGATTCCGCTTCGATGCGACCGAAATGGGCGGTGTGGCTGGGCTGTTCGGCAAGTATTTTGCCTTTAAATATACGGTCGGCAATGGCGATGGCCTCCGGGCCGGAAAGCCGGATGACGCCGATGGCGCCGATGCCGGGCGCGGTGGCCAACGCTACGATGGTATCTGAAATATCTGGAAGACGCATGCTGCAAATATCAGGCTGATACTGGGAAATTTGGTTTTTCTGCGGACTTTTGCGTCCTGGATTTTAAAGTATTGCCATTCGCGACAGGATTGGAGAACGGATGAAACGGATTTTTCAGAATTTAAACGGATTTCCGAGCGTAGCGTACACAATCAAAAAATCCGTTTTAATCTTTTAAAATCCGTTTCATCCGTTCTCCAATCCTACTCCAAGCAGTAATCACTGATTTACCTTATCACACATGAAATCCTCAACGACACGCCTGATCCTCATCGCCGCAGCCATCCTCATCGCCGTCATCTGGTACCGCTATCGCCAGCCGCGATTTGTAGCAGGAGAAAAAGCGCCCGATTTCCAGGTGACGCTGATCGACGGCAGCAGCGCCCGGCTGAGCGACACGAAGGGGAAATATACCTTGTTGCAGTTTTGGGGCAGCTGGTGCGGCCCCTGCCGTTCGGAAAACCCATATCTTGTTGCGTTGTACCGCAAATACCATGAACAGGGTTTTGAAATATTCAGCGTCGCTATCGAACAAAATCAGCGCAACTGGCAACGCGCCATTGCGGAAGACGGACTGATCTGGCCCCGGCACAGCATGGAAACGGTTGACTTTGGCGGGCCTGTCTCCCGGCAATACAACATCCGCTCCATTCCGGCGCTGTTCCTCCTCAACCCGGAAGGTGATATCATGGGCGTCAATCCCTCGCCGGAGGAATTGGACAAAATACTCGGCGACCGCCTCAATACAGGTCGCTGACAATTTGGCATTCACCCGCGCAGGGCATGGAAATTGCGGATTGGATGCCCGATGATCTGAAAACACCCCGTTTTAACCATCCATATGAAGAATCCTTTCAAAAAAATATTTGATATGACGGAAAAAGAAACGAACGTGACCGAAAACGAGGTCGAAGAAACCGTGGAAAATACGCCGGAACAACCGGAAAATGAGCGTGTGGCTGCATTGGAAAAACAATTGGAAGAAAGCAGGAACAAGTACCTCTACCTGTTTTCCGATTTTGAAAACTTCAAACGCCACAGCGCCCGCGAACGGATCGACCTGATCCAGACCGCCGGACGTGACATCCTGACATCTTTGTTGCCCATTCTGGACGATTTTGACAGGGCCGTGAAAAACGGCGCTATGAGTGAAGGCACTACGCTGATTCACCATAAACTACAGAATACGGTAAAAAGTAAAGGCCTGGTTGCTATTGAAACCAAAGTGGGCGACGACTTTAATGCCGATGTGCATGAAGCGGTGGCTGAAATACCCGCCGCAACGGATGAATTGAAAGGTAAAATTGTTGATATTCTCGAACCCGGTTACTCGCTCGGAGAGCGCATTATTCGTTTCGCGAAAGTTGTAGTTGGCAAATAAAAATGGCAAAACGCGATTACTACGAGGTGCTGGACGTCCCCAAAAATTCCAGTGCTGACGACATAAAAAAATCTTACCGGAAAAAAGCCCTCGAATATCACCCGGACCGCAATCCGAACGATAAATCGGCGGAAGAAAAGTTCAAAGAGGCCGCCGAAGCATACGATGTGCTCAGCGACCCGGACAAACGCGCGCGTTATGACCGGCTCGGACATGCCGGCGTGGATGGAAACTACGGCGCCGGCGGTGGTTTCCAGGGCATGGACATGGATGAAATCCTGCGCCGTTTCGGTTTTGACAGCGATGATATTTTTGGCGAATTTTTTGGCGGTGGCCGGCGCAGAAGCGGCGGCGGCGGTCGCCCGCGTGGCGAACGCGGCTCCAACCTTCGCATCCGCGTCAAACTGACGCTGGAAGAAATTGCCACCGGGGTCAATAAAAAAATCAAGGTCCGCAAGCAGGTCGCCTGCAACACTTGTAGCGGCTCGGGCGCCCGCGACCCCAATTCGGTGGAAACCTGCGGCACTTGCCGGGGTTCGGGTGTGGTCAACCGCGTCACCCAGACGCCCTTCGGCATGATGCAAACTGCTGTATCCTGCCCGGCCTGTAGCGGCGCCGGACAAACCATCAAGTCGCCCTGCAATGTTTGTAAAGGCGACGGACGGGTATTCGGCGAGGAAACCATCGAAATGGATATTCCGGCAGGCGTACACGAAGGCATCCAGCTCTCCATGGCCGGCAAAGGCAACGCAGGCGCAAAAGGCGGCGGAGCGGGCGATTTGCTCATCACCGTGGAAGAAATTCCGCACGAGGAATTTACCCGCGACGGCAGCAATATCATGTACGAACTGTTTATTAATATCGCCGACGCCTCGCTGGGCACCAAAACGGAAGTGCCGACCCTCGATGGCCGCGCACGTATCACCATTCCGCCGGGCACGCAGTCGGGCAAGATTTTCAGACTGAAAGATAAAGGTCTTCCAGGTCTGCAATCCTATCAGCGCGGCGACCAACTGATTCACGTGAATGTGTGGATTCCTAAAAAATTCAACGACGAAGAGCGGCGTTTGCTGGAAAAACTGCGCGATATGCCGAACTTCCAACCTAACCCTGGCAAAGAAGACAAGAGTTTTTTTGAACGGGTGAAGGATATTTTTGGTTGAGGGGTTGATTTGTTGAGATTGTTGAGGGTGGTAACTCATGGCTTGAGTTACCACCCTCAACATTCTCAACTATCAACATTCTCAACAAATCAACAAACTCAACAACTATTTTTTCGCCGGCCACTCTTTTTTCCCAAAACCCATTTATCTTTGCCGCCGCTTTTGAAAAAAGGCACGGCCACGTGGCGGAATTGGTAGACGCGCTACTTTGAGGGGGTAGTGTCCTTACGGATGTGCTGGTTCGACTCCAGTCGTGGTCACGCTCAAATGTTATCCCGGATTTTTCTTCACGAAAAATTCGGGATTTTTTTTTGCCTGTTGGGGTGGGCGCTTGCGCGCCTCGTAGGATTAATGGGATTTTTTCTCGTAGCGTGATAGAACACGAATTTAAAAGATTGGACACGGATTTTCCCTCGTAGAGTTGACCTACTTTTTTAAAAAATAGACAAAAATTAAACGCTGTCAACTCTACGAGGGAAAATCCGCGTCACTCCGCGTTCATCCGCCCAATCCGCGTTGCCATTAACTCTACGAGGAGAAAAATCCGTGTCCAATCTTTTAAATCCGTGTTCTATCACGCTACGAGGCGCGCAAGCGCCCACCCTGCCCCCACACTTTTTTACAAAAAAATGAAAAGCATTTAAAAGATTTCGCCAAAAACAATTCTGACATTTCTACATTTGGCCGTTCTTAATTTCAATCACGAAACACACCTATACTTGCATGAGCAACATCAACCCTTCGCGGCTCTTCACCGCCAGTTGTATGGCCCTGACCGTAACCTCCATGACTTTTGCCATACGAGCGGGTATGCTGGGCCCACTCGGATTAGAATTTAACCTGACGGACTCTGAATTGGGCTGGATTGCCGGCATGGCATTTTTCGGTTTTCCGGTTGCCACTACTTTAGGTGGTTTTTTTGTCGATACGTTCGGCATGCGACGACTCATGTGGGTGGCATTTGGAGCGCACCTGCTCGGACTGGTGCTGACTATTTTCGCAGGCGGATTCTGGACGCTTTTCATCTCTACTTTCCTGGTTGGTTTTGCCAACGGTATGGTGGAAGCGGTTTGTAACCCTTTGGTGGCCTCTATGTATCCGAAAAACAAGACGGTCATGCTCAATAAATTCCACGTCTGGTTTCCGGGGGGTATCGTGATCGGGGCATTGCTTGCAGCAGGTATGAAATACCTCGGCGTCGGCTGGGAAGTTCAAGTAGCGATCATTATTATTCCAACTTTGATATACGGGTGGCTGTTTTGGGGACAGGACTTTCCGCAAACAGAACGTGTCGACACGGGCGTATCAACGGCTGCTATGTTTAAAGCAGTCGGAACCCCGCTGTTCCTGTTTATGGTTTTTTGTATGTTCCTGACTGCCAATACGGAGCTGAGCACCACGCAATGGATCGATAAATTATTGGGCAATGCAGGAGCCAATCCGCTGCTCATTCTCGCGCTGGTCAACGGCCTTATGGCGCTCGGGCGCTATTTCGGAGGACCGCTGATCCATAAACTCAGCCCCAAAGGTGTTTTGTTGGCGTCGTCTGTTCTGTCCGTATTAGGTCTGTACCTGTTGCGCACCACGGAAGGCGGTATGTTGTACGCAGCGGCAGTTATTTTTGCTATGGGCGTGTGTTATTTCTGGCCTACCATGCTGGGGTTTGTGAGCGAAAACGTGCCGAAAAGCGGCGCTTTGGGCCTTTCCCTCATGGGCGGCGCAGGGATGCTCGGCAACTGGGCATTCCAGACTTTTTTCATCGGGCCTAAATTAGATTCCGAAAAAATACGCCTGACCGCCGAAGGTATTGCTGCCGAGCGGGTGGAACTGATTGCCGGGCAAAGCGTGCTGTC
>JALHMA010000067.1 GCA_022844265.1 Saprospiraceae bacterium | reverse complement strand
GCAGAGGAAAACTACCTCAAAGCCATTTTCAAACTTGCCGAAAAAGACGGTAAAGCCGTGTTAACCAACGCTATTGCAGGCGCCATGAATACGGCTGCTGCTTCGGTTACGGATATGCTCAAACGTTTGTCTGACAAACAATTGATCAAATATGAAAAATACCGGGGCGTTGCGCTGACCAAAGAGGGCAGCCGCGTAGCCACCGTACTCATTCGCAAACACCGCTTGTGGGAGGTGTTTTTGGTGGAAAAACTCGGATTTGCCTGGGACGAAGTACACGACCTTGCCGAACAACTCGAACATGTGCAGGGAGAATTGTTGGTAGAACGCCTCGATATTTTTCTAGGTCACCCGCGTTTTGACCCGCATGGCGATCCGATACCGGATGCGGAAGGTCGCTGGACGTATCGCCAGCAGGTGCGGCTGGCAGTGCTTCAACCCGGTCAGCGGGGTATCGTGACGGGTGTGGATGACCATGCTACTCCATTTTTGCAGTACCTCGATCAAATTGGTTTGGGCCTGGGCGTCGAAGTTCTCCTGACCGCTCGTACAGATTATGACCAGTCTGTGCAGGTGCGCATCGGTGGAAATGCGGAAGTGACGCTGAGCGATAAAGTGGCGCAGAATCTTTTTGTGAGAAAGGGTTGATGAAGGTTATTAAGGGTTGATGAAGGTTGATAAAGGTTGATGAGGTTGATATTCATCTACTCGGAAAAAGTAAAATCGCTCCATTTTCGAGCGGTTGAATATCAACCTCATCAACCTTTATCAACTTTCATCAACCCAACAAGCAGCATTCCCATGAAAAAAAAACAACCCAAACCTAATACGCAAGTCCACCAGGAGCGTTCCCTTTCAGAAGTGCACAGCACTGTTGAAACTAATATAAAAGGTGGTTTTTGGCGGCGGCTTTTTGTTTTTCTGGGTCCGGCCTACCTTGTTAGTGTAGGTTATATGGATCCTGGCAACTGGGCTACCGACCTGGCCGGCGGCAGCCGCTTCGGCTATTCCCTGCTATGGGTATTGCTGATGTCTAACATGATTGCCCTGTTGTTGCAAAGTATGTGCGCCCGCTTAGGTGTGGTGGCGCAGCGCGACCTGGCACAGGCATCGCGCGAACTCTATCATCCGGCTGCCAATATTTTCAATTATATTCTGGCTGAAATTGCGATTGCCTCCACCGATCTGGCAGAAGTGGTCGGTATGGCTATTGGTTTGCAGTTATTGTTTGGTATTCCACTCATCTGGGGTGTGGGGCTGAGCGTACTGGACGCTTTCCTGATTCTTTCTTTGATGCAACTCGGCATCCGACGCCTGGAGGCATTTATTCTGGCCCTGATTCTTATTATCGGCGGTGCGTTTGCCGTTCAGATGGTGCTGGCCAAGCCCGTGCTGAGTGAAGTGGCGGTTGGTTTTATCCCGAGTATTCCTACTACAGAAGCGCTCTTTATCGCGATTGGTATTATCGGCGCAACGGTGATGCCGCACAACCTGTATCTCCATTCTGCGCTGGTACAGTCGCGCAAAGTGACCCGCGACCCGCAGGGGCTGCGCCGCGCAATCAAGTATAACGTGATCGATTCGGCTATTGCGCTCAACCTCGCTTTGTTTGTCAATGCCGCTATTTTGATACTGGCTGCGGCAGTGTTTCACAAAAACGGTTACAACGGCGTTTCCGAAATTCAGGATGCGCACCGCCTGCTGGAACCTTTGCTGGGGAAAAATTATGCGCCCGCACTTTTTGCCATCGCCCTGATTGCTGCCGGGCAAAGCAGCACCGTCACTGGTACTCTGGCCGGGCAGATCGTCATGGAAGGATACCTCCACCTGCGAATCGCGCCCTGGCTGCGACGGCTCCTCACCCGCCTGCTGGCAGTGATACCGGCTATTATAGTCATATCTTATTTCGGAGAATCCGCCACTGGCGACATGCTGGTAATGAGCCAGGTGATGCTGAGTATGCAATTGGGTTTTGCGGTTATTCCCCTGCTGCATTATGTGAGTAGCAAACGGCGTATGGGCGATTACGCCATCGGTTTCTGGGCCAAAGTAGGCGGCTGGACAAGCGCTGTTATTATTGTTTCGCTCAATGTATGGCTGGTATACGAACAGGTGTTGGGCTGGCTGGCCAACAGCGGCAAACACTTGTGGATGATCCAATGGATCGTCCTGCCTTTGTTATTCGGGGCCGCTGCCATGCTGGTGTATATTGTATTGAGACCGATTCTGGTGAATTTGCCCAGGACCAAAACACAGGTGCCGCATGGAAATTTCAAAACTATTTCTGCTATACAAACACCTGATTACCACGAGATTGCCATTGCAGTAGATTTTTCTGAAGCAGACCAAAAAACGCTGGAACACGCCCTGCATATCGGCGGCAAATCTGCAAAATACTACCTGATCCACGCGGTTGAAACAGCGGGCGCCTGGGTAATGGGCAGCGAAATTCAGGATTACGAAACCCATGCCGACTTGAAATATCTGGAAGCGTACCAGGATTCTCTTATAAAACTGGGCTATCAATGCGAAACGGTTATTGGCTACGGCCCTGCCAAAAAGGCTATTCCCCTGCTGGTCAATGAAAAAAAGGTCGATTTGCTGGTCATGGGCGCCCACGGGCACCGGGTACTTAAAGACCTTATATTCGGTACAACGATCGGCGCCGTGCGACATGCGGTGAGTATTCCGGTGCTGATTGTGCGCTAGGTAGAGGGATATTAGGATATTAGGATATTGGGATATTGAGATATTAGGATATTGAGATATTGCTACTTAACTAATTGATGATGAATAACTCAATATCGCAATATCTCAATAACACCCTCATTAACCCAATCCCGCGTATATTTGCGCCCGATTTTAAAAAATCCACTGACTATGCTCGACAAACTGCAAGCGATACGCGAAAGATATTTGCACCTGGAGGAACAACTATCCGATCCTTCCACGGCTTCGGATGTGGAAAAATCTAAAAAGGTAAACAAGGAGTATAAAAAACTCCAGCCGATCATGCAGACAGCTGCCCGGTATGAAAAAGCAATGTCCAATCTCAGCAGCGCCCGTTCGATCCTGTCGATGGAAAGCGACCCGGAGATGCGCGAGATGGCGCGGGATGAAATTGCGATGCTGGAACCGGAATGCACTATGTTGGAAGATGAGTTGAAAACACTGCTCACGCCCAAAGACCCCGAGGACGAAAAGGATGTGATTTTTGAAATACGTTCGGGTACCGGCGGCGATGAAGCGGCGCTGTTTGCCGGCGATTTATACCGCATGTATGGCCGCTACTTTAGTGCGCGGGGCTGGGAAGTGGAAGTGCTGGATGAAAACCCCGGCACGGCCGGCGGTTATGCCAAAGTGGTATTGGAGGTTTCAGGCGATCATGTATACGGCAAACTCAAATACGAATCGGGTGCACACCGCGTGCAGCGCATCCCGGAAACGGAAGCCAAAGGCCGCGTACATACTTCTGCCGCTACGGTAGCGGTATTGCCTAAAATGGAACCGGAAGACATCAACGTGCGCAAGGAAGATATCAGAACCGATACCTTTCGCGCTTCGGGCGCGGGCGGACAGCACGTGAACAAAACGGAATCGGGTGTGCGTTTTACCCACTTACCGACCGGCATCATTGCAGAAAGTACGGAAAGCCGCTCGCAACATAAAAACCGCGACATTGCCATGGGGCGACTGGTGCAGCAAATACAGGACGCCCAGGTTCAGCGGGAGGCTTCGGCCCTTGCTTCGGCACGCAAAAGTATTGTGGGTTCCGGCGACCGCTCGGAAAAAATACGCACCTACAACTGGCCGCAAAACCGCGTAACCGATCACCGGCTGGAAGGTGATAACAAAAATTTCAACCTGGATAAAGTCATCGAGGGCGACCTCGAAGGACTGATCGAAGCGCTGACGATTGCCGACAATGCAGCAAAAATGCAGGAAGGCTGATTTTGGTGTATGGGGTGTGGTGTTTCGTGTTTGGGGAGATCTGCCCCGGCAACTGTGTGTAGTTCAGGCGAAGCTCCCCCAAACACGAAACACCAAACACTATACACCAAATACCACATCCTTCATTCCTGGAGGCACGTCTTCCTCCGTGTCCAGGTCAGACAGCACCGGCAATTCCGCGCAGGTCAAACCCGCCGCACGAATCTTTTCCAAGGTACTGTTTCGCACCGTTTCCGTACTCCACTCGATGCCGTGAAACACCGTGCTTTCCAACTTTTTCATACCCAAAAGGTAATATCCGCCATCGGGCGTCGGGCCGATAACAAAATCGGCGTGATCGAGCGCGTCGAACGCCTGTTGGAGCAGCGCGCCGCTCAATTCCGGGCAATCGCTGCCGATGATCAGCGCTTTACCGGCCCCAGCCTCGAAGGCTTCCCGGAAGGACGCCTCCATCCGTTCGCCCAGATTGCCGGGGTGTTGTATTTTCTTCTTAAAATCAGATTCCGGCCATTCGTCTTGTGCCGGAATAAAATCGCTGTAAAACAACCAGCGCTCCGCCGCCACGCCCTGTGCCGCACGGCGCGTCCGGTCGAGCAGCAGGTTGTAAATGCGCAATGCTTCCACATCGCCCATGGTGCGGGCAAGCCGGGTTTTCACTTTTCCTAATTGTGGGTTACGGATAAAAATGAGTAAGATATTCATAGTTATGAGGGATGAGTTATGAGTTATAAGGGATGAGTTATGAGTTATTGGAGTTTCAGGCTGGAATGGGAATGAATGCATACTTCATTTCTCCCATTCCAGCCTGAAACTCCAATAACTCATAACTCATCCCTCATAACTCATAACTCATAATCGCTTTCCTCACACTCCCGTGCTCCAGCAGCAGCGCTTTGGCCGCCTCGTAGTCCATTCCGGTGCTTTGAACAATCATACGAGTACCGCGGTCGATCAGTTTTGTGTTGGAGAGTTTCATATCGACCATTTTATTGTCCTGCACCCGGCCCAGTTGGATCATTACAGCAGTTGTAATCATATTCAGGATCAGTTTTTGGGCTGTGCCCGCTTTCATTCGGCTGCTGCCGGTGACAAACTCCGGCCCCACCACCGCCAGGATGGGAAAATCTGCTTCTGCGATCAGGGGCGCACCAGGATTGCAGGTGATACAACCGGTAGTGATGCCCTGTTCCCGGCAGGCGCGCAGTCCGCTCACAACATAAGGCGTGGTGCCCGATGCGGCAATACCGACCACGGTATCCAATGCATCGGGTTGCCAGTTTTGCAGGTCGAGCCAGGCCTGGGTAGTGCTGTCTTCGGCGTGTTCGACGGGATTGCGGATGGCCCGGTCGCCCCCGGCGATGATGCCGACCACCCATTCCGGCGGCGCGCCGAACGTCGGCGGGATTTCGGAGGCATCCAAAATACCCAGTCGGCCGCTGGTGCCAGCGCCGATATATAAAAGCCGTCCGCCTTCGCGCATTTTAGGCACGATGGACGTCACCAGCGCTTCAATTTGCGGCAGCGCTTTTTGCACGGCGAGTGGCACGGTCTGGTCTTCGCGGTTGATATTTTCGAGTAATTCCCGGACGCTCATTTTTTCCAAATGGCGATAATGAGAGGTCGATTCCGTTATTTTTTCCATGATGTTCAATTATGGTTAATATCTCTTGACAAATTGTTTTCAATTTTAACAAACTTTCAAATAACCGTAACAGGTTTTAAGTGTTCGGAGCCGCTCGCACACCACATCTTGCAGGCAGATTTTGAAAACAATCAAAATGCAACAATTATGACTACCGGCATCCGAATTTTCTCCCAACTGTTTTTATTGAGTTTTGTACTGACCGCCTGCCACACGGCCCAGAAATTTGTCGAATCCGGCGATTACGACAGCGCCATCGATTTTTGCGTCCGCAAATTACAGGGCAAATCGAAAAAGAAAACAGAATATGTGCAGGGCCTCGAAGCGGCCTTCCAGAAAGCGCAATCCCGCGACCTGGCCGCGATCGATCATTTGGTTGCCGAAAACCGCCCGGAAAACTGGGAGCGTGTGAATACCATCCACCGGAACATCCGCGCACGGCAGAATAAAGTCATCCCGCTGATGCCGTTGCAATCGAAAGACGGTTATGCCGCTCGTTTTGAAATGCTGGACATTGCCCGGCTGGAAAGTGAAAGCCGCCAGAAAGCCGCCGAGCACCTGTATAACCAGGCTAAAGAATTGATTGTCAAAGGTGAACGCGGCGACAAATTGGCCGCTCGCGACGCTTACTACGCCCTGTGCGACCTCGAAACGCACTACTACCGCGATTACAAAGACAAAAACGAACTGTTGGCGACCGCCCGCGACCTGGGTACTTCCTACATTCTTTTTGAAATGAAAAACCAGTCGAATACGGTGTTGCCCCGCGTATTTGCGGAACGCCTGCTGAGCATCGGCAAACAGGAACTCGATAGCGACTGGAAAGCATATTTCTTTGAGGAAAAACCGGGCGTTCACTACGATTACAGGGCGACTTTTAAAGTGCGCAACATAGACATCAGCCCGGAACGTATCCACGAACGCGCCTACACCGATGAAAAAGAAATTGAAGACGGCTTCGACTACGTACTGGATTCGAAAGGCAATGTGATGAAAGATTCCTTAGGCAACGATATTAAAACGCCGCGCTACGTGCGCATTCGCGCCAACGTGATAGAGGTGTACCAAACCAAAGCAGCCAAACTGACCGGCTACATTGAAATCTACGACCTGTCGCGCAACGTGCTGATGGACACCCGAAATATGGGTACGGAAGTGTTGTTTGAAAACTACGCATCTACCTTCACCGGCGACCAGCGCGCCCTGAGCCGCGACTCCCGCAGCCGTATTGGCAACCGCCCGCAACCGTTCCCACCCGATGAGGACATGCTGGTGCAGGCCGCCGAACGGATTAAACCCAACCTGCGCGACGAACTGAAGCGCAACCGGGCTATTTTGTAAATCGTGTTTAGTGTATGGTGTTTAGTGTTTAGGGTGCTTCGCTTTTGGCGACTGTGAATGCACACTATTGGACGTTTTTGCTGAGATAGACTTTCCAAGTTTTTTAAACTTGGAAAGTCTGGACACTCGAAAAAAAACGTCCAGTAGCGTGCAGTGAATGGCTCAGGCGAAGCGTGTTTAGTTTTATTTTGTATTTTGCATTCGCTTCCGGTAATTTGGCCAAAATACCCACAGTCGCCAAACGCGAAGCGCCCTAAACACCAAACACTATACACTAAACACCAATGTTCCACTACCTGCTACGCCGTTTGCTCTTGTCCGTTCCGACCCTGCTGGTGATCTCCTGGATCATCTTCGGCCTGAACAAATGTGCGCCTGGCGATCCCGTTATTACCATTTTCGGGGAAGATTTAAGCTCGGGAATTGACCCGGTGGGACAAGCCGCCAATTACCGGCTAAAAGCGGTGCAATTGGGCCTCGATCGCCCCGATTTTTATTTTTCGCTCACCACAACGGCTTACCCCGATACCCTGTACCGCATTTTTCCGCCCCTTCGACGGCAACGACTCGCCCGGCTGGCAGGACAGGTGCAAAACTGGCCTTTGGTCAGCCAGTACGAACAACGGGTGTCAGCGGCCCTGAAATACGCGGAACAGGTTCCGGATTCGCTCCTGCAAAAAGCGCAACTTCGCCTCGCGATGGGCAATTTTCTGCTGATCGAACGGACGGAATATCTGGATACGGCCCGGCATTTTGTTCGCAAGGTGATAACGGGTTTGCCCTATAATCCCGCATTCTCGAAATCCCTCGATTCATTGGACGCCGCCGTATCGGCGCTCCAGTCCGCCGCTTCCCAAAAAGGTTTTCCCAAACCGGCATTCTACTGGTACGGTTTGAATAACCAGTACCACAACTGGCTGACAGGTTTTTTTTCCGGCCGTTTCGGGCTTTCCCTTATTTCCAAAAAACCGGTGTCGGAGGAATTAATGGCGCGTTTAATACCCACGCTGGCCCTGAACGGATGGGCTATTTTCCTGGCATACTGTATTGCTATTCCGCTCGGCATACGTATGGCCCGGCGCCAAGACAAGCCCTTCGACCGGCAGGGGAAACGGCTTTTACTTGTGCTGTATTCCTTCCCGGCTTTCTGGATGGGCGGCCTGCTTATCCTGTGCTTTGCAACGCCTGATGCAGGCCTGTTCTGGATCAACGGCATTTCCCTGGATGCCTGGACGCCCGGCGAGTCGTTCCTCTTGTGGATGGGCCGAAATGCAAACAAACTCATACTACCGGTGCTCACATTATTGTTGCATATTTTGGCCGTGCTCACCCTGCAAATGCGCAGCAGTATGCTCGACGTACTGGAACAGGATTATATCAAAACTGCCCGCGCCAAGGGGCTGAGCGAATCGGCGGTGTACGGGAAACACGCTTTCAGAAACGCACTTTTCCCGCTGATTACTATTTTTGGCGGCATTTTCCCCGCTATTTTTGCCGGCTCCCTGGTGATAGAGTACCTGTTTAATTTCCCCGGCATGGGCACCAAAACACAGGCGGCTTTTATGGATCGGGACTATCCGGTGCTGTATGCCATCCTGATGCTGGCGGCCATTCTGACTATTCTGGGTAGCCTGGTGGCGGATATGTTGTATGCCTGGGCGGATCCGAGGGTGCGGTTTTCGAAACGGTAATTTTTGGGCTATTAAAATAACAATCGAAACAATGAAAGAATACAAATTCTGCCAAAGCTGCGGTTTCCCTTTAAAGAAAGATAAAAAAGGTGGGGGTACCGAAAAAGACGGATCACGAAGCACAATGTATTGTTCCATGTGCTATGAAAATGGAGCATTCCTGACTCCACCTGAAATTGACACGGCAAAAAAAATGCAGGAGTTTTGTATACAGGAAATGAAGAAAGATGGAATGAACGCCTTCTTCGCCTGGCTGGCTACCCGATCAATTCCAAAACTTGAAAGATGGAAACAATAAGTGCATTCCGTAAGAAAAGGACTTTAATTTAAACACATGAAAGATGAAATCATGGATTGGTTACTGGCGGGTGATGTATCCGTACAATACCAGGTTTACCGGGATTTGTTGGGAATTGAAAAAAAGGATCTTCAGGACAGAATAGCCAAAGAAGGATGGGGGCGAAAGTTTTTATCCAAGCGTAATTCAAACGGTCATTGGGGCGATAGATTCTATCAACCTAAATGGATTTCTACCCATTATACGCTACTTGACCTTCGCAATTTAAATCTGCCCCAAAACAACGAAGTTGTCCAAGAGACCATTGAATTGGTTTTGCAAAATGGCAAAGCTGATGATGGGGGCATTCCATTGGGACCGTCCACATCACAGCATAGTGATGTCTGTGTAAACGGCATGTTTTTAAATTATGCTTCCTATTTCCATACGCCGGAAGAGAAGTTGCATTCTATTATTGACAGTATTTTAAATGAGATAATGCCAGATGGTGGCTTTAACTGTAGGACAACACGAAGTGGCGCTAAACACAGTTCTTTACATACAACAATATCAGTACTGGAAGGACTTACAGCATTCCAAAAGGCTGGACACACATACCGCATGGATAGCATCCAAAGCGCCAAAGAAAGTGCAGTGGAATTTATCTTACTACATCAGTTATTTCTGTCTGACCGAACAGGTCAAATTATTAATAAGGATTTTTTGAAGTTTACGTATCCGTGCAGATGGAAGTATGATATTCTTCGAGCCCTGGACTACTTTCAATATGCAGGAACTGAATGGGACAATAGAATGAAATCTGCGATAAATATACTCTACAATAAACAGAATAAAGAAGGAACATGGAATCTGCAATCTGCTCATCCTGGCCAGGTACACTTCAACATGGAAAATGCAGGTAAGCCAAGTAGATGGATCACGCTTAGAATTTTACGAGTCTTGAAATATTTTGACCTAAAATAATTGCAGCCAACAAGGGAAAGCCGTTTTGCCGACCATTCAACAGCGACAAAAAAATGATAAAAAAGAAAACATTGTTTTCCAGCTTACTAAAGAGCTGGAAAAAACTTGGTCCCGGTCTTGTGACAGGAGCAAGTGACGATGATCCATCCGGTATTGCAACATATTCTCAAGCTGGTGCAGCATATGGACTTTCAACTTTATGGACTGCTATTATTGCTTTTCCTCTAATGGCTGCCATTCAACAGATGTGCGCAAGAATTGGATTAGTAACCACACAAGGTTTGACTGGAACACTTAAAAAACACTATCCAAGACCCATTTTGTATCTAATGTTGTTGTTTAGTTTTCCTGCTATTGTAATGAATATCGGTGCCGACATTGCAGGCATGGGAGCTGTGGGGAATCTATTATTTCCATCAATCGATGCTAATTATTTCAGCGTTGTTTTTACAATTATCTTGTTGGGATTAATAATCTACCTGCCATATCAAAAAATTGCTTCTGTTCTAAAGTATTTGTGTATAGTGATGTTGGTATATTTTGTTGTTCCTTTTTTGTATAAACAGGATTTTACTGAAATTCTAAAAGCGACATTTATTCCAACTATAAAATTTGACAAGGACTTTATCGCAATTATTGTCGGCATACTCGGCACGACCATTTCACCTTATCTTTTCTTTTGGCAAGCATCTGTGGAGGTCGAAGAAATGAAGCATAGGAAGAATCATTTGATGGTAAACAAAAGGATAATTCATGAGATGAATCAGGATATAGATTTTGGTATGACCGTTTCCGGGTTTGTTATGTATTTCATTATTCTTACCACAGGCACTGTTTTATTTAAAGGTGGTATTCATCAAATTGATACCGTTGAACAAGCAGCCATGGCGCTAAAACCATTAGCGGGAAACATGGCTTATCTTCTTTTTGCAATTGGTGTAATTGGAACAGGGCTTATTGCCATTCCTGTATTAAGTGGTTCCATTTCTTACATTGTTACGGAAACATTTGGCTGGGAACAGGGGCTTGACAAAAAATTTCATGAAGCAAAAGCATTTTATGTCATCATTGCTATTTCACTGATACTCGGTTTATCCTTAAACTATATAGGTATTACTCCGATTCAGTCACTTATTTATACCGCCATTCTATATGGACTGACTGCTCCTGTTCTGATTGCCATCATCCTGCACATTTCAAACAACAAAGAAATTATGGGGAAAAACGTGAATGGTAGATTATCCAATATTCTTGGCTTTTCGACTTTAATTATTATGACGGTTGCTGCTGTAACTTTAATTTATTTGCAACTTTCAGAGAAGTAAACTTCTGATCATTTATACTCAACCTCTCAACTTTGAGTATAGAAGGTTGTCCTTTATCATATTAACGGGGCGCGGCCCCTTTGCCAACCAATCCTGAACGTCCGATTTACGCAATTGTATTACGTTGTAAATTGCCGGCTTGGCACTTATGTGTTCAAAAATTCATCGTTTATCATTCATCATTCATAACTGATGCGTTTATATATTTCCTTTCTGGTATTACTCGCTCTCGCTTGTAAAAAAGACGACACCGGCGACCCCAATCCACAAAAACCAAGTCTTTCTATTGCTGATGTGAGTCAGCCCGAAGGGAATGTTATCAACACGATTCAGTTTACCGTCAAACTGAGCAAGGCTTCCGAGGCAAATGTAGTCGTCAACTATTCGACTATTTCGGGGACTGCGCAGGCAGGCGCGGATTTCGCAGTGGTTGTCAACGAGCAGGTGTTGTTCAGTCCAGGCGACACGGAGAAAAAAATCGCCATCCAGGTATTCGGCGATGAAATCGAAGAACCTTCTGAAAGTTTCGAAGTGATATTGCTGAATCCGGCGAATGCCGTACTCGGCCAGTCGCGCGCCAAGGGCACCCTGGGAAACGACGACAACAACAACGCCTTTGTTATTCCCACCACGGGTTATGTCACGCCGGAGACCTACCCCGGCCGTTCTCTGGTTTGGCAGGATGAATTCAACACCACTGTGCTGAATACGGCTACCTGGACCCATGAAATGGGCAACAACGGGGGTTGGGGCAACAACGAGCTCCAATACTACCGCCCTGAGAATACTTACTTTTCAGGTGGTAAAATGATTATTGAAGCACGGAAGGAGAGTTTCAGCGGCTTCTCTTACACGTCTTCCCGTCTGATTACCAGGGGCAAAAAAGAGTTTAAATACGGTCGCATCGATATGCGCGCGGCATTGCCCAAAGGAAAAGGTATCTGGCCGGCGTTGTGGATGCTGGGCAGCAATTTCCAACAGGCCGGCTGGCCCGCCTGCGGCGAAATCGACATCATGGAGTTGATCGGTAGCCAGCCCGGTACGACACACGGTACGGCGCATTATGGCGCCGGCACCGCTACCCACCAGTGGAAAACCGCATCCAAAACGCTGCCGGGAAATGCCAGGTTCTCGGATGAATTTCACGTTTTTTCCATTGAATGGGAACAAAACCGTATTCGCTGGTACCTGGATGACGTGCAATTCCACGAGATCACACCCGCCATCCTGGGCGAAGGACAACCCTGGCCTTTTAACCAGGAATTTTTCTTCATCTTTAATGTGGCCGTGGGTGGCAACTGGCCGGGCAGCCCCGACGCGACGACCACTTTCCCGCAACGGATGATTGTGGATTATGTGCGGGTGTTCCAATAAGTAGTTATCCGTTATTAGTTATTGGTTATCAGTGTTCATTATCAAGCATTTACAAAGAGTTTGGCCAAAACTAATTTTGCACACCTACTTAACGCTTAAAAAACAACTTAGGCTTATGACTAACCCCCGCGCTTTAGCCGGGGGAAATGAACGGAACAAACACAGATGGGTTTTAACCCAAAATGAGTGTTCTGGGGTTAAAACCCCGTTAGGATTGGTCTCTTCTATTCCCCCGGCTAAAGCGCGGGGGTTAGTCATAAGCCTAAGTTGTTTTTTAAGCGTTACTAAAATGCCCCATTTTTAAACCATCTGCGGTAAAAACGATTATACCTGCACCTAATCGAAAAACACCATGTCCGCAGCTTTTTTGAGTGCCCAATGGCGCCGTTTGGTAATGATGAATTACCGGATAGACCCCGATGTATTGAAACCGTATTTGCCCGCATTTACCGAATTGGATATCTGGAATGACACTTGTTATGCCAGCCTGGTCGGTTTCCGGTTTTTGAATACCCGTTTGAAAGGATGGCGTATGCCCTGGCACGAACATTTTACCGAAATCAACCTGCGTTTTTATGTGCGGCGGCACGATCCGGTACTGGGCTGGAAGCGCGGCGTGGTATTTATCAGCGAACTGGTGCCTTTGCCGGCCATTGCCTGGGTGGCGAACACCGTGTACCGGGAACATTACGGCGTGCGCACCATGCGCCACCACTGGCAGGAACAAAAGTATCTTTTACAGGTGGAATACGCCTGGAAAGAAAAACGCCGCTGGCATTCTTTCGGCGTGCAAAGCGAGGCAACGCCGGTACCGATGAAGCCGGGCAGCGAAGCGGAATTTATCACGGAACACTACTGGGGCTATGCCCATCGCAGCGACAAACAGACCATAGAATACCAGGTGGAACACCCGCGCTGGGAGGTGTATCCCATCAAGGCCTGGCACGTGGAAGTGGATTTCGGGGCAGTGTACGGCCCGGCTTTCGCACATTTGAATAATACGGAGCCGTTATCGGTGTTTCTGGCGGAAGGCTCGGATGTGACGGTGCGCGACAGGCTGGTGATTGGGGGGTGAGAAAAATGCGCGTCGACCAAGTGCCGGGACTTTTCTATTTTTCGCCGACAATTTTGAAACGACTCGATATGCGATCCTCCCGTAACAGATTTTTTGATGCCCCGGCCCCGAACTTGCGCCCGTTTTTTGCGCCCTTTTTTAACAAAAGGCTCCTGCTGTGCCTGCCTTTGTTTGCGCTGTTTTTGTTGTCGTCCTGTGCTGACAAGACGCCGCCGCGTATCCTGATTTTTTCCAAAACAGCCGGTTACCGGCACGCCTGCATCCCGACGGCCACGGCGGCCTTGCGCCAGATGTGTTACCAGAACGGTATCGCCGTGGATACCACGGAAGAGTCCGAAGATTTTACAGAAAATAACCTCAAACGCTACAATGCCGTGGTATTCCTTTGCACCACGGGCGACGTGCTTTCTCCAACCCAGGAGGCTGATTTTGAACGATATATACAAGCCGGCGGCGGTTTTGTGGGCATCCACTCCGCTACGGATACGGAATACGGCTGGGGCTGGTTCGGCGGTCTGGTGGGGGCTTATTTTAGCAGCCACCCGGAACAGCAAAACGCCACTTTGCACGTGGAAAACCACGAGCACCCCGCCACCAAACACCTGAAAGGAAACGAATGGGTGCGTTTTGACGAATGGTATAATTTTAAAAACATCAACCCCAATACCAATGTGCTGCTGACCATTGACGAAAAGAGCTACAAAGGCGGTACCAACGGCGATACGCACCCCATGAGCTGGTACCACGAATACGATGGAGGCCGGGCATTTTACACGGCGCTGGGCCATACCAACGAAAGTTATGCCGAGCCTGATTTTATGAAACACGTGCTGGGCGGCATCAAATATGCCATCGGCAAACAAAAACGCCTCAACTACCTGGCCTGCCGCACCCCGGAGCAACCCGACCCGACCCGTTTTGTCAAAACCGTCATCGCCAATGAACTGACGGAACCCATGGAACTCGATATGTTTCCCGACGGCAAAATTATTTTTATCGAACGCCGGGGCAATATCAAACTCTACAACCCGGCCACGGGTCTGATCACCATCGCACATCGCCTGCCGGTCTATTCCGAACAGGAAGACGGCCTGATGGGACTGGCGCTCGACCCCAATTATGCCGAAAACAACTGGATTTACCTGTACTATTCTTCGCCCACCGATGAGGCCGTTAATATCTTGTCGCGCTTCATCTTTCGCGGCGACTCGCTGGACCGGGGTTCCGAAAAAATGATCCTGCAAGTAGCGGTGCAGCGCCAGGAATGCTGCCACACCGGCGGTTGTATCGAATTTGACGCGGAAGGCAACCTCTTTCTGAGCACCGGCGACAACACCAATCCATTCGCCTCGGAAGGATACGGCCCTTTCGACGAATCACCGGGCCGCAGCCCCTGGGATGCCCAGAAATCGTCGGCCAATACCAACGATTTACGGGGTAAAATATTGAGAATCAAACCACTGCCTGACGGCTCGTACATTTGCCCTGCCGGTAATTTGTTCAATCAAAATGCCGTCACCCTGCAATGGGGGAGCCCCGGAAGCAAACAAATGACCACCAACAACCAGCAGCAATCGGGCAGGCCGGAGATTTACGTGATGGGTTGCCGCAACCCGTATCGCATTTCCATCGACGACCGTCGCAAATTGTTGTTCTGGGGCGAAGTCGGCCCCGATGCCGGCGAACCGGACAGCACCCGCGGCCCCGCAGGCCACGATGAGGTGAACCGCGCCCGGGCCGCCGGTTTTTTTGGCTGGCCTTACTTTGTCGGCAACAACAAACCCTACCGCGACTATAATTTTGCAACCAAGGCATCCGGCAACCCCTTCGATCCCCTGCACCCCGTCAACAACAGCCCGAACAATACCGGCAGCCGCGAACTGCCGCCAGCCCAACCGGCATTTATCTGGTATCCTTATGGCAATTCGCCGGAATTCCCACTGGTAGGTAATGGCGGTCGGAATGCTATGGCGGGCCCGATTTACTACTGCGATAAGTATCCTGCCGAAACCCGGCTGCCCGACTATTACGATGGCAAATTGATTACCTACGACTGGATGCGCAACTGGATGATGGCAGTTACAATCGACTCCTTGGGCAATTTCAGCCGCATGGAAAATTTTGCCGATTCGCTCCGTTTTTCGCGCCCGATGGATATGATCGTGGATAAAAACGGAACCATCTGGCTGCTCGAATACGGGACGCAGTGGTTTTCTTCCAATGTGGATGCCCGCCTCAGCCGCATCGATTACGTGCGTGGCAACCGTCCGCCGATCCCTTCTCTCCAGGTGGATAAAAAGGCGGGAAGCGCACCCCTGGAAGTGGTTTTCAGGGCATCCGGAACCAAGGACTATGACAAAGACCGGCTCAAATTTGAACTCGATTTTGGCGATGACTCCAAATGGGAATCGGATTATATGCGGCTTCCAACGCTGCAGGCAGGTGTGGGCGGAAACGCTAAATCATTGAAAAAGAATCCTTTAGACAGTATTTCCCATGTCTACCAAAAACCGGGCAATTACGAGGCTGTCCTCAAAGTAACTGATCAGTCCGGCGCGTTTAAAACGGCTAAAATAAAAATCAACGTAGGCAATGAGCCGCCCGTGGTGCACTGGAACTTTGGCGGTAAAAACCGCAGTTTCTACCAGCCGGGCGATATGCTGAACTACCAGTTGGTGGTAGAAGATACTGAAGACGGCTCCCTGCAAAGCGGCAGGATTGCGGCTGCGTCGGTGGCTACCACCATCGATTACCTCGAAACCGGATTCGATATCACCAGCATTGCGCAAGGGCACAAGGCGGCCATGCAGCAGGCAGAATATGCTAAAGGAAAAATCCTGATCGAACGTTCCGACTGCAAAACCTGCCATGCCATCGATCGAAAAATAAACGGACCTTCCTATCAGGATATCGCCGACCGCTACCGCGACGATGAGTTTGCGGTGCGCAACTTGTCCAGAAAAGTTATTCAAGGCGGCGCAGGCAACTGGGGCGAAACGGTCATGAGCGCCCACCCGCAACTCTCTCCGGAAGATGTCGGCGAAATGGTGCGCTGGATACTCTCGCTCGGCGGGGTCACTAAACCCAAACAATCGCTGCCGCCCCGCGGCTCCTACGCCCTGGTAGCGCCTAATGGGGAAAATGGAAAGCCAAACCCGCCCGGCACTTTTATTTTTAAAGCATCTTACCGCGACAAAGGCAGCAATACCCAGGGGCCGCTCGAAAGCGGCGAAGTGCTCGCGCTCCGCCCGACCTTCCAGCAGGCCGAACAGGCCGACAGTCTTTCCAAAGGCATTATCAGTTTCCGCCCCTTCGGCGGCGACACGGTGCTGCTGAAAGAACTGAAAAGCAAAAGTTTTATCATGTACAAACACACCGACATGACGGGTATTCACGCCATTGCGCTGGGTGTCGGTCAGGGCGACGGGCGCAATAAATTTGCCGGCGGCAGGATCGAAGTCAGGCTGGACGCGCCCACAGGCGCACTGCTCGGAAAAGCCGACATCAAGGCAAAAAATACGACGCGGATGGAATTTGCCGAAATCAGTGTGCCGATTTCGCAGGTTTCTGATGGAAAATTCCACGACCTGTACCTGGTGTTCAAAAACGAGATGATGACTGCAGAGCCGATCACAGCGCTGGATTGGGTAAGGTTTGATCTGATGGTGAATCAATAAGGTGTTTGGGGTGTGGTGTCTGGTGTTTAGGGGAGCTTCGCCCAGGCCACACACAGTTGCCTAAAGCGAAGCTCCCCTAAACACCACACACGAAACACCACACACGAAAAAAAAAGTGCCGGGCACTTGCACACCCGGTATTTTTTATTGAATCTTTGTATCATCGTACTGATACAATATTACATTTGAAAAATGAAAATACTGCTGCTTGATAATTTTGATTCCTTCACGTACAACCTCGTCGACTTTTTCCGGCAGTTGGGTTGTACGGTGAAAGTGTACCGCAATACCGCTGACCCGGAAGTGCTGGCCCAGGTCGATTTCGATTTGCTGGTGTTGTCGCCGGGGCCTTCCGTGCCGCGCAATGCGGGTAATCTGATGGCGGTAATTGGTAAATTTTACCAGAGCAAACCGATATTGGGCGTGTGCCTGGGCCACCAGGCGCTGATCGAATTTTTCGGCGGCTCGCTGGCGAATATCGCGCCGGTGCACGGTAAATCGGTGCCCATCGAACACGATGGCCGGGGTATTTTTACCGGTATCGAACAGGATTGTAACATCGCGCGGTACCATTCCTGGGCCGGAGTCACCATTCCGACGGAATTTGAAGTGAGCGCCCGCTCGGCCGATGGCGTGGTGATGGCCATTCGCCACAAACGCCTGCCCATAGAGGGCATTCAGTTTCACCCGGAATCGGTGTTGAGCATGAAAAACAATGTCGGGATGCGCATGTTGCGCAATGTGGTGGAAGGCCGCATTGCCTCGGGCAACCGCATTTACCACGAACTCTCGCACAAACTGCAAACGAATACAGCCCTTTCTGCCGAAACTCTGGCGCAGTTCCTCCGGGCCGTGGAAGAAGGGCAACTTTCCGACGATCAGAAACAGATTTTACTGGTTTCACTGAGCCATAAGTTGCGCAATACCAATGAGTTAAAAACATTTATCGACGCGCTGATGCAGTTCAGCACACCGACCGGTCAGGCGTTTACAGGAGCGCCGGTCGATATATGCGGCACCGGCGGTTCGGGGCTGCCGCGAATCAATACCTCCACGCTGGCGAGCCTGTTGCTCGCGCATTGCGGACTGAAAATCGCCAAACACGGCAACCGCGCTGCCGCGGGTCGGTTCGGCAGTTTCAACCTGCTGGAAAACCTGGGCGTGCCTATTCGTTTCGATCCCGAACAAGCCGCCCGCAGCATAGCGCAAACCAATGTGGCCTTTGTTTTTGCACCTGATATTCATCCTATCTTCCGGCATTTTGCGCCTGTTCGGGCCAAAATAGGGGTGCCGACGGTATTCAATGTGCTGGGGCCGCTGGTCAATCCATACCTGCCTGAACGGCAGTTTATTGGTACCGCTTTTGCCGATCTGATGGACGTTATTTTTGAAACAGGTATCAAAATGGGCAAAAAACACCTGATCGTCGTGCGCGGCCACGATGGCCTGGATGAAATTTCGGTGAGTGTGCCTACCCGTGTTCTGGAGTACCGCGACGGCAAGACGTATGATTACGAAATCCGTCCGCAGGATTTTGGTTTGGATGCCGTTCCCTTCGATGCCGTCAGCGCGGATAATCAAGATGTTTGTCTGGCAGTAGCGCAGGACATCCTGGCCGGTCGCCCGGG
This sequence comes from Saprospiraceae bacterium, assembly GCA_022844265.1. Classification (GTDB taxonomy): domain Bacteria; phylum Bacteroidota; class Bacteroidia; order Chitinophagales; family Saprospiraceae; genus M3007. The sequence goes on along the minus strand of JALHMA010000067.1, from coordinate 1,441 downwards.
CAGTCAACATTACAAGTTAGTGGCCGTCAATGCCGCATTCATTTATACAAAATTTGTGGAAAATATTCCGCTGCCAGACGCCTTTCAAAAAATGGAGCAGCTGATTTTCAGCGGGGTGTTGGGGCAGGTTTTGGAACAATATAAGGCGACATACGGCGAGGCGGTTCCGGCCTAAGGTTATTGTCAATACAAGTGACGAGGTGTCATCTGCGAGGCACGAGCAGGTGACATCTCGGAACGACACCCCTTCCGCGATGAGATGTCACCTGCTCGTTCCTCGCAGATGACACCTCATCGCTTGCCATCACCAAAACACCTTAGTATATTGAAAATGAACATTTTATCAAAAATCGTCGACGCAAAAAAACTCGAAATCGCGGCCCTGTACGAACAGCACGAGCTGCCGGCGCTCCGGGACAATTGCCTGGAACAGTCGGCGAATACCCCAAACGATACGCCCCTTTTTTACCAGGCATTGGCAAAAACCCGTAAGAACGGGCAGCCGTTTTTTATCACAGAATTTAAACGAAAAAGCCCTTCAGAGGGCTGGATCAACCAACACGCCGACCTGCCTGCACAATTGAACGCCTACACCCGTTCCGGCGCAGGCGCCATTTCCGTATTGACGGACACCGGCTTTTTTGGCGGCTCCTACGATGATCTGCTATTAGCCGCCGAAACGCTGCGCCAACACGACCCGGCGCACAGGCCTTTGTTGCTGCAAAAAGATTTTATACTCGATCCCATCCAGATTTACCTGGCCCGGCTGCACGGCGCCGACATGATTCTGCTCATTGCTGCCATCCTGGAAGCAGCCGAACTCGATTTTTTGAAACAAACAGCCGAATCGCTGGGCATGGGCGTATTGGTGGAAGTACACGACCAGGAAGAACTGGATAAAATTCAGCACCTCGATTTTCCGGTGCTGGGCATCAACAACCGCGACCTGAAAACTTTCCGCACGGCGCTGAACCGGGTGAATGTGCTGCGTAAAAATGGCGCGCAGCGCTTTATCATTTCGGAGTCTGGTGTCCGCGATGCGGTTGATTTTCAAATGGTGCGGCAGGCCGACGGGTTCCTGATCGGCACCGGACTGATGCGCCGCAGTGGTCAGTTGCAAGACCCGGCCGCTGAAACGTTTTCCGGCTTTTTTCGCGCCGAAGGGAAGTTGTTGTTCAAAGCCTGCGGTATTCGCACGCCTGAAATGCTCGGTTTAAATTCCCCCGATTTTATCGGCATCAATTTTTCTCCCCTCAGCAAACGCCGCGCGGAACCTGCGTTGCTGGAAAAACTGAAAGAAACCACGGTTTTTGAGCCGCATTGGGTGGCTGTTTTTTATAAAAATACGGAATCGGAGATCCGCGACATCCTGGACGCCTATCCTTTCCAGGCAGTGCAATTATACGCCGGCGACACCACCCCGGCGTTTGTCCGCAGCCTG
>JALHMA010000066.1 GCA_022844265.1 Saprospiraceae bacterium | reverse complement strand
CGCGCATTAAAACCACCCGTGCGTTCGGGATCCTGGATGCGCTGCACCTGCGACCCGCTGAATACCGTCATACCCATACGCGGCCCGGAGAGGTTGAGTTTGGCCTTTTCCGGCAGGTTGAGCGCGCTTACATAGTCGTCGGCTTTGGTAAGTTTGTTGACGATATTGGGGTCATTAGGCAGGCCGAGCATGGCGCGGATCGTCAGTTGGATCATCAGCTGCACCTGCGGGCGCAGGTTGAGGAATTCCATCACCTGGCTTTTTTCTACCGACTCGGTACCGATGTCGATCAGGCGGAAAGAAACCACCACGCGTTCGCCGAGCAGTTCGACCGAGCCGGTGAGCATCTTGTCGGCCCGGAGTTTTTTGCCCGTTTCTGTCAGGCAGATTTTTCCGTAACAGTTTTCGAGTTTCAGGCCCTCTTTTTCTACCAGATACTCCACATCGTATTTGTCCAGCACTTCGTAGATACCCGTTTTATCCAATTCCAGGCGGGTCATATTGCCCATTTGTACTGGATCGAGCGAAAAACCTTTGGAGTCGATATACAATACACCCACTTTTTCTTTGAGGGTCGGCGTGTTCTGTGTAGCGGCCAACAAAGGCCATAACAAGCTAATCAGGAAGGTGATGCGAAGGAATTGCTGCTTTTTCATGCGTCCATTATTTTCGTGAAACAATGGGGCAAAGGTGGGGCTGGTCCGGCGGGGGTGGGCAGCGACTTGTACTTGGGGATGTATTTAATTTTATTGGATATTAAGATTAAAAAAGGAACACGGATGAAAAGGATTGGACACGGATTTTTCCCCTCGTAGGAATAATGGCTACACGGATTAGACGGATGACGCAGATTTACACGGATTTTCCCGCTTTAGAGTTGACCTTCTTTTTTCTATATGTCGACTTATTTGATCTGTGTCAACTCTACGAGGGAAAATCCGCGTTTATCCGCCTAATCCGCGTGATCCGCGTTGCTATTACTCTACGAGGGGAAATCCGTGTCCAATTCTTTAAATCCGTGTTCAGTTACGCTACGGACTTCGCACTAAGGACTTCGCACTTCGGACTGCCTTACAAACCCGCGAAATACCGCACCAGTTCGTGCTCCGCATACACCGGCCGCTCCTGCCGCTCCGCTGCTGCCGGCACTTCCCCATCGAGGATATACCCCAGCACCGCCCGCGTGATGCCCGCCGTACCGAGGTGGTGACCACCTTCTGTGGGGCTGTACAAATGACTGCCCGGCCAGAAATCGTGGTAGCGCCGCGCTTCCGCGTAAGGCGTCACTGCGTCGGCGGGGTCATGCACCAGCAATGCCTCTACATGTGGGAATGCGGCGCTCATCATGGCAAAATCGTAATAATCCAGCGTGTGGCCGACGCGCTGTTCAAAGCCGCGTACCATGCTCCAGTACAGCGGCGACCAAAGCCCGAGGGTTTTCTTGTATTGTTTGAATACGCGCGGTGCATAACTGAACGAGGCCATCACCACCATCCGTTTCGGGTGCAGGGCGCGGGGCAAATCCTTCAGGGCATACACGCTGCTGCTGCCGCCGAACGAATGCCCGGCGATGGCAAAGGCAGGGCCGTATTCCTCCAGCAGTGCGCGGATAATATCGGCATTGGCGGGAATGTTCAATACCCCGACGGCTGCGAGGCCGTGTCCGGGCGGGTCATAAGCCAGCACGCGGTAGCCCGCTTCCAGCAGTTCCGGCACAAAATGGCGCCAGCGGCCGGCGTTGTAGGCCCAGCCGTAACTCAGCAGCACCAGCGGCGCATCTTCTGCTCCCCAGTGGTACTCCACGATATGTTGTCCGGCGACTTCGCGGCGCAGCTGCCGGGCCGTTTCCAGAAACTGGCGCTCTTTTTCGCGCACCTGCGGTTTGGGCGGTTTAGAGAATATCTGCACCGCCATTTTGGTGGCTTGCTGGGGGGCCGCCAGCGACCAGAGGTTAAGCCCCAGGCCGATGGTTTTGGTGATGAGTTGTTGCATGATAGTTTTTTTTGGTTGATCAAGGTTTATAAGGTTGATGAGGTTGATAACAGCCACTCGAAAAGAGGAAATTTTGCCCATTAGAGTGGCTATTATCAACCTCATCAACTTTATAAACCTTGATCAACCTTCCTTAAACATTTTTTTCCCAAAAAGCGCCACCGCCCGGGCCACAAACTGCTCCAGGTGTTGCACATCGTTGCTGACTTTGTACATGATAATCGCGCCTTCGTATTCGCACAGCAGGCGGTAAGCCGTCGTGGCCGCTTCATCGGGTGGCATCACTTCGCCCAGGATGCCCGACACGGCTTGTTTCCATTCATCCCAGATGGTCTGGATGGCTTCGTTAAAAAGTCCTTCGCGGCCTGTTTCCAGGGCTGTATTGGCAAAAAAGCAACCCTGGCGCTCCATTTTCACCAGCCTGTTCTGCCGGCGCAGCAGTTTTTCGAGCCGCTGCTCCGGGGGCAAATCCTCCTGCGCCACCGAAAACACGGTACTGCGCATGGTCTCCTGTGCGTACTCCACCACGGCGCGCATCAGGCTTTCCTTGGACAAATGGTGGTGCATCAGCCCCGATTTGCCTAATCCTGTGGCCTCCGCCAGCATACTGACCGAGGTGCCGTGGTAGCCGTGCCGGTTAAAAACTTCCCAGCAACGGTGCAATAATTCCTGTTTTTCTATTTTTTTGACTGGCATATACCGAACGTTCGTACGGCAAAGGTAGGGGGAGTTTAGGAATTGGGCAAGGGGGAGGTGGGATTTTTTTTCTGATGCGTGTGGCAAGGATGAAACAATGCAAAGAGAGGCAGAAAAAACAATACTGACTATTTTGAAAATTGTATATTTGTAAAAAAATTGCAATGGCAACGATTTTAAAAGTTAAAATACAAGACTTAAACAGTCAATTTTTTCATGACTTAGGTGAAAAAATTTCGGATGCTACTGAGGTCGAAATACGCATACCTGAAAAAAAAGGAAAGAATGAATTGTTTTCAGATAAGGAGTTTTGGAAGCTGATCGAGATGTTAGACTGGTCGAAGCTAGATTCAGACGAGATTATGATGCCTTCGATAAAAAAACTCGCAGATATGCCGGTTGTAAATATCTATTTGTTCGCAGACAAACTTTCTGAAAAACTCTTTCAACTAGATACCCGTCCACACGGCGATGCTTATTTATCTAATGAAGAAGATAACTACCTTTCCGTGGACGATTTTCTGTATATAAGATGTGCCGTAGTTGCAGAAGGAAAAAAATATTTCGAGAAAGTCAAGGCAAATCCATCTGAATTCCCTGCGGAAATAAGCTTTGAGCCACTTCTAAGTTTGGCGCATAAAGCATATAAAATGAAAACCGGAAGGGCATTTGAATATTATCCTGCAATTAGTTACGAAACTTACAGCAACAAAAACGGCTGGAAATAATTATGCCCCATAATAATTCAAACCAAAACATGAAGCCACACCATCTTTACGAAATAGTCGATAAAGAAGGCGAGGATACCTTTAAATATGGCATTAGTTGTGACCCTATCGGAAAAGATGGCATGTCAGACCGTATGAGAAATCGAGTGTCCTTTTTGAATCGCCTTTATGAGTGGGCACGTTTCTTTGGCAGGATTTTGATCTTTGACATTCCGGGTAAAAAAGAGGCGCGTAGCTACGAAACAGATCATATCAAGGAATATGAACGCATAAATGGACGCAAACCCAAAGGCAACGTAAGGTATTGATAATAAAAAAATGCCGGTTCATTGGGAAATTTCCGCCTCGGCAGGTGTTCCTTTCGCGCCAACAGATATTCCCCGCTCACTACCCCACTCCACCCCAGCGCCGCGGCAGTGTCTTTTTCGACCTGCCGCATAGGTACAACGGAATGCTGCCTACCCTACTATTAAATATGTTCTTTTAGTGGCTGAATTGTAGTGGATTGCCTGTGTTCGGAAGCACAAAAAATATCCTGCTGTACGTTTGCGGCAGGTTGAAAAAGACACTGCCGCGGCGTAGGGCGAGGGTGTGTTTGGAAAGCAGGAACACCTGCCGGGGCGGGGAAAAATACTTAGAGAGGTGCAGTATGTTCTCCCTTCTTTAAATATACATATAACATTTTAAATAAAAAATCATATGAATAAAGATGAATATTTTAAAGTAAGTGATGCTCTAAATTTACCTAAAAGATGCCCAATCTTAGAAAAGTGTTCACGAAGAGCATGGAGTATTTATCTATTAGGTTATTATGATGTCTCAAAATCTAACAATCCTATAAATTTCTTGATAAAAGAAGGCATATTGAATGAAGATTTTGAAACTAATAATATACCTGTACAAGGTGAATCTCCAACATTCATAGGTGGTGCTAATAACTCATACTTTCATGATGTGTGCCCTGAAGTAAACTTATTTGACAAAAACAATGCAATTTTTTATGCTAAAGAAAAGGCATGTATTTCTGCTAGTTGGGATAAATACAATAAAGAACCTAAAGAAAAAATTATTGAATGCAGGCATTATTCTGAATGCCCTGAATTTAGCAAATATCAATATGGAAATTCATTGTCAATTAAACTTGACCAAATTAATCAAGTAGAAGGGATAAAAGATAATTTAGTGAAAGATGAGATAATAACTGCTTTAGAGAAAACTAGAAAACTTTCTCAAGAACTTAATTTTCTAGAGCATGAACGCACTTGTGTTCTTCTGTTAAACAGGTTTAAGGATATTAGCACCAAATCAATTAATGAAACAGAGCATCCTATGACGATAAGAATAGAAAAAAATAAAATTGTTACCGGAATTTTGTTGATCCTAAATGAGATAAAGGCTCATAAATAAAAATTTATTCGCCCCGGCGGGTGCTCACCCCCACTCAAGCACGCGCCACTGCAGTATCTTTTCCGCCTCGGCAGGTGTTCCTTTCGCCCCAGCAGATACCCCCCGCTCACTACCTCACTCAACCCCAGCGCCGCGGCAGTATCTTTTTCGACCTGCCGCATAGGTACAATGGCATCTTGCGCACTGTTAAATGTTGTCTTGTAGTGGCTGCATCTCAGTGGATTACCTGTATTGAGAAGCACGAAGAATATCCTGCTGTACGTTTGCGGCAGGTCGAAAAAGACACTGCCGCGGCGCTGGGCCATGCGTACGGTTCGCGTACACGGCGGTTCACCGAACAGTTTTGGTAATTTTCCAAAAAGTGCGTCTGGTCAAGGTCTAGGTATTGGCGCGGGTGTTTCCGTTTCCCAGATCTGTTCCAGGTGGCTTTCAGCAGGAGATTCGGCTTTTTTCACCACATAATCCCAATGCCACTCCTCGGAGGGCAACTGTTTAAAACCAAAACCGGCGGCATTGATGCCCAGCCATTCGTAAAACCATGTATTTCGCCATAAAGAGCGCTGCGATTTTTTCGGACCTAGCGAATACACTTTGCCTTTGGTCTTAAATCTCGTTTCGGTAGAAAAGTCAACGGCATTGCCCCGCGTATGGTTGCTAAACCCCGGGATGGCTTTTGTGCCTTTCAATACATTGACCATGAGTTGTACATCGTCCTGATTCAGATTTTCACTGAGCCAGTATTTGTGGTCCTCGTCGTTGCCGATGGTCATTCCTTTTTCAGAATTTCGCCCTTTTTCGAAATTGGTTTTGAATGCTCCTTGCCAGGCATCGAAATCGCGCCGGAGACTCCGGTAGCCAGAGGCGACACCGATGGCACTGGTTTTTACGGCCAAAGCATTCGCCTGTGCTTTGGCGGCCGCCAGATCGGCCCGGGCTTTTTCCAATAAAGCCCTACAGGCGGCGGCGGCATCGGTAGCCATTACCTCGCCGGATTCAACCGTGGCCAATTGTTCATCCGGTAACCCGGAATAGAAGGTCCTGATTTCCTGTGTGTTTTCATTTTTTCTGCCGATCAACCTGGCGCTGCGCTTCAACTGGGCGTCGTATACCTTTTTCATAAAAGCGGTGATCTCCTTCGTTTGCCAGAAATCAATCTGGTCGGAAAGGATCGCTTCGGGCGGGAGCTTGAAGTCTTCCTGGAAATTGGCCGGAATATGGTTGGTGTACGCCATGTTTTCTGTTGCGGCAGGTTTGGCAAGCGAAGTTTTTTGCTTTGCCAGTTCGTATGCTTTCCAGGCACTTTCGACGGCCGGCCAATCGCCTTTAATTTTCGTCGTGATGCCCTCTCCTTTTTGCCTGCCAGTTTTACCATAGCCATCGTTCACTTGTCCGGTCGTGAGCGGGCATAAAACATTCGATGGAGCACCTCCTTTACGGGTGGTATTGCACCAGTCGTATACATCGCCCGTCTTCAGTTTTAACACCTCATGAAATTCCGTCAAGGTCATTCGGCTGTTTTTCGTTTTTTCATCTCTGGCTAGCCGGACCACTGTACCCGTATAATTCGGGCGGTTATTTTTAATTTCGGCAATGACCATCAGGGTTATGACATCCTTAAAAAAGGCATCGTTTTTATCTATTCCCCACTTTGGAAATTCCGTGTTCAACAACTCATGAATGTCGTTGTTGATGAATTGTTTTGCCTGCGCCACGATGATATCATCGTCTAATCCGGCCTCGTAAAACCGGGCTATCCAGAGCGGGTTTTTCCGAATGTCATCCGCGTTTTCAATGCCTTTTATGGCGCGGATACCGCCTGCCCATTTTTTTGTGTCGTCCCACTCCAGTTCAATGCCGTATCGCGCAAACGCAACGGGAGCCGACTGAATAAGAGTCTGCAATTTCCCTTTCAGGGTAAATTGTACAAAGCCCATGCTCAGGTAGTCGGAGTCATACGTGTTGATGGTATTGACCCTCCCGCTGGACTCGACCAGCGAAACGCCGCAAATAATCCGGATTTGCTCATCGGTAAGACCGAGGGTGCCGGCATCGCGCAAGCGGAGCAGGGTGTTTACCAGATCGCTGACCGATCCGTAACTCGCCGCATAACCCTTGCTTTTTTTATCTAATTTACCCAATATCCATTTCCCGTTTGCCATTATCAGAAGATTATGACTGCCCCTGATTTGTAAAAACGAACCCGTTTGCGGGAGGGTTGTCATGAGGTCGATGGTTTGCTGCGCAGTGCCGGCCGGAAGTGTATACGTGAAATTCATGGCCGAATAATTGCCCTGGATGGCCAGGCTGCCAACTTCAGTATCATTCAAAAAAACTTTGTTGTCTGAACGAATCTTGTATGTTTGATTGTTAAATATGAATTCGCCATACCGGTATCCGCCACTGGAGAAGGTGGGGGTTTGGCTTTCTGAAAAATAATCAGTGGGGGCAAAGGTTTTGGTATAATTGGTGTCGGGACTGAATGCAGGAGATGCCTCTTCGCCCGTAATCGATTTAATTATGTGGGAAGTCGCTTGGCTTACTGCCTGGGTTGCGGCCTTCATCGCGCTTCCTGTTGCACCAGGCAACTGACCTGAAGCGGCAGAGATAACGCGGCCAATCGCCCTCGCATTGGCAGATGCCATTCGGACATACGGGTTGCCGTTGTATTCAAAGTGGTGAGGATCTTTGTTGCTGGAAAAGCAATCGCCCCAGGTAAATCCGAACGACTCGAAAAGCGCCACAATACGCGGGTTCATAGATGCGTGCCCACTTAATGGGTTTTCTACTTCATTCAAATCCAAGGCCATGCCGTAGGCATGTTTGGAAATGTTTCTGGCGGAGCGGTATTTCGCCGTTGGTGTCCCCCCGTTTACCGTTCCCCGGAACAATTGAGATCCGGCTGTGTGGAACAACAGATCGTTCCATCCGAGTTCCCGAACCACTTGAAATACTGCTTCCACCGCCGGTACTAACCGGGTGAGTACCCTTCCGTATGTTCGAACAATGGTGTCGCCTTCAATCTGGGGGAAATTGTACGCCAACGCTACCCCGCCATAAGAAGCCCGGCCAAACAAGTTTCGAATGGATGCCGGGTTATCCGTGTTGCGGTCGGTCAGTATACCAGTAATCCGGTTCATCACCGTCAGTCTCTCTTCCGGTGTCATCCGGTCGTTTATCGGATGAGCCGTTTCTACCGCCTGGCGGTGTGTTTGCCAGGCCGCATCGATTTGCGCTATTTCCCTGGCAACATTTACGCCGGCGGGGATGGTCACCAACTCCGGATAAAACGGCAGACCCGGCGTCAAATTCAGATTCTGGCCGGTTTCAGCCCGCCAGAACTGGCCGGGCAAACCGGCCTCCCAGCCGGATTGTTTGGCGTTGTATTGAACCAGGCTGACATTGGAATCTGTTAGCCCCAAATCTATGATCAAGTCGTTGAGCTGGGTGCTGAAGGCTGGAAGGTTGCCCGGGAATTTGGTTACAAAATCGGGTACTGGCGGCAGCCACCAGCGATGACCCGTATCAAGATCTATCTGGTTTCTCAAACTTTCCATCATCAGCCAACCGGTATTTTCCAGGCCAAAAGCCTCTACAGGGTTGTTCGTCCTGCGGGCCAGTTCCCTGAAATGCCCCGGAATCGTCAACAGGAGGCGAGGCCCCAATTTTTCTTCCTGGTTGACACCACGTATGTCATGCGATTCGCGTGGCGCTTTCAACCACCCAACAGGATAACGCAATCTTATCAGCAATTCCGAAAAAGCATCGCCAAAGTGTTGGACTATAGGGCGTAACGTGTTAAAACCTCGTCTATCCCGGAACCGGCGAATGTCTTGTTGACTTAACCCCATAAAAGCCAATACCTGCTCAATTGTTTGGTCAGTATCGGTCGGGCGAGTAGGGAAAAGGGTGGCTTGCGGTATTTGAACCGGCGTGGGTACACAGGTAAAAATAGCGCGATTGGCTGAAGGTTGGTACAAATTCGGAGCCGGCGGCAGATAAACGGAGGATACCGGTCGGGCGGGTGCGGCAACACCTGGGGGCGGAACAGCGGCCGGTGGTGTTGCCTCTTCGAACCGGGCATGGAATGATCGGTCGGCATCTGACCGGAGCAACAGACTGTCGTACAGCAAATACCCGGATTCGTCGGCAATTCGGGCAGCAAAAGTCCGGCCGGATGCCCCATCGACGGTGTGTGTGGTTGATGCTTCTACAAAAAAGCCATTACGGCTGGAATTGATATTTAACCCGCGCTCCAACGCTTCCGCTCTTGTCATGAGTTCACCGGAAATCAACACGGCCTTATAGGCCTTGCCTGTTCCGTAAGCCCGCACTACCAGCACATCGCCTGGCATGAGCGATTGATTTAAACGTGTTTTGGGCAAGGCTATTGGGTAATATTGGCCCTGAATAGATTCCGCACTGGAAAGAGGGCGTTTGGCCACACAATTGTCAAACAGGTTTTTAGCCCATTTGCCGCTGGGGGGATAAGAGGGTAAAGTATTTTCGAAGGGTAATGAAATCCCATTGTTTTTCATGGCACGTATTTTTAAACAACTGATGAGTAGCCAAGCAGGCGCAGGATGGTTTACCACGCGCTCCTAATTCGTGAAAAATTGAAAATATTACCGGGTAACTGAATGAAATTAAAACCGTTTCAAATTGACCCTGCTAAAATTAAATCGAGTTCTTTCTTTTCGTTCAGGGTCATCATTCCAACCCCAGTAAATGGCAGAGGTTTCAGGCAAAAGGTGGTGATCGAACATGTAAAAGGTGTAAGACAAGTGTTCTGTCAACCTGTAATCGTCTAGTACATATTCTCCAATAAACAAGACAGGAGACGTTGCCTGTACTGGTATCGGGCGATCAGTTCTAATTCTAATTTCAAGTGATTCTTTGTACATAGTGATTTTTGTAATCCCTGTCAGACGTTGAATTGGAGGATTATAACTATTGATACCATATAAGATTTCAGTAATGATCGGAAGCCCTTGAGGCGGGTATTCAGGATGTTGAAAATCAGAAATTCTCGATTTTGTCATGACTATAAATATTTTAGTTGATCTGAATTTGATCGTATACAATCTTCGAATTATTGGGGTGTTTTATAAGTATCGCTACGATTTGATTCAGCTTCAGATTTTTATTTGCATACAAAAAACAATCCGTTGGAAAAACAAAGGTTTTCATCATCGTTTTATTGAAACTGTCAAGCCTCCAAAAAGGGTGGGGAAGTCCTCCTATCTGGTTTACACTGATATAGGAAGTTTGTCCAGAACTGTCTTTCAACCCAAGAAAAAACTCGCTGCTTGTGGACGGTATAGGCATCATGAATAATTCAGCTGCCCTTAGCCAAATTTCTTTACCACGCAAATCTTTTTCTTTGACCAAGTCAATACTCATCTCTTGAGTTGATGCTGTTGTTTGGGCGATCATTCCCTTAGTATCTCCATAAAAAGAATTAGAAATCCCGGCAGATGCGATGGTGGTCGAATTTAGTTTTAAATCGTGATTCTTCCCCCCAAATGCAGCATTAGCTTTATTAGATCCTGTCAAGGAGTTAATGGTGATATTCCCAACTTCATAATCATCGACTAATAGTGTTGGAGATTTTTCAGCAGAAATGTGTAATTCCGAAAAATTTACACCCGGCGGCTTTTGCCTGCCCAATAGAATATTGATCCATTTATGTTGATTTAGTAAAGTTTTTCTGAAAAAAGCACCGCCATAATTCAATATAAATTGCATGTGATCAAAAATAAGTAAAACCGATGCAAGCGGGAACAAAATAGGGGGTGGATTTTGCGTGTCGTCCTTTATCCATTCTGTATTAAAATAGTTATGATTAGCTCTGTGAATATAGAGTTGTGTCTTAAAATCCGCGGGTCGGTGGCGATCATAAAATTTTGCACCATCGTTGCTCCTGACATCACCATCTGCGGCAGGCAGTATCACCATTAACGGAATGTCATTAGGAGCTGTCAATACCAGCCTGTTATCTGTAGGTGCCAACGAAATGATACCGGAAATCTTAATTCCGGAAATATCACGTGCTTTAACTATTGTTGGCACAGCGAGGACAGCCTCCGCGCCCCTGGAATGTCCGAACAAGCCAATTTCATTAAAATTGAATTTTTGATGTAGTATGGCTCCTTTTCTTTTATTTTCTATTTGCGCTGTTTGTATCGCCGATAGAACATAGTAAGCCCTTTTTCTAATATTTTCTACGCTCGGACCTACACCGTTCAGATCATTGCAATCAATGGAAGCGGAAATTATTCCAAGGTTCGCCAGTTTATCTTGAAAATACTTATAACCTAAATGGTTGTGTAAAACGGAAAAGCCGCCGGGATCATACCCTCTTTCGTCCCATCTATCATGAGGATTGTAAAACATTCCGTGATTTCCATGGGCCAGAAACACGACAGGCGCTTTTTCCATATCTGATGCAAATGGTTGATCTTTCCCATCTCGTTTTGCCGGATAAGTCACATGCATGGTTGTCGAAACTGAAAATGAACCACCTTCCATTGGATAATTCATGGTAATTTTGATATCCGTAAAACCAGCCTTATACACCCCACCTGTAGTGGGATCGTTTCCTGTTGTAATTTCACCACAAGTTTTTGAGGGTACAGGCGAAGTGGTCTTTTCCAGCATAGATTTCCAATCTGTATTCCGAAGATCGGTTTTCGATGCAGCAGTATCAACTTGTGGCGAGGCTCTGAGTATCAGGTAATCCGCCAGCAACCGCCCCCATTCATCTCCCACCCTTTTGGCATAACCCGCGCCCGCATGCCTAATGACTGGTTGAACGGTCACCACTTCCAGGTACACCCCGGGTTTGCCGGAACTGGGCTGAAGTCCGGCAGCGACAGCCTGTGCACGGCTCAAAAGTGTGCCACTCACCGCCATAGCCTGCCAAACCTTGCCTTCACCAAAGGATCGGGAGAGCACCACGTCGCCCGGAAGGAATGGCTCCGTCAGCAGCGATTTCGGATAGGCCACCACGGCAAAGTCGTCGTCAATGGCCTCTGTAAAAGGCACAGGCTTGCCAAATGCCAGGCGGTCGAACAGGTTTTTTGCGGTAGAAACGCGATTGTTGCCTAAGCCGTAATTTTCTGCCGGAAGTGAAGTTTTTGCAAAAAATCCGGACAAAAAGTCTTCGTCAACCTCCGTCTGCATCCAGATCGCTGCCTGTCCGACGATGTGTTCGCCACATTCCCTGCAGTCGTTGTGTTGCCCCCGGTGTGCTTCATCCGGGGATGTATGTTTGCCACACCCGCAGTCTGTTTTTTCTTCCGCGTATGCCACCTCGTCCGTTGTGGAGCGATCATTTTCTTCGGATTCATATTCCCAAACGCTATCGTCGGGATCTTCCATAGAATCAAATTCAACGTCAAAATCCTCGCTTTCAAAAACATCCTCCCCATCGCTTTCGTATGGAAAATCATCTGCTACTTCCGCTGAAAAATCTTCCGTTTCAACGTCTTCGGGGTAGGCCCACGGCGCCTCCATATCCGAATCCGCTTCATCTCCATCTTCCGGATAAGACAATTCATCCGGCGTCAAAACTTCACCGTCTTCTTCGTACCAGTCTTCCCGGTCGTTAAAAAAAGATGTGTCCGCTTCTTCATGTGCGTAGACAGGGGTATGTTTCATAACAGATGATTTTTGATGGTGGGAATAATTTGTCGCGACACGGATCAGGGATTCCACATTCAGGTACCCTTCACCGTATTGATACATGGCACGTGCGGCATCTTTCCCGGGCGGATCTACGCTGGAAAGCAACAGACGCCGGGTAGTCTCAATGGGCAAAGGCTGCCTGACAGCTTCAAACAACAAGGCAATGGCGCCGGTCACATGGGGCGCCGCCATGCTCGTACCCGACTTGACCGCCAACTCACCGTTTGACCGCACGGCATCCGCGCGAGCAGAACAAGCAGCCCGGATTCCGATACCCGGCGCGAGCAGGTTCGGTTTTTTGCGTCCGTCGGCGGTAGGGCCAGCGCTGCTGAAAAAGGCGGCTTTTCGCACCGGATCATGGTTGTCGTAAGCGCCGACCGCGATGGTATACAACCCGTTGCAAATGCTGCCGGTGGTGAATCCGGGGTCGGCTGTATGGGTGGGAAATTTCGACTGACAACTGCGGCAACCGCCGTCGCGTTCTATCCAGGCATGCCAGCGGCCGTCTACCACGTCGATTCCTTCGAGGGTAATCTGCCAATCACCCTTTGGTGCATTTTTGTACAAAAAGATGTCGATGTGATTATACCCGGTATTTGGTTCTTTTGCCCGGTGATAGGCCCGGCCCACGGTTTTTCCGTGAACGGCGATGTCCTTTTGTCCACCCAGATCCACTTCAATAGCAGGCGTTTCAGTGCCTGGCACGGCGATTTTCAACCGCATTTTGTCGCGATGCGGGTACCAGATTTCCAATTCGTTTGGGGTGCGGTCATGTTTGTCCACCTCCCAATCGAGGGTCGCCGAACCGCCGGGCATCACCCGCCCGGAAGCGTGGATTTGAGCGTTGAAATAATTCCCCGCGCTGTTGATAATGGCCCGTCCAGGTTTTTCCTGTAAAAAATTGTCCATACCCTGCTCCACGAGCGAATTGCCCTGGTGCGCGCCCCCATGTTTTCCGACACTGAGGTTAATGACCAAAGGACGTTCGCCCGCTACCTTTCCAATAAAGTCGATGGCTTCGAGGATGCGCACCGAGTCTCCGAGACTGGCCAACCCGCTGGTATTGCCCGCCGAGAGGTGCACCCCTACAAGTTCCGCGCCCGGCGCCAATCCTTTTTCTCCAACCGCATCATTACCGGCAGCAATGCCCATGACGTGGGTGCCATGGGCACAGCTTCCATCTGGGTCACCTTTGGCAGGGTGATACCCGAGTGTGTTAAAGGGCGTTTCGGATTTCAGCGCCTCGTTTATAGCTGCGCGGGTGTAAAGTTTGCCATAACCATATGGCCGGGTCGATGGATCGGCAGGCGCCATTTGATCCCAGATCGCCAGAAAGCGGGTGGTGCCATCCGGGTTCAAAAAATTAGGATGGGTAAAATCAAAACCCCAGTCTACCACGCCGATCACAACCCCTTTGCCCGTGAAAGCAGTCGGGTTGTAGCGGGTGGGTACGTCGTCGATGCTTTCCTGGTCGTTGACGCCAAGTTCAACACCAACTGCCCGTGGGGCTTTCAGGCTTATCACCGCCTCGTCTGACCATACCGCTTCGATATCGGCCACTTGCAGGCGACAGGTGGCAATATCGCCAAACTGCGTCACCACCCGGGCGCCTTGTGGCTTGGTGCCGGGCTTCGCCAGTTTGACGATGGCCTCCATTTCCGCAGTGGGCGATTGCAGGGCCATTATTTCCCGAAGAGCAGGATCCATGGAGGCGGTGGTTTAACGTGGTGTGAAATGTTCGGGATGGTTAAAACGCAGCGTCATTTGAGCTTAACCTTGTCCCAAACCATCCTGTTTTAAGGTGGAATGACCTATTATTTGCGTTTCTTTTTTTGAGCAGGCGGTTCTGCCGGGGTATCAACTGGTGGCGCATTCGTTATAAATAGTGGCTGATATTCCAGGTCGGATAAAACGGAGGCTTCTGTTGCCAAAGATTCATTGGCGTTGGTTCGCCTCGCCAGTTCATCCTTCAGCCGCCCTACTTCAGCTTCCAAGTTGGTCACCTGTTGCCTGGAATCCATCAGATCTTTGGTTAATTGTTCCATTGTTTTGATAAAATTCTCCCCGCCTATTTTCTCCAGCACTTCTGCCATGGCTGCACGGAGCTGTACTTCCATCTCTGGCTTAAAATTTAACACCGCCAATGCATCGGAAAAAGATTTTCTGATCTGGGCTTCCAGTTCCGCTTGTGATAAATTGCTACCTGCCACCGGCGGGTTTACAGCAGGGGTCGTTTTATCTAAGCGACTGATTTCATTCTGCATTAAAAGCGCAAACATCCATGGATTGTCGAGCATCCCGCCGATGAGTGCCTGTTTGACTACAAAGCCACTGTCTACATCGACCTGATGGCTTTCAAGGTATTTTTTCACCTGGCTGGCATGGAGCATGGCCATGACGAAATTTTGCGGATTTCGCTGTATTGTCGGATTCATGGTGTGGATCGTTAAAGTGAAAGGTGGTAGCGGTAGTGTCACAACTGGTAGCACGACGTTTACGCCGTCGGGAAAAGGGCGTTCACGCCCCGTATATGAATAGTATGCGCTGAAAACGGCACATATCCCGACGGCGTAAACGCCATGCTACCCGTTAAGAGACACCTTCTACCTGTTGGGATGAGTTTTACTTGTTCATCATCATCATCATCATGACAAGCAGGAGCGTATCGTCTTTGCTGCTGCTGGTAGTTCTCTCGTCCTTGTCCCGCATCAGCAGGATCAATGGCAGCATCATGTTCATGTTGGAGTTGCTGTCGCCGCTTTCCATGCCGCTGCCGATGCCGCCGGACATGATCATAGGCAACAGTGTCGTCATCAGGTCGAATTTGGTGTCTTGAAGATTTATGCTGTCGCCCGCTACCAAATCATTTTTGGAAGTTGATGTTTTTCCGGCCTTGTCTGTCACGTCTTTAACGGTCACCGACTCCAGCTTTTGCGGCAACAGCGCGCTCATCAACTGCGCCTGTTGCAAGTTCGCAAACTTTTTCTTGGTCGACACAGCGAGCCGCTTGGTATTGGTGTTCAGCGCGCCCAGCGCTTTTCCGGCGCCCAAAATGGCCCTGTTGTTGGCGAGTACCCTGGCTTCTAAGGCTTTGAATTCTTTTTGGGAAACCAGGTCGGGCGGCAGTGCCACATTGGCCCGGCCGGCGGGTGTGTCGATGGTAGCGCTGCCCTTGTAGGACCCAAGGTTGAGCGGACTCATCAGGCGGTTCATCGCAATCCGTGGGATTTGGAGCGCGGCGGTCAGGGGATTGCTTTCGCCTAAACCGAAGGACTCGTCGTCGTCGTACGCTTCATCGTCGTCGTACGCTTCATTAAATTCAAATTGATTGTTGCGGCTCATGATGTTGAGTTTTTTAATTGTTAGAAATTGTTGTTTTATTGCAAATTCGTCTTGTTCCTGCGGTAGGCAGGCAACACGAATCTTTGAAATAATGCCGGGTCGGGCTCGAAGGAGCCTGGTTTACCCCTGCCCCTACAGGCGCGGCAAGCGATGTCTTCTCCCCAGCAGAAGGTGCAGGCGCCGACGGCATGGGCCAGTTCTTCGCCAAAATGCACCATGGCGGCAAGATCCTGTTGCAGTGCCTCCATCCCTTCCGACATCTGTTTGATTTTTGCGATGGCTTTGGATAGCCTGGCCCTACAGGCTGCCAGTTCCTGTTCCGTGTCGGATCCTTCCCCGGTGGCCGTTTTGTTTGCTTTTGATTGCTGCATCATGGCCAGCATGGTCTGCAATTGGGGGTTATCCGCCGCTTGCTGGGCAATCATTTGTTCGAGTAATTGGTTTTGTTCCATTTTTTTGACGTTTAGCCCACCATGCCTGCGTTGACCAGCCATGCCGTGACCGGATCGAAGGATTCAATGGGTTCCTGAGGTTCTGCTGTCTGCTGGTTTCGGTATTCATAATCTTCCCGGAGCATTTCCATCACGACATTCGCCCTTTCTTCCGGGTTGGAGGGATCGTCGACCCTGTAATTGCCCTCGTTGTCCATTAAATATCTTTCGGATTCGTCGGCGCCCAGTTTGACGGATTCTTCTGCTGCCTGCTGCCCCAGTTCAACAAGGGCATTCATCAATGCCCCGAAAGGAATATCGACGAGTTCGTTGCCCTGTTGTAAAGTGGCGCTGCTGCTGCCAACATTCCCAAGCACCTGCCCCAAAATGGCCTGGGAGAACTGTGGGTTGTTGATCAACGCCATGAGTTGACTGGCTGCCGTGTTTAAGGTTGGCTCCGGAAACGGATCCCCAGGCGTTTGAACCGGATAAGCCGGATAAGGATCGGATTGTCCTGCATAGGTTGGAACCTGTACCGTTGGGGGCACATACGTAGCGGCAGGACGCCTGCGCCACGCCTTTGCCCCGGTATCGTAGTAATAGTACCGGGGATCGGGCGTGCTTGCCACTGTAGGCGGAGCAACCGTACGCCGGCGCCATTGCTTTAAATTTTGATCATAATACCAGTACCGGGGATCGAGCGCCGGAGCAACCGTCGTTTTAGGAAAGGAAGGGTTCATAACGGCAGGGGTGGCAAATACACTGGCTGGTTTGGTGAGCCAGGAGACACCCATTGTGTTGGGAACAGCCTCGCTGAAATATTCCGTCTTGGGGTCGGCATTGACATTGGCAGCCGGAGTCGCCGCATTGCCGCTGGTTGTCGGGTTGCTGATGGCTTGTTTTATCGCCTGCAACACCTGCGGATTGTTCAGCAATGCGATGATTTGGTTGGCCGTAAGCGGATCTGCTGATGGCTCAGCCGCCGGAAGAGTCGGGGATTGGGTTGCAGGAGATTGTGTCGCCGGAGGTCTTCTTCTCGGAGGCGTAGTGTTTCTGGCTCTGGCGACAGGAGGTGGTGGCGTATCAGATTGTCCTACCAGATTGCCCACGAGCGCGCCTGCTGCTGCGCCTGCGGGACCACCAAATGCCGCCCCGATCAAAGGCGCGGCCGATTTGACGATGGATCCCCAATCGAAGTCTTCTGTCATTCTCAACGACATGTCCGCAAATGCCTGCCGTTCCATCGGTGGCAGGTTTCCCATGGCATCGCGGATGACGCCGGCAATTTGATCATTGCTCAAATGCCGCTGGTAGGAAGGCGACAGAAAGTCTCTGGAAGATTCCAGATAAGCTTCCCGGAGGCCATTCTCATCCGTTAAAAAAAAGGTATTGTCCATTTTCAATGATTTTTAGAACACAAGTAAAACTCTAAATCCTCCGAAATGCCTCTCTAAACTCTCCTTCCTCCACCAGATGCTGCACCACCGTTTTTACATTTTCCATGGAACACTCATCGATCAACACCATGTTTTTGGCATAGAAGTACTTACCGTTCAGGCATTCGCCGGTCTTTATGTTTTGAGATTGCAGTTCGAAGAGATTGGCATAGGTGAAAAAGGAAGCGACGTACTTCACAGTTCTTTTATCACCTTCCTCCTCTTCCTCCTCCACCAGCACGATCACATCGGTATTGAAGTTTTTGACATCTTCCGATCCTTCAGGATAGGCCGATAAATAAAGCGCCTTGATTGTCAGTGCATCGAATATCATTTTCTAACTACCTGTAAACTGAACTTAAAAGCGGGATTTTCCGCATCGGTAGCGAAAGGTAGCGGATGCCGGTGCGACACGACAATACCCATCTGACCACCGGACAGGTTGGGGAAACGAACGGGCAAAAACGGGAACGAACGGGAAGCTGCTACAGGTGGATGACCTGGTTTAAAAACTCGGCCTTCCTCCTTTTGGAAACGGGGATGTAGGAATTATCGCGGAGAATAATGGTGCCTTCCCGCCTGTATTTTTTGATAAAGGCGAGGTTAATCAGGTGCGATTTGTGGGGCGAGAAGAAATTGTAGGGTTCCAATAATTTGCGGAATTCGCCAATATTGTAGGAGCTGACAATGTCTGTTTTGTCTGTGGTGACGATCCGGGTGCATTTTTGAAGACCTTCACACCGGATGATTTCCCGGACAAAAAGAAAGTCGAAACCTTCCAGGGTCGGGATGCCAATTAGGTCATTTGTACTCCTTTCGTGTAGTAAGTTTTCAAATTGCTCGAGTTTGATTTTCAATTGATGAAAATCATGGACTTGCGGGTCAAAGGCAGAGAGGGGGGCGTCAAACATTGGAGTATAAGGGTTTTGTTGAAGTATATTGGCAAATGGAAATCTCACAGGGGCCTCATGTCCCTGCCTTTCCTTCATAATTCCACAACAATGCTATCTCGTAAACTTACTGCTGCAATCTTTTATAAGTATATTAAAAACAAGCTTTTCAGGAGGATTTTAAGATGTTTATTCGGAGTGATTCACCCATACATCGCCAAAATTCAGGCGCCAAATTTCCGGCGGTGCGGCACAATTCAAGGTTGTAAAGATAGAGATAAATTGTTGGTTGTGCAATAGGTTATTTGGGAAAACGAACATCCTGTGTTCTACGATTCGCGTTGGCTTTGCCAGCATGCAACCGGCAAATCCTGGCTGGCGTACTGCCACATAGCTTCCATAAAATCCGCTACTTCGGGCTGCTGGCCATCCGGAACAGAAAATTAAAACTCGCAGAGGCGCAGCGACCGTTAAATCCGGCAGGTCAAAAAGCCTTGCCAGGTTTATGCATCATGGAGGAGGCGATGATCTCAAGGCCACTCTGCCCCGCTTATGGCGCAAATGCCTTGCACACTATGGAAGTCATGCCATCAAAGATGCTCAAACCTACTACCCAATTTATTGCTGCAAGGCTACCGCCACGAGGCATGGTGCTACAACCTGTTCGCTAACAATAATTTCGGCCGCTAGTGCGCCTCGGCATGGCATTGTATTGCCAAAGCCCTGCTAAGCAACACAAAAAGCGGCATATGGATCAAATAAAATTTGCAACGCATGGGGTTTTAGCAAAATTCAACATACTTTTGGCTGCACCTACGCTAAACTCCAACATGAAAGAACCAATCAAATCTCCATAGATTTTTGGCCTCTGTGCCTGCCCTGCGGCTTCGTTCAACTAAAATACATCCGCAATCAAGCCACGCAGTATCCATATATGGGGCAGTCGACCTATGGGGCTTGATGGCGGATGCATTACTAAGAGTTTTAGCGGCAATTAAAGAATAACAAAAACAAAATGGCAGTTAAGAATCAAATTTTGGATATGTCACCACTTGGAATGGTCTTTACCGTTGTAAAGAGTAAAGAAGATACAGACGGAAAATCATTGGACTTGGAGTGGGAATTATTGCCAAAGTGTAGTATGGTAGACCCATTGTATCATGTTCACCCAGAAGCAATTGAAACTTATCACATACTTGAAGGAGAAATGGAGTTTTATATAAAAGACAAATGGATAAGCACAAGGAAAGGTGATATAGTCAACGCGAAGTGGTTATGAACGGCGCTATATCTGTAAAATGGATCGAACCGCGCTTAAAGAATAATTCACCCCAAATGCCTGCAAAATATACGCTTGAACCTCCTGGGAGGTGCCGTAAATACCTTCCGAAACCTGTTTCTCTATCGCTTGCAACGATTCAGCACTTAGTTTACCACTAAAAGGGACATAGTGCCGATCCAAATATTTATCCAAGCCATCTTTGTCATATTTCTGACGACAGTTGGTAATCGTACCACGACCGATACCAAAGATTAACTCAATCTCATCATAATCTTTCCGCCTCGGCAGGTGTTCCTTTCGCGCTAACATCTACCCCCCGCTCACTTCCCCACTCCACCCCAGCGCCGCGGCAGTGTCTTTTTCGACCTGCCGCATAATTCTTTACAAATGATTGAGTATCAACACGGATAACCAATAACAAATAACGGATAACTACTTATTTGTCTCAAACTATAAATTGTCCTTCCAGAATTTTTCCATACTCCTGCGCATGTGCAGGGTGGTGTTTTCCCCCTGCCAAATTCC
>JALHMA010000065.1 GCA_022844265.1 Saprospiraceae bacterium | reverse complement strand
TTTTCCAGTCCGGGTATGGCTTTCAATGCTTTGTACTGCACATCTTCCGGTAGGGAAGAAGAAAATCCGTTGATATAAATTTCGATCGTATCCCAGCCTTCCGGCTCTATGAACATCTGGTGCCGGTCCTTGTCCGCAAAGCGGTCGATTTTATCTTCGATGCTGGGGCAATAGCGCGGCCCGAGGCCCTGGATGCGCCCGTTGAACATGGGTGATTTATCAAAACCCGTGCGCAGGATATCATGTACTTTTTGATTGGTGTAGGTGCTCCAGCAGGACAGTTGTTTTTCCAGTACGGGGGTGTCGGTATAGGAAAACCTTCCGGCGGGGTCGTCGCCTTTTTGCTCTTCCATTTTGGAATAATCGAGCGAGCGCCCGTCGATGCGCGGCGGTGTGCCGGTTTTCATGCGGCCCGATTCGAAACCCAGTTCGACGAGTTGTTCGGTAATACCTTTGGAGGCGCTTTCACCTGCCCGTCCACCGCCGAATTGTTTTTCCCCGATATGGATAATGCCGTTCAGAAAAGTGCCGTTGGTCAGCACTACGGCATGGCTTTCTATTTCCAGGCCCATTCCCGTCACCACGCCACCGATACGCCCGTCTTTCACAATCAGGCCGCGTACCATTTCCTGCCAGAAATCAATGTTCGGGTGCGCTTCCAGCATTTGCCGCCATTTTCCGGCGAACCGCATACGGTCGCTTTGTGCGCGCGGGCTCCACATGGCCGGTCCTTTGGACAGGTTGAGCATACGGAATTGCACGGCTGTATGATCCGTGACAATGCCCGAATATCCGCCCAGGGCGTCGATTTCCCGCACAATCTGCCCTTTAGCCACACCGCCCATAGCAGGGTTGCAACTCATCTGTGCGATGGTTTGCATATTCATGGTAGCCAGCAGGACTTTGGCCCCCAGGTTGGCAGCAGCAACTGCGGCTTCACAACCTGCATGGCCTGCGCCGACTACTATGACATCGTATTTTGGAAACATGAGTTGTATTTAAACCACTTTTTGTCCGAAAAAGTTGGCAAAGATACGGCTTTCTCGGCGCCTGTTCAAACATAGGCTGTACAAATGCGTATCTACCGAACCGCACGTTTTTTACCACAACGGACACTATGTGCTCTACAACAACCGTGGAGTAATTTTACCACATAGACACATAGCTTACCCACATAGAACACATAGTGTAGAGTACTCTAAAAACTATGTGTTCTATGTGGGTAAACTATGTGCCTATGTGGTGAAAAAAGTCACGTTCGGCAAATAGAGCACTGAAAATCAACGCACCACGAACGTCTTCTTTTCCACGCCAATCCCCGTCATCGTCAACGATTTCCAGCCTTTGGGCAGTTTTGTTTTCAATTGCACAATACCCTGCGGGGTAATGTCCAATCCGCCGAAACCCATGAGCGTGGCCTGTAAAAAACCGCCTGCGCCGGTGGCGAAATACGGGTTGGTACCGCCCGCCGTTTCGGCCAATACGCCGAACGGCGGCACTTCATTGGGTTTGTAACTTTTTACCCAGAGGTCGTAACCCCGTTCGGCATTTCCGCCGCGGGCAGCTGATACGGCCAGCGCGGCGTTGCCCATGGCAGGCCCGTCCGGGGCCATACGTGGTTCATAGTAATCCAGGTCTTTTTTGATTTGTGCAGGATCGGTAATGACTTTCAGCGGATACGCCAGCAGGTTCACGTCGGCCTGTTTGATGGTGACGCCGTCGTAGGTCGCGTTTTCGCGGGTTGTGCCGTCGGGAAATTTCAGGATCGGAATATTGTCGGCTACATGCATCCAGTCGGGATTGGGCGTGAGGCCGAGTTCTTTAGCAGCGTCTGTCGCGTATGCCAGCGCCGTTTTGGCCATACCGTTAGTGAAAGCGTTGTTGTCGATATTCTCCTGCCATTCATTGGCGCCGATCACATTGTTGATGTCGTAGCGGCCAGGGCCGTTGCGCTCCACACGGGAGGCCCAGAAATCGGCGCCTTCTTTCAGCATAGGCCAGCCGCGGGTGCGCAGCCATTCTTTGTCTTTGGTGACCAAATAATACTGCCACGCAGCCCAGCCCACGCAGCCGGTGATATGCTGCTGAAAAGGCCCGGTGAGCGCCCAGACGGGCGTTTCTTCCTGACCGGTCGTGGTGCTTTCCCAGGGATACATAGCGCCCTGGTAGCCGTGCGAAAACGCGTTTTGTTTGGCCTCATCGAGCAGTTGAAAGCGGAATTCGAGCAGCGATTTGGCTATTTCCGGGTGCAGCACCAGCAAAGGCGGGTACATCCACAACTCCGTATCCCAGAATACGTGTCCGTTGTAGCCGAGGCCCGACAAACCCATCGGCGACAGGCTCAGCGCGGTGCCTTCGCGGGCAAAAGAATAGAGGTGGTACATGGCGGAATGCACGGCGCGGGCATCTTCCACCGGGCCGTCGATGGCGATGTCGGAGGCCCAGAGTTTGTTCCAGTCCTGCGTATGCCGGCGCAACAGGCGTTCGCTGCGTTCCAGGGCGGCATAAATGGTAAGGCGTTCGGCTTCATTGTGCGCATCTGCCACGTGTGCGCTGCTGATGACCGTGCCCACTACCGAAAAACGGTAGGTTTCACCAGCTTTCAGTTTTTTGGAAAATTTCAGCAGGTGCATGTTGTAATCCCAGTCTTCATGGATCAGATCAGGTTCGGAGCCATGTTTTTCTTCAAAAATAAAACTGGTGGATGCGGCGACTGTGTATTTCCCGCTCGGGCTTTTTCCGACGGAAGTCAGCAGCGGAATGAGCACATGCGGACGGTCTATTTCGGAGTAATAATTCCGCACGTCCTGCAACATTTCCGGCGCTTCAATCACCGAAGCGGGCATAATGGTGACATCTTTTTTGGCGGTAATTTCCACCATACTCAGGGCGCAATAAGGCAGGTGGCGCAGGGCCATCACCCGGTGTGTGACGCTGAGTTGCTCGCCCACATTGAACGTAGTGGTCAATTGGGCGCCCCGCATATCGAGCGTTTGTTTGTATGCGGAAATATCTTTGCGCCCGATGCGGCGGCCATCCACATCGAGGTTCATATTCACAAAATTGAATCCTTTGAGGATATTGCTGACCCGGCCCCGGCCATAATTGTCGTATGCGCCGTTGAGTACCACGTCTTTAACCCGCATCGGTTCCGGCGACGATACCAGGCCGATCATGCCATTGGCAACGGTGATGCCATAATAATTGGCAGGATCAATGTTATCGGCGACGATGTGCCAGGCGTCGTTCTGGGCAAACAGGCCGGAAGTGTGTGTGAAGAGGCAAAAAAAGGCAAAAAGTATTTTTTTCATGCTTGAATTAATTTTAGTGCGGGAAAAATAGCATAGCTTGTTTCAATATTATGCCAAAGAACGCATAATTTGTCGACGTAAACGCAACTGCCGTGCGCGGAGCTTATTGAAGTTTTGAAATAAAATGGCATTAAGATGGGGTTAAAACCCCGTAGTAAGGTATCTGTACTTACTCCCGGCTGAAGCCGGGAGTTATTGAAATAACGTTTTAGGTCAATCAAAATCGAGCGGCTTATATCAATAACCATCGGCTTCAGCCGGTGGTTAGTCAACAAATGCTATACAGGGGTTTTAACCCCATTAATAACACCAAGGGTATAATGCTGTTTTATTAAAAACTTCAATTGGGCCCTTGTCCCGACGGCCTGAAAGCCGTGCTTCCTATACCCTCACAGATGCCTTACGCAACTATTGCCCGACAATTTTTCACCTTCGACCATTGGCTCGGCGCCCAGCCGGTCGGCAACGGCCATATCAACGACACGTACCGGATTGATTTTGAAGTGGCAGGAATGCCGCAAGCCTTCCTGTTGCAACGCCTCAACCACCATATTTTCAAGCAGCCCGAAGCGCTGATGGAGAATATCCGGAAGGTGTCGGATTACCTGTCTTTGCAGGATTACCCTTATCAGGTCATTCATCCCATCCCGACCCTGAACGGCAAACTTTTGTATACGGACGAAGCAGGCAACTACTGGCGCGTATTTCCTTTTGTGGAAAACAGTTATGCGCCGGATGCGCTGGTTCAGCCGGATATTGCATTTGAAGCAGCGCGTGCATATGGCGCTTTTGCGCGGGCCTTGCGGACTTTTCCGGCGGTGGAATTGGTCGAAACCATCCCCGGATTTCACGATACCGACCGGCGTTGGGAGGTTTTTACAGAGATATTGAAACAAAATCCGGCGCAACGGGTGCAAGGCAGTGCAGCGGAAATAGCGGCCATGCAGGACGCGCTGCCCGTTTTTGAAACCGTCAGCCGGATGAAAAAATCGGGAGCCTTGCCACTGCGGGTGACGCACAACGATACCAAGGCGGGCAATGTGCTTTTTGATAAAAACACGCACAAGGCATTGGCAGTCATTGACCTGGATACGGTAATGCCCGGCACGATACTGTCTGATTTTGGAGACATGGTGCGCACTTTTGCGCCTGACAAGCCGGAAGACAACCCAATGGCTGTCTCTTTGCGTCAGGAGATGATCGCAGCGCTCCGGGAAGGTTTTTTGTTGGAAACGGCAGACTGGCTCAACGCAACAGAACGGCAACACCTGATGACCGGCGCGGCCTGGATCACCGGAGAGCAGGCACTCCGCTTTCTGACCGACTGGATAGCCGGCGATGTGTACTATAAAATTCATTATCCCGAACACAACCTGATCCGGGCGAGGAACCAACTGGCGCTGTTTCGCGCGATTGTTGCAGAAGTCGTTTAATTTACAACCGTTTCTACTACCTTTGCGCCGCTTCGGGCAGCATATTAACCATGAAAAATATCCTTCTCCTCTTTCTGGTTGCAGCATCCGCACTTTTTTGGAGTTGCGGCGGCGGCGACAAGGCCAAGGCTGGCGACCGGCCATTGGCACAAGTGTACAATAAAACACTGTACCTCTCCGAATTGGAAGGCGTAGTGCCGGAAGGGGTGTCTTTGGAGGACAGCGCGCTGATTGTGAGCGCTTACGCCCAACGCTGGGTGCGTGAACAATTGCTGATGTACGAAGCAGAACGCAATATCCCCAAAGACCTCAATATCGACGAATTGGTACGCGACTACCGCGCCAGCCTGGTACGGTTCAACTTTGAAGAACAACTGATTGCAGAAAAATTAGACAGCAGCGTTTCCGAAGCGGAAACCAAGGCGTTTTACGAAAATAATAAAGACCAGTTTCAGCTCGAAAGCACCATTTTGAAATGCAAACTGCTGAAACTACCCGCCCGGGCGCCACAATCCGAAATTAACAAACTCTGGTACAGCCGAAAGTCATCGGACGTAGCCAACCTAAACGCATTTGCCAAGCAATGGGCTGCTTTGGCCATGCTGGATGATGAAAAATGGTATAAATTGGAAGAGATCGCCGCGATTCTGCCCAAAGGCACGTTAACTGCTGACAACGTAGGCTCGCGGCGCGAAGGCACACTCAGCGACGGCGATTTCCGTTACTACTACCGCGTCGTGGAAGTGGCGCAGGGCAAATCGACAGCGCCTTTTGAATACGTCGAAGAACAGGCTTCCAAAGTTATCCTGCACAAACGCAAACAGGAACTGCTGGAGAAATGGAAAGAAGATTTGTACCAGAAGGAATTGCGGCGTGAAAACATAAAAATTATACAGTGAAAAATGGTGTTTGGTGTTTGGTATTTCGTGTTTAGGGTGGAAACGCTTAGGCGAAGCGGCCCAAACACGAAACACCAAACACAAAACACGAAACTGATTGTCAATGAAAAATACACTTCGGATTATTATTCCGCTACTATTATTCCCCTTTTTGCTTGCTGCCCAGGATGACAAGGCCGTCATTGACCGTGTAGTGGCTACTGTCGGCGGTGAGATCATCCTGCTCAGCGAGGTACAGGAACAATTTGCCTACGTCCAAAAAGAGCAACCCACGTTGCCGGAGGAATTTCGCTGCACGGTGCTGCAAAACCTCATCGTCCAGAAGTTATTGGTCAACCAGGCCAAATTAGACTCCGTGGAGGTGAAGGATGAAGAAGTCGAAAACCAACTCAATGCCCGTATCGACCGCTTGATGCTTTATTTCAACCAGGACCCGAAAGCCATTGAAGAGTTCTACGGTCAGGGTATCGAGCAGATCAAGGAACAGACCCGTTCCGATATGCGCAACCAGTTGCTGGCCGAGCGGATGCAGGGTGAAATTACCAGCCACGCCACAATTACACCCTCCGAGGTACGGCGCTTCTTTAAAGATATTCCAGCCGACTCCCTGCCCTATTTTAATGCGGAAGTTGAAATCCGGGAAATTGTCTACAAACCGCGCGTTAACGCCGTGGAACGCGAAAAAGCCCGCCTGGCTATCGAAGAACTGCGCACCCGGATCGTGGACGGCGGAGAAGACCTGGCCTCCCTCGCCGGCAAGTACAGCGACGACCCCGGCAGCGCGGCAAATGCCGGCGATCTGGGCTGGCAAAAACGGGGCACTTTTGTACCCGAATTTGAGGCGATGGCTTATAAACTGGAAAAAAACCAGGTTAGCCCTGTGGTGGAAACGGAATTCGGATTCCATATCATCCAATTGGTCGAACGCCGCGGCAACCTGATTCGATGCCGTCATATCCTGATCAAACCCTCCATCACGGACGAAGACATGGCTGCGGCCAAATCCAAACTCGATACCATCCGCAACCTGCTGCTCAGCAATAACCTGACTTTTAGCGAAGCCCTGAAAAAATACGGCGATAAAAACCAGGCCAGTTTCAACAACGACGGCCGGGTGGCCAATCCGCGTTCGGGCAATACCTTTTTCGAAGTGGCCGACCTGGATACCGACATCTTTTTTGCCATCGACGGCCTGGGCATCGGCGGCTACTCGCAACCCTTTGAATTCCGTTCGCCGGACGGCAGCACCAACTTCCGTCTGGTACAACTCAACAGCCGGAGCAAGCCCCACAAGGCTGATCTGAAGCTGGATTACAACAAAATCCAGCAGGCTGCTTTGGATCAGAAAAAGGCCGATTTCACCGAAAAATGGGTACTCGAAAAACTGCGCAGCACCTATTTGTCCGTGAGCGACATGTTCCAGTTCTGTCCCAATCTAAAAGAGATGCTCGCCAACTCTAATCC
This sequence comes from Saprospiraceae bacterium, assembly GCA_022844265.1. Taxonomy (GTDB): domain Bacteria; phylum Bacteroidota; class Bacteroidia; order Chitinophagales; family Saprospiraceae; genus M3007. The sequence continues at coordinate 13,680 of JALHMA010000065.1, read as the reverse complement.
GTAATATCGGGGATTTACAGAAAACACTTTGACCGGCAGCAGGCAGTCAGGCCTGTGCTTCACTACTATTCTTTGAACAGGTGTGAAATACATTCACACATTTGTATAAAAAAATAAATCAATGAGACCTTACATCCTCGGCCTCTCGCTTCTTTTCGCAGGAATCACGGCAGCAAATGCCCAGCTGCTCGATACTATCCCACCCACTGTGGCTTACGATCAACCTAAAGAATACGAAATTGGCGGCATCCGCGTCAGCGGCACACAATATGCCGATGCCAATGCGCTGATTGCTATTTCCGGTTTTCGCGTCGGCGACAAAATTCGGATCCCCGGCAGCATATTTGCCAAAGCCGTTCAATCGCTCTGGAACCTCAAACTTTTCACAGACGTCCAGATTCTTCAGGAGCGCACGCAGGGCACGATCGTGTTTCTGGAAATCGCCGTAAAAGAGCTTCCGCGTTACACCCGCCACTCTTTTATAGGCGTGAAAAAAAGCAAACATGACGACCTCAACGGCATTATCAACAAGTTCCTGCAAAAAGGCGCCATTTTGACCGACAATGTACGCGCATCGCTCATTTACGGCATGAAGGAATATTTTATCGAGAAAGGGTATCTCGATGCTGATATCAAGATCAACAGTTACACCGACGAACGCGCTACCAATGCCACCCGGCTGGAATTTGTCATTGACAGGGGTAAAAAAGTTCAGATCCGCGAAATAACGTTTTCGGGTAATACCTCTGTGAAAACCAAGGTGTTGCGCAAAAAAATGAAAAACACGCACCGCAAAAAACACCTGTTTAAGAAATCGAAACTGGTGCGCAAAGAATACGAGGAAGACAAACTCAAAATTGAATCCTATTACAATACCGTTGGTTTCCGCGATGCCCGTGTAGCGAAAGACAGTATCTGGCGCAACAAAAAAGGGGAGATCATGATGCACCTGACGATCGACGAAGGCAACCGCTACTACTTCCGCAACATCGTCTGGAAAGGACATACACTCTACGAAACACGTTTCCTCGACCAGGTGCTGGGCATCAACAAAGGAGATGTTTTTAACCAGGAATTGCTCGATACCCGCCTGTCGTTCAGCCAGGACGGCCGCGATATTTCTTCGCTTTACCTCGACAACGGTTACCTGTTTTTCCGCGTCGATCCGGTGGAAACATCCATCGACAACGATTCCATCGACCTCGAATTGCGCATCTTTGAAGGCCCGCAGGCTACCATCGACCGCGTCATCATCAAAGGCAATGACCGTACCCACGAGCACGTCATTCGCCGCGAACTCTTTACCCGTCCCGGCGACAAATTCAGCCGTTCCGATATTATTCGTTCCCAGCGGGAAATCATCAACCTGGGCTACTTCAACCAGGAAGCGCTGGGCATCAATACGCCGGTAAATCCTGACCGCGGCACCGTGGACATCGAGTACACCGTGGAGGAAAAACCTTCCGACCAGTTGGAATTGTCCGCCGGTTACCAGCCCGCTACCGCTTTTAGCCGGGGCGGTGTGATCGGTACGCTGGGTGTCACGTTCAATAACTTTTCCATTCGAAATATTAAAAACAGGGAAGCCTGGAACCCGCTTCCACAAGGCGACGGCCAGCGTTTCAGTATCCGCGGACAAACGGCCGGCGACCGCTTCCAGTCCTACAACGCCTCCTTTACGGAACCCTGGCTCGGTGGAAAACGCCCCAACTCGCTGACGGTTGCCGGTTTTTACAACCGCTTCACTTCGGGTTTTGCCGGCTCGGAAACCTTTCAAAGCCTCGATATTGTGCAGGGAACCGTGGGCTTCGGTACACGTTTGAAGTTTCCGGATGACAACTTTGTGTTCCGCGCAGACCTGGATTTACAAACCCTGAAACTCAACAATGCAGCCGGATTTAATTTCGGCGACGGCAGAGGAGGGCGTTTGACCGACGGTATTTTCCACAACTACAACATCGGACTGACGCTGGCGCGCAACAGTATAAATGACCCCATTTTCCCCAAATCAGGTTCATTGATTTCGATCAAACTGAATGCTACCCCGCCTTATTCGATGTTTAAAAAAGCCAGTTTTTACGAAACCGGCACCACTAACGATATTTTCCGTTACGTCGAATACGTCAAATGGCGCATAGATGCAGAGTGGTATACTTCCTTAGTAGGCAAATTAGTGCTCAAAACGCAGGCAAAAATCGGTATCCTCGGACGCTGGTCGGATAAAACGCCGCTCACGCCATTCGAACGTTTCGACCTTGGCGGCGACGGTCTGAACAACCAGAACACTGGTTTGCAGGGCCGCGACATCATTAGTTTGCGCGGTTACGACCAACAGGAAATTATGGCTGCCTACCCATTCGGCGCAGGCGTATTCAATAAATACACGGTGGAATTGCGCTACCCGATCTCCCTGAATCCGTCGAGCACCATTTTCGTGACGGCTTTCGCGCAAGGCGGTAATGCCTGGCAACGGGCGCAGGATTTTAACCCCTTCGATATTCGCCGTTCGGCGGGTATGGGTTTGCGGGTGTTCCTGCCGATGTTCGGCACCCTCGGTTTCGACTACGGCGTAGGTTTCGACAAACCGGGCGTCACGAGCCGCAAGTTTTCGGACTATGCGCGGTTTAATATCGTGTTGGGCTTTGAACCAGACTAAGGTCAGGAATGAGTTATGAGTTATGAGTTATGAGTTATTGGAGTTTCAGGCTAGAATGGAGAAAGAATGCAAACTTCATTTCCCATTCCAGCCTGAAACTCCAATAACTCATAACTTATAACTTATCACTCATAACTATATGCAACCAGGCCCCTCGTTATACTCCCGGTCATTCCTCCTGCTTTGCCTGTCCCACGGGTTGTTCGCGGGCAGTTTCAATATGATGATCCCGGAGTTGCCTTCTTACCTGAGTTCGATGGGCGGGGCGGCGCACAAGGGCTGGATCATTGCCCTATTTACCATCACAGCGGGGCTGTCGCGCCCTTTCAGCGGGAAACTGGCCGACACGATCGGGCGGCTTCCCGTTATGTATATCGGCGCATTTGCCTGTGTGATCAGCAGTTTGATGTACCCGGTACTTGCCTTTGTCAGCGGATTTCTCGTGCTGCGTTTTATGCACGGTTTTTCTACCGGATTCAAACCCACCGGAACGGCTGCTTACGTGGCGGATGTAGTGCCGGTGGAGCGGCGGGGAGAGGCCATGGGCATACTTGGTATCAGCCTGAGCATTGGCGCCAGCGCCTCGCCGCCTTTGGGCAGTTGGCTGGCAAAAGATTACGGCATCAACAGCATGTTTTACGCTTCGTCGGTGCTGGCTGCTTTGTCGGTGCTTATTTTGATGAACCTGCCGGAAACCCTGAAAGAAAAACAGCGGTTTCGCCTCGGTTTATTAAAAGTGTCGCGGGACGATATTTTTGATCCGCTGGCCATTCCGGCGGGGATCATGATGCTCTTTTGTTATTTTTCCTACGGCGTTATACTGACTTTGGTGCCCGACCTGAGCGATCACCTGGGTTTGAGCAACCGGGGCATTTTTTTTACCCTTTTTACCCTGTCGAGCGTTTCGACGCGCTTTTTTGCCGGTAAAATTTCCGACCGCCTGGGCCGTGAACCGGTGCTGAAATTATCCGCGCTGCTGATCGGGGTGGCCATGCTGGTGTTTGCCCATGCCAACAGCCCGGAAATGCTGTACCTCGCATCCATATTATTCGGCCTGGGGAATGGCATTTTTTCTCCGGCCATCAATGCCTGGACGGTAGACCTGGGCGACCCGGAACGCAAGGGACGCGCGCTGGCCACCATGTTTATTGCGCTGGAAATTGCCATCGGCGGTGGGGCCTTGCTGGCCGGCTGGTATTTTGCCGACGATTTCAGCCGGATGCCTGCCGTGTTTGAACTGGCGGCTGCGATGAGTTTTGGCGGGTGGTTGTATTTGATGTGGTATGGGTGGCGGAAGACGGGGCGGGTTTGGGCTGCGAGGCGGGTTTCCTGATTTTTCACCATCCCGACAGATTCCTATCGGGATTGATGCGGAGAACCTATGTTTGATAAACCGCAAATGTGTCTGCGGAGACCGAAAGTCCCGTTTTAGTGAGGCGGTGACTGGCAGTCACCGCCTCACTAAAACGGGAGGTTCATTAGCAGCTTGCTGCTAACGGTTTGGCGCTTGGCGAAGAAGCAAATTTATAAAACTTGCTCGTCTGTAAAGCCGTTCATTTTTTTGCCTCGCCTGGCCTTTCTATTACCAACGATAAGACAAGCAGCCGGCCAGGATCATATTGTTCCAACCTATTTCGTAGCTCCCGCTGGTGGCAAGAGTATTATTGAGATCATTTCTTGTCCATGAGCCTTCCATAAATCTGGGAGAAATCAAATAAAATGCATCCACACCTAATGAAAAGCCTTTGGCAAATACCGGTGTAACATCAATACCCAGTCCTGCACGCCCGACTGGAATTACTTGACGGATTATTTCATGTTGAGCGGTTCCGCCAGTTTCCCAGACAAATTCGCCGGGCGTGCGTTCAGTCATCAAACTGATGCCCCTTGAGATTTCATTGCGGTCTTGCACATAAGCGGCCATCGCGCCGAGCTGAGCACGAAGCACAAGCCACTTTTTTTCCAGCAGATGCGCTTGAAGTCCGCCGCCCAGCATTATTTGAAATGATTCTGCCTCACCTCTCCGCGTTTCGACACGCACAATAGAGGGCGGCAGCGCTTGAGGCGGTCTGATGGTCGTACGTCCCTGAATAACGTTCAATGCGCCTTGGGCGGTTAAAAAATAATGCCAATTTCCACGCCAATGCTTTGTGAATTCTACGCCTAAAACAACAGGATTGTGTCTGAATTCATGTTGGATACCGGGAGCATTGTAGCCGGTACCATTGTCGACAGGTGTGAGATAGGGGCTTGGCCCGGCATAAATACTGATACGTTTAGTGTAGGTTTGTTCCTGAGCGGAAACGCCGATAAAAGATAATAACAAAGCAAAAAAGATAATCTGTTTCACAGTGAAATCAGGTTTTGTTAAGAAATATCTTTATATGCAACACAACGTGGTTGTGAACGAGAAGAAAAATTTGTGATCGATTCGCATAATCGCCTTGGCAGGTGTCCCTTCTCCTCCCATTAACTTATGCCTACAGCAGCGCTTGGCTTGGATTTAAAGAAAGAGATGGAACACCTGCCGAGGCGAAAAGAAGAATGCAGCCTAGCGATTAAATTTAGCACTTCACTGTCATAGAAGCACGAAACCTCCGCTTTAGTAAAACGCCTGTTAGCAGCTGTTTTTATTGATCTGTTGATTTTGTTTTCTTTTTAAATGTCAGATAAATTGTTACGATAAATGTAATAAGGTAAATGATACCTAATACCGTTTTTCTAAATGTAAAAGTTTCGAAGTCAAATTCCCGAAGCAAAGCCAATCCAATTGGAAAAGAAAGTAGTGCAAAAACCAAGTTGAAACCTATTTTGTTCTTCATGTTAATGAATGTTTGTTTAATAAATCTATGTTTGTTAGTTCGTTGGAGGCTATTGTTTATATTCCGAATAAGTAATAAATATTTTTCCATCGAAAAGGTAGAGACCTGTTTCTCTCGTCCCTACCCAGAGATTTCCAGTTTTATCTTCCAAAATTGCCCAAATCCAAGGATTGATTAGTCCATCTTTAAAACAGGTGAATGATTTTCCATCGTAACGGGAAAGACCACCATCACCACCAAACCAAAGGTTGCCGTTTTTGTCTTCTATAATCTTCGCAACCAGACCATTAAAACCTGGCAAACCATCGCTTTTTGTAAAACTTGTAAATGTTTTTCCATCATAGCGGTAGGCTCCGCCCCAATTGCTGAACCAAATATTTCCGTTTTTGTCTTGCAATTGAGGCCAAGCCCAACTATGATTGACTTGTCTCGACTCAAATTGAAGCGTTATTCCTTTTAGTTTAAAGTTGGTTATAGATTTGCCATCGTAACGATACACGCCTTCGTTGGTTCGTCCACCAAACCAAATATTACCTGCATTATCTTCTAAAATACGTTCCGCCTTATCGTTACTACTCATAAAGCCATTTGCGGCCTCATCAATTATAAACAAAGTAAAGGATTTACCGTCATAGACATAAACACCGTCAATTGTTGCGAACCATAGTTTCCCCGCTTTGTCTTGCATAATATTATGCACAATTTGCGTTTGATAAAACTTATTTTTGTTTGGCGGTAGGTTTTTGGGTACAGGAATCTGGATTTTAGCAAATGTTATACCATCATAAAGACAAACGCCAGATTTGGTACCAATCCAAATTTTACCATCTTTATCTTCCAGGATGTCGTTGATAGAATTACTGTTTAATCCATCGACAACCAAAAACTGACGAAATGATTTTCCATCATATTTATAAAGCCCATTATCTGAGGTTCCAAACCAAAGGTTACCCGCTTTGTCCTGCAGACCACATGAAACATTACCATTTCCTAGGTTTTTTATAAGTTTTGGATGTTCCTTTTCTTTTGGCAAATCTTTTTTAACCTGTCCGTTGCAGGCAGTGCCCAAAAGTAATACTGCTAGGAGAGTACAGATTTGCATTTGTGATAAATTTTTTTTCATTGTTCAAATTGTCTTTGAGGTTTTGTTATCTATTTGCCGGTTTGGGTGTCGCTCTGCAATGATCGCTATAACGCCTAAATTTACGCATTGCGTTAATCCACTTTAAAGAAAAATCAAAAAATATTGACTGTCAGAAAATTATATTTAATTTCGGTTGTTAAAAAATATATAACCACGCAGATCATCCATGTTTTTCGCCACGCTGGGGCGTTGGCATTGGGGGAGCAAGACAAGAAGACCGAGTGAGGTGAAAATGAAATGCAGCAATCAAATGTATAACAACAGCCGATTGTTGCTCCGTCCACCAGTCTTGCAGTAAATCTTCTGTTATCTGCATGATGTTAGCGGATATTATTCATTTCTCTTTTTAAGTTTATCCTGTGAAAAACTGTAAATCTTAAAATATCCCGGTTGAAAAATTTGCCATCAGGTCTTTGTTGAAACCAGTTTAGATAACCCACTTCAAAACTTAAGTTTTGTAAAATGTCATAATTTATTCCTCCATAAATTCTATTTTGGTCAAATACGTTTGTTTTTATGTTATTTCCTCCATTTAAATGTATCTCATCACTGATTTTAAATTTCAGGTATCTATTGTCTGCAACTTTAAACAATGGTATCGTTGCTTGTAGTCTATACCTAAATCTAAAATTACCAAATTCAAAGCCATCTTCAAGTTCTGTTTTTGGTACGTTGGTATTATGAAAAAATCGGGCTTCTGCTCTATATCTGTGATCAAAAGTTACTTTCTTAAGTTTTTGCTTATAGGAAAACTCAATATGCGGGCGAAATTCTGGAACTGTCAATTTTACAGTTGCATTAGGGTCATTTGGGTTTTGTAAAAATAAGCACATACCCATTGATGTTTCCCAGCCGCTTTGCCCTAGCAGACGATGTATGTGACTTCTGATTATAAACTGATGTTGGGTAGCCGGATTAATAAAATGTCGTTCTTGAAACTCATTTTGAAAATACCATTTCTCATTGAATTCAAGAGTAGTAAATAATCCATACCAAATTAAGCTTTGCTTTGAAATCTCTTTTTGTCCATATATATAATTTGTTGTTATAAAAAAAACTATAATCCATATTACTCTACTGGTTTGGATTTTTTGATCAGTCTTTCCCAACCAATCCAAACTAATAATTTTCTGAAAAAACGTATTCCAAGAGACCATACTACTGGATATTTTTATTTCGCCTTGGCAGGTGTTCCTTCTCTTCTCATTAACCCAAGCCCACAGCGGCGCTTGGCTTGGATTTAAAGAAAGAGATGGAACACCTGCCGAGGCGAAAAGATTCAATTAAGCACAGAACCTGCTATTTTACCAACCGCCTTTTAGAAGTAGTTGTTTTTCGTTCGTTAAGCATGTCGTTTACAGTATTCAATTGTTTTTTTGTCTAGGTCGTTAAGCAAATTTTCGTGTTCAACTATCTTATAAATATCTAAAGTCCTTTTGTCGTCTCTCTCTTTGAATTTTCGCTTGCTGCCCTGATATGGTATTGGGTGTGGTAATTTCATTTTTAAATATGTCTTGTCAAATGTGACGAAATAAATGTCCGATTTAAACACACTGTTATAGCCAGTGGTTCTTATCATTTTCAATATGCTTTTGCCAACGAAGTAAAAATTGTCCACCAGTCTGCCTTGCCTTCTTTCTTTCCAAGTCTCACTATGATTAAATCTTTTGACGGGTTAACGTAAACAAATTGTCCTAAAATACCTTCCGCCATAAAGTCTTCATTCGGTGTCGGCAACCACCATTGATATTGATAGAAATTAACGCTACCGTCTGTTATGTCCAATTTAGTTGATTCTTCCACCCATCTTTGAGGTACAATTTGTTTTCCATTCCAATTACCTTTGTTTTTATATAGTCGTCCTATTTTGGCAAAGTCTCTTGCTCTTGCGTTTAAACAACAAAATGTTTTTTCTAATCCATTCTTTTTTCTGTCAATGCTCCAGGATGCATCATATTCCATTCCAAGAGGTGTCCATAATTTTTCTTGTAAGTATGAGGTGATTGTTTTTCCCTTTAATGAACGGTCCAAAACTAAACCTAAAAGTTGGGTGTTGCCACTTACATATTCAAACTTTTTACCTGGTTCGGATTTTAGTTTCATCTTTCCAATTGCTTTTCTGAGATTAAGTCCGTAATAAAATGAAGCTGCGTCACCAAAGGGGTTTTCGTAGCTTTCATTGAATTTAATCCCAGATGTCATCTGCAAGAGGTGTTTAATAGTTACTTTATCAAATCCGTTTTTTGTCAATTCAGGAATATAATTAGTAATTGGTTCATCAACAGATTGAATGAAGCCTTCGTCAATGGCACAACCAATTAAAATTGATGTTACAGATTTTGCCATAGAGAAAGAAGGAACAATACTTTGTTTGTCATAACCTTTAAAATATTTTTCATATTGGATAGTGTCATTTTTAATAATCAAAAAAGCTACTGTCTTGTTATCTTTAAGATATTTGTCAAATGGAATATTGTTTATTTCTTTTGGAAATTTACCTGAATTAGTAGTTTGAAAATTGAAAGGTGAAGCATTAGCAGTTAATGGTCTGGATTGAAATTTTTTATAGTCTTTTATGTCAGCAACGTTGTAATAACCGAAGCGTCCTAATTGACAAGAAGTCAACAATGTTGAAACAGTTATGATTAAAAATCCAAATCTATTCATTCTAATTTGTCGGCTCATATTTGCGTTTTATGTTTACGTTTTTTTTCACCATTGGCTGTAGCGCCCAAACTTACGCATTGCTTCGATCGTCCTGTACACGCAGTGCGTTAATTCGATTAAAAAAAATCAAAACTTCGCCTCCAGCGCTACGTTGAAAACACCATCGAAATGGCGCCGGCAGGAATACGATTACGAAACTTTTTGAAGTTTCGTAATCGTTTTTGCACATTTCCCGGTAACATTTTCACCGCACTGCGATATTCGCTCGCCAGAATATGCCAAATTTAACAATTCGCCTGTATTTGGACACGTCCATTCCCCGGAGTTTTTGATCTTTACCAAAAATTTACCTGCATGAAGTATATAATATTTACCCTTATTTTTTTTCCGATTGCCCTCAGTGCCCAATTAGTCAGTTTTCAATCTTCCAACCTGCCCATCGTACTGATCGAAACCAACGGGCAGGCGATTCCCAATGAGCCGAAAATAACGGCCACCATGCGGATCATCGACCATGGTCCGGGGCAAATCAACCACTTGAATGATACGCCCAACCACTACGACGGATTTATCGGAATAGAACTGCGGGGCAGTAGTTCCCTGGACCTTTCCGATAAAAAACCCTACGCCGTTGAAACCCGCGATGCGGCAGGTGAAGACCTCGATTTCCCTTTGCTGGGGATGCCTGCCGAATCAGACTGGGTTTTTATGGCGACTTACAACGACAAAAGCCTGATTCGGGATGTGCTGGCGCTCGAACTGGCGCGGCGCATCATGCCCTGGGCATCGCGCACCCGTTTTGTGGAATTGATGCTGAACGGTAGTTATGAAGGTATTTATATCGTCGTGGAAAAAATAAAACGCGATCAGAACCGGGTCGACATCAGTAAATTAGATGCGGACGAGATAGCAGGTGATGACCTGACAGGCGGTTATATTTTAAAGTTAGACAAATCATCGGGTGCGCCCTCTACCGGCTGGCAATCGCCGTTTGGATTTCCCAGCAGCTCTTATTATCAGATTGAATACCCGAAACTGGAAGATATTACGCCGGAACAGACCGCGTACATACGCGATTGGATAACCGGCTTTGAGTCGGTTATGGCCTCTCCGGAATACGACGATACATCAGATGGGTATAGCCAATATCTTGATGTACAATCTTTTATAGACTTTGCCATTATTAATGAAATTACCAAAAATGTAGACGGATATCGCCTGAGTTCTTTTCTGTATAAGGATAAAGACAGCGACAACAACCTGTTGCACGCCGGACCGGTCTGGGACTTCAATATCGCTTTAGGTAATGCAAATTATTGCGGCGGAGATACCTACTACGGCTGGGCCATCGACTTCAACGATCAGTGCCCCGCTGACGGCTGGCAGATTCCTTTTTGGTGGAATCGCCTCTGGGACACGCCGTCTTTTCGTGCGCAGATGCAGGCCCGCTGGTTTGAGTTGCGCGCCGGCGCTTTTTCGGATGCGGCTATACATGGCGTAGTGGATTCACTATTCGGGGTAGTGCAGGAGGCGCAGGTCCGAAATTTTCAGCGTTGGCCGGTGCTCGATGAATGGGTTTGGCCCAATGTATTCTGTTGCGGATCTTACCAGGAACACTCCAACTATCTGGAAAACTGGCTGGATGACCGTATTGAATGGCTCGACGGCTCCATGACGACCTTGTATGTGGGAGAATATATTCCAGATGAATATTTTACGCCGGGCGTTTATCCCAATCCGAACAACGGCAATATGACTTTTCAGTACTATGCGCGCCATGGCGGATTGATCCAGATTGCAATTTTTGATGCCATCGGCCGCCAAACGGATTATATATTCGACTACGTTTTCCTGAACGGTAAACACACCTACCAGTATCAGGCGCCCTTGTCGCAAGGGGTGTATTACTACACTTTCCGAATCGACGGCAAACAGGAAGCCAGCGGAAAATTTGTGGTGCAGCCTTGATGGAAAAGGCAAAGAGCAAAGGGTAAAATGCAAAGGGCAATTAAAACCCGCCGGCTGTCAAGAGGGTAATGCTATTCATTTGCTTCCAGAACTTAATTCAAATACAAATTTTTACCTTTGCGGCCCAAAAAACCATACTGCTGGACATTTCCGCAGAGCCAGACTTTCCAAGTTTTAAAAACTTGGAAAGTCTGCGCATTCGAAAAAAATATCTGGGATGTGCAAAAAAACACCTGTTCTCCAAACCTTTTGGGGGATATTTGTTGTTTAGACGCAGTCTATTATATCAACAGTTAAGCAGTTGGGGCGCATTTCAAATTGTCGCTGCGATATTGACGGGGTGACTTGAAGTCACCCCGTCAATAAGCATTGAGCGCTGGCAAGCGATAATTTGAAATATACCCAGCAGTTGAGCATGTTGAAAGTTGAGAAAACGTTGGTAATCATGTCAATCACAAGCATCAAGGTCCAAAATGTCAAAACACGGTAGAGCATTGGTCGCCATGTCCGGCGGCATCGATAGTACCATCACCGCCGTTCTCCTGCACGAAGAAGGCTGGGAAGTGGTAGGTATCACCATGAAAACCTGGGACTATGCGACTTCCGGCGGATCGAAAAAAGAAACGGGCTGCTGCTCGCTCGACAGCATCAATGATGCCCGGGCAGTAGCGGTAAAACTGGGTTTTCACCACTTTATCGTGGACATCCGCGAGGAGTTCGGCGATTACGTGATCGACAATTTTGTAGACGAATATATGGCCGGCCGCACGCCCAATCCATGCGTGCTGTGCAATACCCATATCAAGTGGAACAGCCTCCTGCGCCGCGCGGATATGTTGGATTGTGAATTCATTGCGACGGGGCATTACGGCATCATCAATGAACTGGACGGCCGCAAATACGTTTCCCGGGCCAAAGACCTGCAAAAAGACCAGTCCTACGTATTATGGGGCCTGAGCCAGGATTGTCTGCACCGCACGCGTATGCCGCTCGGCGTATTCACCAAACCAGAGGTGCGCCAAATGGCCGCCGAACGCGGCTGGGACGAACTGAGCAAAAAAGCGGAGAGCTACGAAATCTGTTTTGTGCCCGACAACGACTACCGCGGCTTCCTGCGCCGCCGCATCGAAGGCCTCGACGAACAGGTGGCGGGCGGCAGTTTTGTGGATACAAGCGGCAAGATTCTGGGCAAACACGACGGCTACCCGTTTTACACGGTAGGCCAGCGCAAGGGCCTGGGCATCGCTTTGGGCGAGCCGATGTTTGTGACCGAAATCAGGCCCGAAAGCAACACCGTTGTGTTGGGCAAGGAAGACGAACTGATCCGCAACGGTATGCTGGTCGGGAAAGCCAACCTGATGAAATACGCCGAATTGCCGGCAGCAGGTATTGAAACGCTCACCAAAGTGCGCTACCGCGACGCGGGTACCATGAGTACCATTCGCCAGGTAGGCGCCGACGTGGTGGATGTTTCCTTTCATGCCAATGTAAAAGGGATTGCTCCCGGTCAAAGCGCCGTTTTTTATGAAGGCGACGATGTGGTCGGCGGCGGACTCATTCAAGGAAGTTTCAACTGATTATATAGTCAACGCAAAGTGGTTTTGAACGAGAAGGAGTGCTAATTCTTTGATTACCAATTTTTTATCAACCATCAACATTCTCAACCACTCAACTTTCAGTATAACCATGCCTACCACCTGGCACGAAGGATTGATCCGAAAAATAGAGCCGATTGCACCGGATGTGCGCCATTTTGAAGTGGAAATACCGGCTATGCAATCTGTTGATTTTCAAGCCGGTCAGTTTATTACCATGGATTTACCCATCGGAGATAAACGCCTGCAACGCTGGCGCAGCTACTCCATTGCGAGTGCGCCCGACGGTTCCAACATTCTCCAATTCTGTATTGCGCGCTCCTCGGAGGGCATTGGCAGCCGCTACCTCTTCGAGTCGGTGAACGAGGGTTCCGAACTGCGTTTCAAAGGCCCGGAAGGCGGGTTTGTGCTGCCCGATGTTATAGAAAAAGACCTGGTTTTTATCTGTACCGGCACCGGCATCGCGCCTTTCCGGAGTATGATTCTGGATATACAGAACACCGGAAAAGTATACCGGAACATACACCTGATTTTCGGCACCCGGACAGAAAGCGGTCTGCTGTACCGCGCTGAAATGGAACAATTGGCCCGGGAAATGCCCCGGTTCCGGTACGACCCCGTCTTGTCGCGCCAGCCCGACTGGCCCGGCTGGAAAGGGCATGTACACCAGGTATATCAGGAAGAATACCAGACTGTCCGGCCCGATGTAGACTTTTTCATTTGCGGCTGGAGCAGCATGATCGACGACGCGGTGGCCAACCTGATGATTAAAATGGGGTATGGGCGTTCGCAGATACATTTTGAGTTGTATGGGTAGGTTGATGAGGT
>JALHMA010000064.1 GCA_022844265.1 Saprospiraceae bacterium | reverse complement strand
GGAAATGACATGTGCGGGGTCGTAAGACCCGCGCACGGCGGTAACGTCTGGCTCAAGAATGAGTAAGAACCAATGGCTTTAGTTTGTTGATAAGCCAAGCGTTATCGCCGTGCGCGGGTCTTACGACCCCGCACATACTTCCTCTAAAAAAGACTTATACAAAGAATGGAACGCACTGTTTTAATAAGCCGAGAGCAAGATAGGATTGACTATAAAACTTTATATCCAGGTTACCACCCCAAACCCCAAACCCTATACACCAAACACCCTCATTCCCCCATCCTCACCACCTGCGTCGGCGCCATCATTTCATTGCGCACCCCGATTTGACGCAGGGTATTTTTGGCGACATTCATAAAGGCTTCAGACACCTGTGTGCCCGTCTGCAAAACTGCCGGTTTGCCTTCGTCGCCGCCTTCCCGGATACTTTGTACCAATGGCACTTGTCCGAGCAACACGGAATGGCTTTCCAGGGCGAGTCTTTTGCCGCCGCCCTGTCCGAAGATAAAGTATTTATTATCAGGAAGTTCTGCGGGTGTAAACCAGGCCATATTTTCCACCACGCCCAGAATAGGGACATTGATTTGCGGCAACTGAAACATATTCATGGCCTTGATCGCGTCGGACAACGCCACTTCCTGTGGGGTGGTGACCAGCACCACGCCGGTGATTGGGGCAGTTTGCACGAGGGTGAGTTGTACGTCGCCTGTGCCCGGAGGCAAGTCCACGATCAGGAAATCCAGCGGTTCCCAAAGCACGTCGTTAAAAAACTGCTTGATGATGGCGGCCAGTCGCGGACCGCGCAATACGACAGCCTGTTCCGGTTCAATGATATTTCCGATGCTGATAGTCGGCATACCAAAGGCCATCAGGGGCACCATTTTGGCCTTGCCTGTCACATCCTGAATTTTGGGGCGTTGCCCTGTAAGGCCCAGCATGGTGGGAATACTCGGACCGTATACATCGGCATCCATCAGGCCGACGCGGGCGCCAAGTTGTTGCAGGCCCAGGGCCAGGTTGACGGAAACGGTACTTTTCCCCACGCCGCCTTTGCCGGAAGCGACGGCGATGATGTTTTTGATATGCGGTACCGAACTGGTGCTTTCCTGGCTGTTTGGCGTGCGCGCAATAAAATGCGCGTTGACCTGAGCCTGCGGATACACTTTTAGCACCGCCTCTATGCAGGCAAAGTTGAGTTCTGCTTTTCCCTGCATCTGCAGCGATGGAACAGCCAGTTTAAAATTGATACTATTACCTTGAATATCAAGGTCTTGTACCATTCCTTTTGAAACGATATCCTGACCGGTTTGCGGGTCGCGCACCTGGCGCAGGGCAGCGAGAATTTGTTCTGAGTTCATATTTGTTCATGTACCGGCTGCTTTAGCCGCCGGCTGCTATGGGCGAAAATTGCAATTTAACATTCGGCAGCTAAAGCAGCCGGTACAGGATAAAATAAACGGCAATATTACGAGATCAAACCCAAACATCGCGGCTTTGTTCAAGGCATCCTTTTAAGTCAACTTAAACGCTACCGTTTTTACCCGTTTGGTCGGGATACCTTCCGCCGTTGTTTCTTCCAAAATCATGGCCCGCGCTTCCGGCAGTTCAAAAACTGCCTGCATATCGCGGATCCTGGCTGCCGGCACGCCATGGATTTTTAGAAGTGAAATCCAGTAATCAAGTGATTGCCGGGAAAACGCTTCTGCCAATATGCCATTCAGGGATTCCCTGTTTTGCACCCGGGCGGCATTGCTGGAATAATCTGAATTTTCAGACAAGGCACTCATTTGCAGGCAATTGCACAGTTGTCGAAACTGGCGCTCCGTTCCTACAGCCAGTAGCAGCATCTGCCCGTCCGCGCACACAAACAAATCCCCGTAAGGCGCAATATTCGGATGCCGGGTGCCCATACGCTGCGGGATGTGACCGTTCATCAGATAATTACCGGCCTGATTGGCCAGGGAAGCGAGCGCGGACTCCATGAGCGAGGTACTGACGGTGGCGCCTTGCCCCGTCCGCTCCCGTTGCAACAAAGCCAGCAGGATAGCCTCTTTCAACTGATGCGCCGCCAACACGTCGATTAAAGCGACCGGCATTTTTACCGGCATTCGACCCGGCTCGCCATTCATGTACATAAAACCGGCTTCTGCCTGCAAAACGGCATCAAAAGCAGGGCTTTCATCTTCTTCATCCGCGAACGAACTCAATTGAGCATAGATCAAACGAGGATTTTTTTCGCGCAATGACTGCGCATCCACGCCCATGCGCCGCGCAGAAGAAGGTTTGAAATTGGAAATCACCACATCGGCAGAAACAGCCAGTTCGATGGCTTTTTGCCGGTCTCCAGGCTCTCCAAGATCGAGAAACAGGTATTCCTTTCCCCAATTCACACTACACCAATAAGCAGAAATGGGCGATTCGGGTGATTCTGAAGTATGTTTCCAGCCCCGTGTGACATCGCCGCCCGTTGTTATATTTTCAATTTTAATGACTTCCGCGCCCAATTCGGCAAAAAACATACCCACTGCCGGACCCGCCAGCACACTGGCAAATTCCACCACTTTCAAACCTGAAAAAAACTTATCTTGCATACAAAATACACGGGCTTGGAGCCCTTTCCTGTTATGAAAATTTTTACCACAGATCAGATCCGGGCCTGGGATCAATACACGATTAAAAACGAGCCGATTCTTTCTGTTGAACTGATGAATCGCGCTGCACGGGTTTTTACAGCCTGGTTTATTGACAACTACCCGGATACGAACCGCCCCGTCGTGGTCATTGCCGGAACGGGCAACAATGGCGGCGATGGACTGGCGGTGGCCAGATACCTGCACCAGCACTTTTACGAAGCGAAGGTATTGGTTTATCACTTCGGCGAAAAAAAAAGTGTCGATTTTGAAGAACAGGTGCTTTCCATGCCCTTGCACGATGTGCTGGAACTCAACTGGTACGATCACACCGGTAACTTCCCGGCTATTGACCCGAACGCTGTGCTGATAGACGCCCTTTTCGGCTCTGGTTTGAATCGCCCTTTGGCGGGCCATTGGGCAAAAGTGGTGGAATGGATCAACCAATTGCCGAATGAAGTGGTTTCGATTGATATACCCAGCGGTTTGTTTGCAGATGAACCGAGCAAGGATAATACAGTTGTACAGGCAGACAGAACCTTCAGTTTTGAAACGCCCAAACGCGCCTTCTTTTTCCCCGAAAACGCAGATCGGGTGGGGGAGTGGACACTTGGGAGTATCGGCCTGCACCCTGGTTTTTCAGCCACTACGAACACGGATTTTCATTACCTGACAGCGGCGGACATACATTCATTGTACTTACCCCGCAAAAAATACGCGCACAAAGGCACCTTCGGTCATGCCTTGCTGGTTTGCGGCAGTTACGGAAAAATGGGCGCCGCAGTTTTGGCTGCCAGGGCTTGTTTGCGCGCAGGTGTCGGCTTGTTGACTGTCCATGCGCCGCGCAGTGGTTTTCTGGTGATACAATCTGAAGTGCCGGAAGCGATGTTTAGCGCCGATCACCGGGCTATTTTTTGTACGGAAATACCAGATGCGGCGAAATATACAAGCATTGGCATCGGTCCCGGACTTGGCACAGCGCCGGAAACGATGGCCGGACTGGAGCAATTGTTACAACAAGTTGAACGCCCGGTCGTACTCGATGCCGATGCGCTGAATATCCTGTCAGAAAACCCTGCCTGGTGGATTCATATCCCTGTAAACTCCATCCTGACACCACATCCGAAAGAATTTGAACGCCTGTTCGGCAAATCAGCAAACGATTTTGACAGAAACGACCTACAGCGTCAAAAAGCGCAGGAACACAAAGTTTTTATTGTTTTAAAAGGCGCTCATACCTGTATTGCTGCACCTGATGGCGTCTGCTGGTTTAACTCGACTGGCAATCCTGGGATGGCTACCGGAGGATCAGGAGATGTATTGACAGGGATACTTACAGGTCTTTTAGCCCAGGGTTATCTACCGCTTTCGGCGTGTTTGCTGGGGGTGTATATTCACGGATTGGCAGGCGATAAAGCAGCTGCTGATCTGGGGCAAGAGGCGCTTACGGCAGGAGATTTGGTAGCGTATCTTGGAAAAGCATGGAAGGCAATTTAATGATGAATGATGAATGATGAATGATGAATGATGAATAAAAAAATGCGCTCCTGAATTTCAGGGGCGCATTTTTTAGTACTAAGTCGAAATCATTTTGAGTTTTTTTCATTACAAATGCTTGATTATCAAGCCTGATAACGAATAACTTATCGCTACATATTAAGCCAGCAGTGCGTCAATTTTAGCCTTTAGGGATTGCTTGGATTGCATGCCGATAATTCTATCTTTTAATTCGCCATTTTTGAACACCAGAAAGGTAGGAATGCCCCGCACATTGTAGTTGGTAGGCGTCTCCGGGTTGTCATCGATGTTGAGTTTGCCAATAACAGCGCGTCCTTCATATTCGGTTGAAAGTTCTTCTATTATAGGGCTCATCGCTACGCAGGGGCCACACCATTGTGCCCAAAGGTCTACCAAGGTCAGTTTGTCGCTGTCGAGTACTTTCTCTTGGAAATTAGCATCAGAAAATTCGTATGCCATATTCAATTTTTATTTGAGATGTAAAAATGCGTTGTTAGTTTTGGCTAAACTATTTGTAAATGATTGAGTACCAACACGAATAACCAATAACTAATAACTACTTATTAAGCAAGCAGTGCTTCAATTTTATCCTTCAGAACCTGTTTGGTTTGTGCGCCGACAACCTTGTCTTTCAGTTCACCGTTTTTGAAAATCAGGAAAGTAGGAATACCCCGTACATTGTACTGGGTAGGCACATTCGGGTTGTCGTCTACATTGAGTTTGCCAATAACAGCGCGTCCTTCATATTCGGTTGACAGTTCGTCTATTACAGGGGTCATCATTTTGCAGGGGCCACACCATTCTGCCCAAAGGTCTACCAGGGTCACTTTATCGCTGCCGATTACTTCCGTTTGGAAGCTAGCATCAGAAAATTCGTATGCCATATTCAATTATTATTTGAGATGTGAAAATGCGAAGTTGAAAAAATTTGGGGTTATAACACAGTTTGGACTGTTTTGGTTGCAAAGGTAACGGAATCAAGCCAGGCACATCAGAAGAGTACCGGGAAATGTCCGTTGAAAAACATTTTGAATGCGATCAACTGCCAAATGTATATTGAAACCAGCCGGCCATTTGCGTAAAAAAGTCGAGAATCAGGGAAGGTTGCAGTATTAAAGGGAAGAAGAAGCCGAACACAGCGCCAAAAAAGTGGGCGGTATGGTCGATGTTATCCTGTCCTTTATTGGCGGCATAGTTGCTGTACCACAGGTATAAAATACCAAAAATAAAACCTGGAATAGGAATAGGGATTAAAAACAACATAATCCCAATGGTTGGGTCCAGCAGGATAGCAGCAAAAAGCACTGCCGCTGTTGCCCCGGAAGCGCCGATGCTGGCGAATCCCGCTGTGTTGCGGTAGCGATAAAATGTAGCGGACGAAGACGCTGCCAATGCCAGAATATAAAAAAGCAGGTATACCACTAATCCGGCGGCGCCAAACATGCTGAAAAACCATTCTTCCACATAACGCCCGAAAAAAAAGAGCGTAAACATGTTAAAAAGCAGGTGCATAAAGTCGCCATGCAGCAGTCCACCGGTAATCCAGCGGTAATACTCTCCGCGGCGGGCTTCCTGGTATGGCCAGTGCCGCAGTTTATACATCAAATCGCCATTGTTGAACGCAAGAATGGAAATCAAAGAGGTAATGGCGATAATGATAATGGTCATATTCATCGTGTGTCGTGTGTCGTGTTTAGTGTTGAGTGTTTCGGGTGCTTTGCTTTTAGCGATTGTGTGGTATTTGGCCGATTCATAGTGTTTGGGGTTTGGTGTTTGGGGTGCTTTGCTTTCGGCAGAGTTCATAATTCGGCCGATATCAACACAGTAGCCAAAAGCAATGCACCCCAAACACTAAACACCAAACACTAAACACTCACAAATTATGGTATGGTTCGTTTTTCAAAATCGTCATAGCGCGGTACAGTTGTTCCAGAAAAAACAAACGCACCATCTGGTGGCTGAATGTCAGTTTGGAAAGCGCCAGTTGTTCGTTAGCACGGGCATACAGATCGGGCGAAAAACCGAATGCGCCACCGATCAGAAAGACCATTTTGCGCTGGGAACTCGACAAACGCCGTTCCAGCCATTGCGCCAGTTCCGTGGAACTGTATTCGCGGCCCTGTTCATCGAGCAACACCAGGTAGTCTTCCGGCGCCAGTTTGGACAGCACCATTTCCGACTCCTTTTTCTTGATCAGCGCGCCATCCGTGGTTTTTAGTTTAATGTCCGGCAAAATATGAAAAGTAAAGGGAAGGTAATTTTTGAGTCTTTTTTCAAAAATTTCTATCCCCGCTTCCAGGTACTTTTCATTGGTTTTGCCAATGGCCCACAGTTCAATTTTCATGACGCTTTTGATCCCGCTAAGTCCACCTCGCGGCGTTCGATGGGAGGGATATTTTTGACCACCATGTGCATGGTATTGCGGATGCGCTCCTCAAACAGCACCATTTTGCCTTTTTTCAGGTTGTCTATCGTCTCCTGGTTGTAGTGGCGGATAGTAATCAGTTCAAGTCCTTCCTCTGTTTTTACCTTGAATTCATCGGATACCGCTTTGATGAATTTTTCAATCCGATCAGGCACATTGGTGACGCAAATGGTGAAGCTGATGGCTGTATTTTGCATCATATTGACAAAAATGCGCAGGTCGGCTGCTTTTCCAAACAGACGGGACATGTGGTGTTCTGCCACGAAAGAATAATCGAGGGTGCTGATGTGCAGCAGGGCCTGATTTTTTTCCACAACAATAATGGGCGGGTAGGCTTCTTCCAGGTCGCTGCTGATTTCGGTTCCAGCCGCTTCCGGATTCAGAAACGACTTGACATACAGCGGAATATTTTTGTTCTGGAGGGGCTTGATTGTTTTCGGGTGAATCACCGAAGCGCCGTAGTAGGTCATTTCAATGGCTTCCCGGTAAGAAAGCCTGTCGAGTTTGATGGTATTTTCAAAAAGGCGCGGGTCAGCATTCAGCACACCGGCAACATCTTTCCAGATGCTCATACTTTCCGCATTCAGGCAAAAGGAAAAAATGGAGGCGGAATAGTCCGAACCTTCCCGGCCCAGGGTGGTGGTGAAATTTTCAGAAGTAGACCCGATAAAACCCTGCGTGATGACAAAGTTTCCCTGTTCAAACAGGGGCGGCACTATTTTTTGCGCATTGGCCTGCGTTTTTTCCCAGATCACCCAGCCTTCCCGGTAGGTATTATCGGTTGCTACTACATCGCGCGCATCGAGCCAGGTCGTTTTCAGGTTTACTTTATTGAGGTAAGCGGCAACAATTTTGGAAGAAACCAGCTCGCCCATACAAACAATCTGATCGTAGATGTAGTCGTAATTGTCTGAAGGTTTTTCTTCCAGCATCCATTCGCCTTCCACAAAAGTGTCGTTGATCACCGTGAAAACCTCATCGCCCGGCTCAAAAAGATCGCGCATGATGGCATAATGCTTTTCCTTAAAAGCCTCGTATAGTTCCTGGGCCTGCCCGGTCTGTTTGACATAAGCAGCCACCACTTCTTCCAGCGCATTGGTCGTTTTGCCCATGGCGGAAACGACAATAACTAATTGCTCCTGGCTGAATTGCTGCAGGATGGAAGCGACATTTTGAACGCCTGCCGCATCTTTCAGGCTTGCGCCGCCAAATTTAAAAACCTTCATTTTGTTTAACTAAAAATGGGTAAAAAGAGAAGTCCGAATTTTGGCGGGCAAAGGTATGGCTCCTGAAAGACTTTTGAATGAGATTAATTCCGTGTGCGAAGAGAAATGATCACTCCGGAGTACGGAATGCCGTCAATTTTTTGTTCAATAAACTGATATTGAAACATTTTGCCCACTACAATTGTCCCACTGTTGCTGTGCCTTTCTTCGATGGATTGTTGCAGGTGGAGAAAATTAGTTTCATTGGAAGTCAGAAAAGTCAGATCGTTGGTGGCTGCACGAAACACAATAATCTGTTCATAATATGCCTTTCCATCAGAGGAAGTAGTGAGCCAGCACCGGTTGTATCGCTGGGTATTGGCACTTGTTGCGGTAAGATCGAAGCCGTGTGCGAGAATTTTGGCATGTTTTTCGGAAGGTTCTGCTTTTTCAAGTGCCTGCAAGGCGCCCAATGTCACTTCCGGGCACTGAGAAAAGAGAAATCGGGATGCAAAAAAGAGTGGTAGTACAAATACCGAAGGTTTCATATTATTAAAATTTAGGTTGCAAAGGAAATATGCTGCGTTGAAAACTGTATATTTCCGTGTTAATTCTTTTCATAATTGTTGTAAGGGATACTGTAAATCAATCCTTTTGATAACAAAACTGTAAAAAAATCGCACATTTGCCCGACCTAATAGGATGCAAAGCAATCTATACAGAACAGAACCCATGCAAAATGAATTAATGCTCCGGCTGAATCAAAAGGATCGCACAGCCATCAGCCAGATGTACGACATGTACGGCGGCGCCCTTTACGGCGTGGTACTTCGTATCGTGCAATCCCCCGAATTAGCGCAACAGGTGCTTCAGGATACCTTCCTGAAAGTATGGAAAAACAGCGCCAGTTATGACGAGTCCAAAGGCCGGCTTTTCACCTGGCTGCTCAACATTGCCCGGAATACGGCGATCGACGCTACCCGTACCGCACATTTTCGTTACCAGCAAAAAACCGAAAATATTGATACCCTCGTACATAAACCAGGGAATGAAACACTCAACCCCGATCACCTGGGAATACGTGAAGTGGTCAGCACGCTCGATGAAAAATACAAAACATTGATCGACCTGATATATTTTAAAGGTTATACCCAGGAGGAGGTTGCAGAGGAAACCGGCATACCTATCGGTACCGTAAAAACACGTCTGCGCTATGCTATGACCGAACTACGCAAGGTATTTGGAGAAACAAATCTTGTCGCGTTCCTGGTTCTTGCAGAAGCCATTCGGGCGGCATTGAAATGAGATGTTTCGTTTCAATGCTTTTTTGTACTCAAAAATTAAAAAATGAACGCTGAAACCACCAGGTTTCAGATCAATTATAAAAAATGGATATTCAATCCTTTATACAATCAGGTTTACTCGAATCCTACAGTCTCGGGCATTGCTCGGCAGAAGAACAGGTTCTGGTCGAACAAATGCTCGCACAACATCCGGAAGCACGGGTGGAATTAGAAGCCATTGAAAAAGCGCTGGAGCAATACGCCAATGCACAATCGGTTCCACCGCCTCAGGGGCTGAAAGACAGGATTATGCAGGAGATCGACAACAACACCGTTCCGGCAACGCCACCAGCAAATAATACGATGTTGCGTCTGTTCCAGGTGCTTGCAATCGGGCTGCTGGCCGCTACGGGTTATTTGTTGTTTCAAAAAAACCAATCGGATGCCAACCGTGAAACGTTACAAAATCAGGTGGCACAATTGCAATTGCAATTAATCGATTGCGATGACCGCAATGCTGCCTGCCAGCAAATAATAGAACTCCTTCGCAATCCGGAAACGCGGGCATTCAAAATGAGCAATGCAACGGATGGCCCCTCTTTTGTTTTCCACAATACTTCAACCTCCCGTTGTACTGCCCTGGTCGACGTAGCAGCGCTGCCACGCCAACCGGACGGCAAATACCTGCAATTCTGGGCTTTGGTGGATGGCAAACCGGTCAAAATGGGCATGATCCGGCAGGATACGGCCAGTGGATTCCAGTCCTTCGATTGTGTTGAAAACGCAGGAGGTTTCGCCGTTTCCATTGAAGATAATGTGAATGGTAACGAGCAACCAACATTTGTGTTGATGGCCGGAACAGCAGGGTAGGGATAAGTTTGAGTATCTGAGGATTTGAGTATTCGAGTATCTGACTGATAACGAATCATTTATACTCAAATCCTCGCATACTCGAATACTCAAAAAAAATCTGTGATAATGTACTGATAACCTATGAAATATTCAATCCTGCTTTTACTCCTCCATCATTTTCTCTTCGGATTTGCACAATCAGGAAGCGTGGCAAGTGTACTCGCTGCCGAACAGATGCGATTTGACGCAATGGTCAAAAAAGACACCGTTGCTTTACGAGAAATGCTTTCAGATGACCTCATCTTTATCCATTCCAATAGTTTAAAGGAAAGTAAAAAAGAGCACTTAGTGTCAATCGGCACGGGCAGTATTGACTATCAAAGCATGCAGAGGGTAAGCGTTCAGGTGCGTCTATTTGGTAAAATGGCCGTTACCAATGGAAATCTCCTGGCCAAAGGTCTGGTTAACCAGAAGGCCTTTGATGTCAACCTTACTTACACGGCCATTTATAAAAAGAAAAAAAAGTCCTGGCAACTTGTCAACTGGCAGAGTACGCGTATTCCCTGATGTATCTCCCACCTTACCTTGGATATTATATGATTTCAGGTGCTTAAAATACTGCCTCAATAATTTTTTTGTCTTTTATTTGCGGCAAAGCCTTAACTATGGGCACTTTTTGAGAAACATCTAAATCAATTCAATCCTATTACTATGAGTGATAATCAAAATTCCCGGATTTACATCATCCTGGTGTCAGTGCTGCTACTGCTTGCCGCCGGATTAGGGTTCTTTTTTTGGCAAAAGTCGAAGAACTACCTGGTTGAAAACCAGAAAATAGAAACAGAGCGCAAAGAACTTGAAACAGCCAAAGTCAATATCGAAAGCGAATTGGACAGCCTGTCGACGGCGTATTCGAATTTGCGTACTGAAAATGAAAATTTACAAGGCCGCATTTCCAGCACAGCCGCACTGATCGCGCAGAAAGAAGCCCAGATCAGTCAAATTAAAGCCACTTCTGCTAAAGATATTCAGGCGCTCCGGGAGCAAATTGCCAGTCTGGAGAAAACAAAAATTGAATTTGAAACCATTGTCCTGGCATTGCGCACGGAAAATGAAGACCTGAAAAAAGAGAATTCCAGACTCGCAGGGGAAAATACACAGTTGAAAGGCGCCAATACGGAGCTCAGCGGGCAGGTGCAGGACCTTGCCAAACAACTGGAAGAACAAATCAGAAAAACGCAGTCGGCCGTTTTTAAAGCCACATCGTTTCGTGTGGAAGTGGAACGCCGCAATGACAAACTCACGGCGCGCGCGCGCAAAGCCCGTGAAATTTTTGTGAGTTTCGACCTCGCGGATGTACCGCAGGTTTATCAGGGCCAGCAGAAATTATACCTCGTGGTGACAGACGACAAGGGCACTCCGATTGTCAGCCAGGCCCCTGTGAAAGTTACTGTGTTTGCGCCTTCCGGGCCTGTTGAAATTACCGCACAGCAGGTAAAAGAAGTCGTTCTGGAAAATACCCAGCGCGAAACGTTCACCTATAAATTTGATGAACGGCTCAAATCAGGCAACTATGTTGCGGCCATTTACTGCGATAAAGGACTGCTGGGCGTTTCCAGTTTCCGGCTGCGATAATTAATTTTCTTTTAAAGTCTGCAGACAAGGCATCCCAAAAGGCTACTTTGGTGTTTAGTGTATGGTATTTAGTGTTTGGGGCGCTTCAGGCTTGGCATTGGTGAAAATTTTGCCAGGAGTATGTAACTGTCTAAACTACACACAATTGTTTAAAGCAAAGCACCCCCAAACACCAGATACCACACACGAAACACCTTTATGCAGGAACAACCCAAACAAAATATTCCCCCTGCTGCGCCTGCGGCCAACAGGGGACTGACCTTACTGCGCAACCTCTGGCGCCGTGTGGAGAATATTGTATTTGGGGTGGTTTTGCTGCTGATTGTGTTGTATTTCGTTCTTCAAATGCCGGCCGTTCAAAACTGGCTGATTCACAAAACGACCAGTTACCTTTCTGATGAACTCAAAACAACCGTACAGATACAACACATCGATATTGCGTTTTTCGATAAGTTGATCCTGGAAGGGTTTTATGTGGAAGATTTGAAAGGGGATACGCTGATGTACGTTGGCCAATTGAGCGCCGGACTGTCTTCCAATTTTTTCTCTATTCTTTCCAATAAACTGGAATTCAATGAAATAAGCCTTAAAAACGCCCGTATTCAAATCAGAAGGGCTGCGGGTGAATATGACAGCAACCTGAAGTTCTTATTGGATTATTTTTCCAGCCCGAAAGACCCGGATAAGCCATCCAAACCATTTTCTGTAAAAATCAAGGCGAAAAACATCTTCCTGGAAGATGTAAGATTTGCGCAGGACGATCAGGTGAAAGGCCGCCTGATGTACTATGAGATACCGCAAGGAAGTATACGGGTCAATAGAATGGATATGGTGGCCAAAATCATCGATATTCAGTCTGTCAATCTGAAAGGTGTATTTTTTGATTATGAAGATTATCCGTCCCAACCCATGCCTCCGCGCCCGGGAACGGAAGTGCCAAAAACAGTGCCGAAGGACTCGCTCGCTGCGCCTTTACAATTCTCTATCGCACAGTTTTCGCTGACAGATGCCCGTTTTCAAATGGATCGTTTCCACATTTCTCCCGGAAAAGAAACGGCGCCTGAAGTCATGGACTATAATCATATCAATGTACAAGGCATTGATTTTCAAGCAGATAGTGTTAAGTTTGACAGCGATCTGGTCTTTGAAGGCGTGTTAAAACATTTTGCAGCACGGGAGCAAAGCGGACTTGAGATCACACATGGTCAGGCGGGTAGGGTAGTGGTCTCCGATACGCTAACGGCGCTGTACGATGTGCGGATTGAAACACCCGGCAGTTCGCTGGGAGATACCATCATGCTGCATTACAATACTTACAGGGATTTCAGAAAATTTAACAGCAGCGTAGACATCGACCTTCGGCTGTCAAAAGGCTCCAAATTGCGACTTGGCGATATATCGACCTTTAGTGGCCCGCTGGCCAGAAATCGCTTTTTCGCCACCAACAAAGACGAAATTGCAGAATTCAGCGGCAGGGTGTACGGCAAAGTTGGCAAGAAACTGAGGGGCGATGCATTGGTGATCCAGCTGGGCGACCGCACTTATATGGAAGGTGATTTCCGCGGCGACGGACTCACAGGCGATATAGATCAGAGCATTATCGAGTTTCGTTTCGACCGGCTGCAATCCGACTTGCAGACCATTGGAAAGATTATTCCCGGATTTAATCCGCCGGCTTCGTTTTACACCTTAGGGAATATCGGTTTTTCGGGCGACTATCAGATTTTCTTTGGATTCAGCCATATTTTACACGGAAAAATCCTTACTGATATTGGCACGGGAGATGTCGACCTGAACCTCGACCTGAAAAACGGGCGGGAGCGGGCGACCTATTCCGGTTACCTGAATATGCGCGATTTCGACCTGGCAACCTGGACGAATAATTCAAATTTTGGCAGAACCACCTTTAATATCAGGATAGCGGACGGATCGAGCGGTCTGACGCTGCCGACCATAAAAGCGCGACTGGAAGGTACCGTAGATACGTTTTCCTTCAAAGGCTACAGTTACCGGAATGTAGTGATGAACGGCACCTTCCGGGAATTTATTTTCGACGGCAAACTGGGCGTAAAAGACCCTAATATTGATTTTACCTTCGACGGTACGGTCAATCTGAAAGACAGCGTACCCCAGTTTTCATTTGAAACGGATATTCGCAGGCTCGATCTCGGCGCCCTGAATCTCATTGACCGGGACCTGGTTATTTCCGGGCGTGTAGACCGCATTCGAATCAATGCCCGGAACTGGCAGGATCTGACCGGCGCCGCCATGTTGCGCAATTTTCAGATCGTGCAGGACAAAACGCAACGGCATTATATCGACTCGCTCAAGTTCGAATCCTACTTCCGTCCCGACGGTACCCGTTATATTTCTATCGCATCCGACGTGGCCGACGGTTTGCTGGAAGGCCACTTCGATTTCCAGAGCGTACACCGCAACCTGATGCAGGCTTTCAGTCGTTATCATCCTGAATTTGCCGAACGAATGGGTTTGCCTCAGGCGGATTTGAATGATATTTCTGATAATTATACCCTGAAATTGGATATCCGCAACACCCGCGGATTAACCCACCTGATTTCGTCACAACTCGATACGCTCCGCAATATTTCGATTAATGGCGCTGTAAATGCCAGACTGGGGAGTTCCATGTTGACAGTAAGCGCTCCTTATGTACGCTTCAACAGCATTTCAATGGGCAAGACGGCGTTGAGTTGGGAAGGCAATCAGGAAGATGCGAAATTAACTATTTCCATCCCGGAGTCCAGCGTATCAGGCACCAAACTGGCCCCCATTCTTTTAACAGGAGAGTTGAGTCGCAACGAATTCCATTTTAAGTTAACTGCCCGCGATACCAGCAAGATCGTAAAAGGGGTTAATTTCGACGGCGTACTTTCTACCCTGGATACCTTGTGGCAGTTGAAATTTAATGCCTCTGAAATTGCCCTGTTCAATGATAACTGGGCCATGAATGAAGAAAACTATATTCGGTTCGGCAAAAATTACTTTGTCACCAAAGATTTTGAATTGTTCAATGGCGACCAGCGGATACTCTTAGACAGTTTTAACCTTGGCAAGGGGCTTTCCCTTTCCCTGACCAATTTCGACCTTAATTTCATCAATCGCTTCGTCAACCCGAAGAAACTGACTTGCAGGGGTAAAATTTACGACTTTGACGTCAAAATAAATGATGTATTCAATTTACAAGGCATTAATACCTACATTTCTACTGACACTGTTTTCATCAATAATGTGCCGTACGGCGATATTACAGGCAATTTTGAAATGGCGCACCTGGCCGCCCCGCTTTGGTGGAAAACTTTTTTGAATTACCAGAACCACCAACTGAGAATAGCAGGGGCCTGGTTGCCGCCTAAAGCCGACGCTCAAATGATCGACGAAGTTCAAATGACCGTAAAACCCGGTGAATTTGCTACCCAGGTGGATGCGCGTAATTTTCCCCTGAATATCCTGGAAACCTTTGTGCCAGGGATTTCCGGCACCAACGGACAATTCGACGCCGGCGTAAAATTATTCGGGCCGTTCAATAAAATTGGCATGAATGGTAAAGTGCGCATAGTAAAGGGACAGTTTGAACTCGACTACCTCAAAGCAAAATACAATATTTTCAATCAGAATATTCTGCTCACCAGTAACAGGATATGGGCAGATAAAGACACTATCTGGGATAACAGTACGCCGCGGAATATGGCACTGATAAAAGGCGGGCTGAAACACAACCACTTTAAAGAGTGGCGCATGGATACCTGCGAGGTGTCTTCCCAAAGCGACAATTTTGTCATCCTGAATACCACCGCCAAAGACAATTCCATGTATTATGGAAAAGGTGCAGGCAGGTTTAAAGCAAAATTTTCCGGTACCTTCAGCCGCACCGATATTCAGATTGACGCTACAACCGGCAAGGATACCAGGCTGTATCTGCCGATTACTTCGGTATCAGATGCGCAGGAAGTGAAATTTATCAAGTTTAAAACAAAAAGCAGGGATAGCACACTGTTAAAAACAACAAAAAGTAGTGTAATAGGCGAGCTGAAAGGCCTGAATTTTGAAATGAACGTTACGATGACCGATGCCGCGGAGGTTCAACTTATTTTTGACGAGCAGGCAGGCGATATCATCAAGGGTAGGGGAGTGGGTGATATAAAATTGACCATCAACCGGGAAGGGGAGTTCAAAATGTATGGCAACTACGTCATCCGGCGTGGCGAATACATGTTTACGCTGCTCAACTGGGTAAATAAACCATTTACCGTAACAGAAGGGGGTACCATTAACTGGTATGGCGATCCTTATGGCGCCCAAATCAGCCTGGATGCAACTTATGAAGAAAATACGCCTGTTTACAACCTGATCCGGGATGAAATACAACTGCTAGGAGGCGACGACAGCGATGCCGCCAAAGCCGCCAAACGACCCACTAAAACAATCGTAACCATGCACCTCAAGGGCGATTTAATGACGCCCAACATCAGTTTTAATGTCGACTTTCCCAATATCGCCAACGACATTAAAAGTGTGACAGAGAACAAGTTACGACTGCTGCGACAGGATCAGAGCGAACTCAACCGACAGGTTTTCGGTCTGGTGGTGGTTGGGTCTTTTTTACCCTCTGACGGGGGCTTTATCCAGAGTTCCGACTATGTGGCCTCTGCCTTTAATACGCTCACACAGGTGCTAAGCAACCAGTTTTCTAACTACCTCACCGGATTAGCCTCTGAATGGTTCGGCACTTCGGTTTCCAGTATCGACTTCAATATTGCTTATGACGAGTACCAAAACTCATTGAGCAATCCCGACAATACCAGAATAAACCAGACAGGCCGTGAATTACAAATCAGGCTCACCAGCGGCTTTGCCAATGATCGCGTGACCGTGCAGGTAGGCTCACAGTTCGGTCTGGGTCGGCCAAGTACGGCTGTACAGAATGGTTTTCTCGGCGAAGATGTGACCGTAGAAATTCAACTGACCCAAAACAGGCAATGGCGACTCAAGGTGTATCAGCGCACCGAACCGGATATCACCGGCGGGCAACGCCGTGCACGGTATGGTTTCGGTCTGAGTTTTCGCAAGGAATACGACTCTTTTGATGAAATGCTGAGTGGCATGAAGTCGTGGCTGGGTAAGAAAGGTTAATCTTAAACAGTTGACTATTTTTTCCATAATTTATATTATGTTAAATAGTGCGTACAGGTACTGCCAAATTTATTCAATAATTCCTTCGAGATGTACTAAATCGTAGAAACCGTCTAAATTTGCCCGCCCCAAGTTTCTCTCACTACTTCCAACACCTTGTTTTTCAATGAAAAACACCTACTACGATCTCGTAGCGCAGACTTTTGACTTTCCTCAAGATGGTTTCAGCCTCAGAGACAATCGGCTCCTGTTTAATGAAATTGACGTCTACGACTTAATCCGAAAATACGGCACTCCGCTGAAACTGACTTATTTGCCAAAAATCGGTGAAAAGATACAGATGGCCCGAAAATTATTCCGCGATGCCATTCAGCGATATAATTATAATGGCAAGTATATATATTGTTATTGTACAAAAAGTTCCCATTTTGCCTTTATTTTGAATGAAGTGCTTGAAAATGGCACACAATTGGAAACCTCGTCATCGTTTGATATTGACCTGGTCTGGAGGCTTTATAACCAGGGAAAGATCAATAAAGGCACCATTATCGTCAACAATGGTTACAAGCCGCGCCAGTATATTGAAAAAATTGTCGGCCTTATCAATGACGGTTTTTACAATGTGATACCGGTATGCGACAATGCGGAAGAACTTCGCCAGTACGCTGAGTTGATCAAAAAAGACAAATGCAGCATTGGCATCAGGATGGCTACAGAGGAAGAGCCTAATTTTGAGTTTTACACTTCCCGTCTCGGCATTCGTCAAAGTGAAGTGATCCCCTTTTACAAGGAGTTGATCGCCAACAATCCCAAATTCGAGTTAAAAATGCTCCACTTTTTTGTGGATATTGGCATAAAAGATACCATTTACTATTGGAGCGAGCTGAAAAAAGGAATTAAAACGTATTGCGAATTGCGCAAGATCTGCCCTACCCTGAATGCGCTGAATATTGGCGGCGGTATGCCGATCAGGAATTCATTGAGTTTTGAATACGATTATCCCTACATGATCAATGAAATTGTGCGGATGATCAAGGAGGCCTGCGACAGCGAAGGTGTGCCGGAACCTGATATTTTTTCCGAATTCGGGAAATTTACCGTGGGTGAAAGCGGCGCAACGATTTTTTCAGTCATCGGCAAAAAGAAACAAAATGACTCGGAAGAATGGTACATGCTCGATAATTCTTTGATGAATACCCTACCCGACAGTTGGGGAATCAAGGAACGGTTTATTTTGTTGCCTATCAACCACTGGAGCAAAGAATACCAGCGCGTGAATGTGGGTGGTATCAGCTGCGATAATGCCGATTATTATAACTCAGAAGCACACATTAACCAGGTTTATTTGCCGGCTGTCGACATGGAAAAAGACGAACCGCTGTATATCGGTTTTTTCCATACCGGCGCCTACCAGGAAGCCCTGAGCGGTTACGGGGGCTTGAAACACTGTTTATTACCCGCGCCCAAACATATTCTGATTGATCGCAACTATTATGGAGAGTTCGTCGACTGGCAAATTTTTCAGGAACAGGATGCGGATTCGATGCTCAAAATTTTGGGTTACATTTAGGTAGTATGGCCTTCAGGCCGTCGGGAAGAGGGCATTTATGCCCGTATATTATATATTTTGAATAAATCGGGCATAAATGCCCTCTTCCCGACGGCCTGAAGGCCATACTACCCTAAACCGTCCAGTTTCCCAGGTATTTCAAAAATAATTTGACCAGGTTTTCCGCATCGGAAATACCCCGGTGGTGCTGGCCGGTAAAAAGTATGCCTTCACTCTCGACGGCTTTGCGCAGGCCGATTCCCTGACGCATGTGTTTCATCAGCCTGTATTGTTCTTTCAGGTTGGCGTGTGGTTCTGCCCAGTCAAAGGCAAGACGGTGCAATTTGCAATCGCTGATAAACATTTTTTTATCAAAATTGCCCCAGGAGCACAGGGTGTAATCTTCTTCTTCGATACGCGCCCAATCCCAAAACTCTTCAATGACTGCGGTAAATGTTTTAGCCCGATTTACATCCTCCTGTGTAATGCTGGTAAGATCCCGGCAAAAGGGAGAAAGTATCGGGTGGACGACCGGTCGGACAAAACGGTTGAATTTGCCCCGTACTTCGCCAAAATGATTGATGCGGTAAGCACCGATCTCAATGGTCTCCTGAACATAGTCGGGTGGCGGATTTTCCCAGCAGGTGGCTTCAAGGTCGTATATGATATAATTCATCTGACATTCAATTTTTTCAACGCCCACCACAACAACAAACGATGGCGTTTCTTTTGAGAAGTATAAAAAAAATGTTGCTCCAGTTCCGGGTTTGGCGACCTTTGAACCGGATGAACAATCGGCCAGTCCAACTGGTTTGAACGCAACATGGCATTTTTGTTCGCACTGGTCGTATTGGTGGCCGACCGCTCCCCTACCCCAACATTCTGTACTAAATTTTTATGCGGAACAATACACAACCCGTTGTTTTTCAGGATACTGTAAAACCAGGCATAAGCCCAGGAATTGTTTTTTCGTTGCTTTGTAACTTGAAATTTATCCAGCATATAGTGCCTGGAAAACCTATTCAATACAAATTGTTTAAATATTTCACTGTGTGAAAACTCCTCCAATCCGTCCAGATTTATGCTCATTTTTTCCCATGCCCGCCGCCAGGTAGCCCAACCCCAAACGAATGAAAACCTGGAAAAAACATAACTCTCTTTATTATTGGCTGTCCATTTTTCAGCCAGGTTAGAACCTCCGATGTGCATGATCCGGGTATCATCCCGGTAGTACTCCAGCAACTCCTGGCAAAATCTGAAAAAAGACAGGTCTGGAACACAATCGTCTTCTAGAATAATTCCCTCTGCTTCATGTTTGAAAAACCAGTTAATAGCATCAAAAACGCCATCCCGCAACCCCAAATTGGTTGTTCTATAGAGCGTTTTTATTTCACAGGGCCAGTCAATTTGTTTTTCAATAACTGCACGGACTGCGGCAACGTTATTTTCGTCATCTTTATGATGCGGCCGCGGCCCATCGCAATGAATATAAAGTCGCCCGGGCTGCAACATGCGCAGGCGCTCCAGCGCCACCCGGGTATGTTGCGGTCGGTTGAAAGTCAAAAAAAGAATGGGAACATCGTAAGGCATAACTAAGATGCTAAAAAGAACGACTTTTGGGCCACAATAACGACAAATTATACTTAATGTTGAGATGTCGAGCATGCTGATGGTTGAGAAAGTATTGGCATGCAGTGAATTAATTTTTCTTCTCGTTCAAAACCACTTTGTTCAGACTATACCTGCATTTGTCATACGGTTATCCAATAAAATATGAAAGTTTTATTATTAAACACCTACGCCGGTGGAGGTGCTGCTGTAGCATGCCTGCGTTTGAAGGACGCTTTGGAACAAGCCGACGTGGATGCGCAAATACTTAGTGCCGATCAGGCCGGCAACCGGTGGCCATTTTATGCCGAACGGCTTTCTTTTTTGCCGTTTGAACGAGATAAATCGGTACGGTTTTCTTTTTCATTAGCCAATTTCGGCAAAAACCTGCTCCAACACCCTCTGGTACAGGAAGCTGATGTGTTGCATTTGCACTGGATCAATCAGGGATTTTTGTCCTTGAAGGGCATTCAAGAACTATCTCAATTGGGTAAACCAGTGGTTTGGACCCTGCACGACATGTGGGCCTTTACCGGCGGGTGTCATTACAGCAGGGGCTGCGATCATTTTCAGGAATCCTGCGGCCATTGTCCCTATCTTAAAAATCCCTCCCCTAGCGATTTATCACATCGAATCTGGGCGCGCAAACAGCATCTTTTTCCAAAAAATATTCAATTTATAACCTGTAGCGCATGGCTGGCTTCGGTGGCTCGCTCCAGTAGTTTATTGAAAGATTATCCAATTGCCAATATTCCCAATCCCATAGATGTAAGGTTATTTAAGCCTTTATCAGAAACAGAAGTAAGAAATTTTCGGCTGAGTAAAGGAATAAATCCTCAAAGTCGGTTACTTCTTTTTGCAGCGATGAATGTCAGTGAAGAGCGGAAAGGATTCAGGTTTTTACAGGAAGCGCTGGATTTTCTAAAATCACAACATCCTGATTTTCAATTGGAAATACTCGTTAT
>JALHMA010000063.1 GCA_022844265.1 Saprospiraceae bacterium | reverse complement strand
GAATATACTGAGATGTTGCAAAAAGCAGAGATAGCGTTTGAAGAGAAATATCTGTTCGAGTTTTGGGAGGATGTGGTAGAATGGGAATAAATTTATTGCGACATGTGTTTTTTTTAGGATGTGTTACGGTGCTATGCACCTTCCAACCATAGCTGGGGTTGCGAAGGCTACCGACGTTTTGGCCGCTACGCGGCTGGTGCAATGCCAAAGCCATCGTTGTTATGTAGTAAGAATGGAAGAAACCTTTGGCACTTCTAATCCCGAGTGGTTCGATGCCAAAGGCTACAGTTGCTGCGTAGCAGCCAAAACATCGGTAGTAAAAAGCCCAAAGCGATGAAGTATTAGGTGCGTAGCGCCGTAACTATTGCTTATTTATATATTTGATAGAGGCTACTGACGTTTTGGCCGCTACGCGGCTGGTGCAATGCCAAAGCCATCGTTGCTGCGTAGCGGTAATGGAATAAACGTTTGGTACTTCTAATTCGGAGTGGTTCGATGCCAAAGGTTACGGATGCTGCGTAGCAGCCAAAACGTCGGTAGAAAACCCAAAGCGTTAGAGTATCAGGTGCGTAGCACCGTAACAGGAGATACTGTGATCAGCACCACAAACACAAATGCCGCTGCACAACATCGTCGTACAGCGGCATTTGTATAAACTTGGTTGCTTACAGCGCTCCCACTTCTTCTCCCACCAATTCCAGCACACCCGAATCGGCGCAGCTCTGCATCCAGCCGTGCGTATCCGGTTCGAGGCCCATACGCAGGCGGTTGATGTGTTTTTTCAAGCGGGCAGCCACGGGGCGGTTTGTATCGTCGACGGGCGGCAATTCCATTTTCCGGTCGCGCCAGGTGATGTCGCTGACGTTGCTCACCACTGCGGCAGTGCCTGCGCCGAAACATTCCTGAAGCGTGCCGCGCCAGTAGGCGTCCGCAATTTCGGCGATGCTCAGCAGGCGGTCTTCCACTATGTAACCCCATTCTTTGAGCAGGGTCATCAGGCTTTCGCGGGTGATGCCGCGCAGGATGGTGCCTGTGGTAGCGGGTGTGATGACTTTGCCGTCGATCACAAAAAAGAGGTTCATCGTACCGACTTCCTGTACGTATTTTTTCTCTACCG
The DNA here is from genome assembly GCA_022844265.1 of Saprospiraceae bacterium. Taxonomy (GTDB): domain Bacteria; phylum Bacteroidota; class Bacteroidia; order Chitinophagales; family Saprospiraceae; genus M3007. The sequence continues at coordinate 19,714 of JALHMA010000063.1, read as the reverse complement.
CATCCATCCACATCACCTGATCGTAGCCGGCCTGTTTGGCGCGCATGGCGGGCAGGAGAGATGCGCCGTAGTTACCGGCGCATTTGGCTTCACCCGAACCGCCTTGTGAGGCGCGTGTGAAAACCTCCTCTACCCACAGTTTAACGGGTTTTGGATAATAAGGGCCTACAGGGCCGGTAAAAATGAGGAATCTGTATTTTTCAGAGGCATGTACCCCGAAGTAGTCGTCAGTAGCAAACATAAGCGGACGTACATACAGCGAGTAGTCCTCTTTTTCAGGAATCCATTCGCTGTCTAATTCCACCAGCATTTTAACGGCTTGTAAAAACAGGTCTTCCGGCAGGAGCGGCATACACATCCGTTCGGCAGAAGCATTCAGGCGGCGGGCGTTCATCTCGGGGCGAAAGAGCACCGGTTCTCCGTTGCGTTTGCTGGCTTTCATCCCTTCAAAAATACTCTGGCCGTAGTGCAGCGCCAGGTTGGCCGGAGAAATCTCCATATTTTGAAAAGGTTCGATCCGTGCATCTACCCAGTTTTGGCCGTCATAATCCATCACAAACATGTGATCGGAAATGACCTTTCCAAAGGGGAGATTGGAGAAATCAACCTGGGACAGCCTGGACTTGGTTGTTGGAGTGACAGTAACTGGATACTTTACGGCCATAATAGAGAGGGAATTTGACAGTGGTGAAAACCTTAATTATCGGTGCAAAGTTAAGTATCTTTGCCAGAAAAAAAAATATTATTCCAAATTAAAATAAACTAATGGCGTATTGACAAAATTATTGTTTATAAAATTCGATTTTGTTTACTAAAAATATTTTTTTTCGACAAATAACGATTTTCAATACCCCATCGGCTTTTCAGCACAAAATTTAAAAAATGTTCACTCCGAAAGAATTGATTTTTGTTGCGCCCGCACTTTTGCCCAATGAAATTGCGCAGGGCCGTTTTGCCAAAGGCATCTGGATACTGGCCGCAGCGGAACCTGCACAGGCTGAAAACCTGGATTTTCTGAAAAAAGTGCTGGCAGCGGCCCAACTCGACCTGGAACGCGACACGCTTTTTGCCGAAATACCGCCGGGAGAGCCGGTCGATATGGCCGCCACATTGCGTATAAAACCCGCTGAAAAGGTTTTGGTTTTCGGCATTCCACCTGAACAACTCGGTCTGCACATAGAGGCCCCCGCTTTTCAGCCTGTTGTTTTTTACGGCGTCACCTGGTTGTTTGCCGATGCGCTCTCGGTGCTGGCGCCGGACAAAACCAAAAAGGGACTGCTTTGGACGGCGCTGAAAAGTATGTTTCTGTAAGTAGTTATCTGTTATTAGTTATTGGTTATTTGTGTTGATAATCAAGCATTTATAAAGAGTTATCCGTTATTGGTTATTAGTTATCAGTGTTGATAATCAAGCATTTGTAAAGAGTTTAATCTAAACTGTTTTGCCTGATATACTAAAATAAATGCAGCATTTCAATGGCGGGATTTCATATCTACTTCCCTACTTTTGCCTTCTTGCTTATACGCCTGACTCAAGTCTTGGACAAACTATTTCAGTAAGTGTACAAAATTAGTTTTACTCAAATTCTTTACAAATGCTTGAGTATCAACACGGATAACCAATAACGGATAACTACTTACAAATGCTTGAGTATCAACACGAATAACCAATAACTAATAACGGATAACTATTTATCAATCCAATGGATCAAAAAGCATACGTTTTTCCCGGACAAGGTTCCCAGTCGGAAGGCATGGGCAAGGAATTGTACGAAAGCAATGCCCACGCAAAGGACCTGTTTGAACAGGCGAATGAAATACTCGGCTGGCGCATCACCGACATCATGTTCGGCGGTACGAAAGAGGAGCTCACGCAGACCAAAGTGACGCAACCGGCGGTGTTTCTGGACAGCATCATTCGGGCCAGGATAGCGGGTTCGGCGTTCCAGCCGGCTGCTACTGCAGGGCATTCGCTGGGTGAATTCACCGCCTTGTGCGCGGCAGGAGCGCTCTCTTTTGAAGACGCCCTGCGCCTGGTTAGCCAACGCGCTTTCGCCATGCAAAAAGCCTGCGAACTGACCGAAGGCACCATGGCCGCCGTGTTGGGTATGGAAGATGCGCTGGTGGAAGAAATTTGCAAAAGTATTGAAAATGAGATAGTTGTAGCAGCCAACTACAACTCTCCGGGCCAGTTGGTGATTTCCGGCTCCAGAAAAGGCATCGACATAGCGGTAACGAAACTGAGCGAAGCAGGCGCCAAACGCGTCCTGGTATTGCCGGTCGGCGGCGCTTTCCACTCGCCCCTGATGCAACCCGCACAGGACGAACTGGAACAGGCCATTCTTGCCACTGCTTTCAACGTGCCGATGTGCCCGGTATACCAGAATGTGCATGCGCTACCGGTGACTTCGCCGGATGAGATTCGGAAAAACCTGGTGTCGCAACTCACCGCGCCCGTCCGCTGGACGCAGACCATTGAAAATATGATCGCGGGCGGCATTACCATGTTCGTGGAAGTGGGCACAGGCGCCGTGCTGCGCGGGTTGATCCGGAAGATCAATAAGGATGCGCTGACGGAAGCGCTGTGATTTTGGTGTTTGGTGTTTGGTGTTTCGTGTTTGGGGCGCGTTGCCTTTGGCTACTGTGAGTAGATTGGGCGAAGCGCCCCAAACACTAAACACCAAACACCAAACACCAAAATTCCCCGTTCAGATAAAAAAATTTGGAGACTCCAAAACCAACCTTTACTTTCGTACCGACACAAATAAGTACGATATATGGCGACACAATCTCTCGTGAAAAGTGGACAAGTCTTGCTGGCTGATCCTTTTATGCTCGATCCTTATTTTCACAGAGCGGTCATTCTGCTGTGTGAACACCACCAACAAGGCAGTGTCGGATTTATCCTCAACAAGAGTATCGACATGAAGGTGAATGACCTGATGGCTGAATTTCCCACTTTTGACAGCGAGGTGTTTTATGGCGGCCCGGTACAAACGGATACGCTCCATTACATTCACAACGTAGGCGATTTATTGGAGGAAAGCGTACAGGTAGCCAATGGCGTCTGGTGGGGCGGCGATTTTGACAAACTGAAATTTTTGATCGCATCCGAACTCATCAAACCCGAAAATATCCGGTTTTTTGTCGGCTATTCCGGCTGGTCTTCGGGACAGTTGATGGAAGAAATGGAAATCGGCTCCTGGATGACCGCCCCGATGGATGCCAATTACCTGTTCAAATTACAGCCCGGCCAACTCTGGAGCAGCGTGATGTACAACAAAGGCGATATCTACGAAATCATTTCGGATATGCCGGATCATATCAGCTGGAATTAGGATAACTCTAATCTTTTTTTAATTTCAAATCGCGATTTCCGCATATACCTTCGCGGTTCATCTTTCTGATATGCCGCACATTCCTTTACCTGCTCATCTGCCTGGTATCACCGGCCTGCTCGAATACCGGCGGGATACTGCCGAACCGATCCGAGCCTTGACGCAACTTATACTGCGGGGTGAATCTTCCCTCACTTTTGCCGAACGCGAATTGATTGCCTCCCTGGTTTCGCATCGCAACGAGTGCCGTTTCTGCTCGGCTGCACATAGCGCCGTAACCGATCTTTTGCTCGGCGAAAGCGATACCTGCGAATTGGTCAGACAAGACTATGAATCAGCCCCCGTTTCTGAAAAAATGAGAGCATTGCTGCATATTGCAGCCCTGACGCAAAAGAGTGGCCTGCATGTCACTGATTCGGCTGTCGAACGCGCTAAAAACGCCGGCGCGACAGATTTGGAAATTCATGATACGGTTTTAATCGCAGCCCTTTTTTGTTTTTACAATAAATACGTGGACGGACTGGCAACCGATTTTCCGGCAGATCCGGCATATTTCAGGCAATTGGGCGAACGTATTGCCGTCGGGTATGGAAGAAGACCGGAAGGGTATGAAGAGAAGTGAGAAGTGAGAGAAGTGAGAGGGTGAGAGTTCGTAGAGTACGCCGCTCCGTTTAAAGGATTGTTCAAAAACACATAAATAATCAAGCAATATCTGGTTTAATTTCTTTGTAAATGCTTGATTATCAGCACCAATAACCAATAACGGATAACTATAAAAGGTATGCCACATATCGATCTCCCGGCGCAGGTTCCCGGTATTCGCAGCCTGGTGATGTTTCGCCCCGATACTGGCAAACACTTGTACGAGTGGGCGCAGGTGCTGCTCCGGGGCGGCGATTCGCCGCTTTCGGAAGCGGAGCGGGAACTGATTGCCGCTTTTGTATCCAACCGGAATGCCTGTACTTTTTGTATGTCGAGCCATGCGGCGGCAGCGCGGTATTTATACAAAGACGATGCACAAACGGTTGATTTTGTGTTGAATGACTACCAACAAGCGCCGATCTCTGAAAAAATGAAGGCACTCCTGACGATTGCCGGAAAAGTGCAGACGGATGCCCGGCAGGTCTCGGAGGCAGATGTGGCACTGGCCCGTGCCCAGGGCGCTACCGACCGCGACATACACGATACGGTGCTGATTGCCGCGACATTTTGTATGTTCAACCGGTATGTGGATGGTTTGGCGACAATAACGCCGCCTGCGGAAGACCTCGATACCTGGAATGTGATGGGGGAGAGAATGGCGACAGTGGGATACGTACCGCCGATCCTTTTGACACAATCCGGTGTATGAATACCAGACAAGTTCAAAAAGTATCCGAACAGGGTTCGGATGTACAAAAGTGTCCGAACTGGGTTCGGACGTACGCCACATGAAAAAAATATTCTACCTCACCCTGATCGCCTGGGCCATTTTTGAAATAGCCAATGTTTTTTTCATCATGCCCATGCCCGGCAGCCAGCGGATGGAAAGTATTGGGCTTGCCTATTTTCTCTACCACTGGCGTTTGGCTTTTCGAGCCGGATTTGCGCTGCTGCTCTTTTGGTCTTTTTTCAAATCGACTTTTCGCTACAAATGGTTACCTGCTCTAGCCTTGACGGCGCTGGCTGCCCTGATATATGTATTCAATTTTCAAATGTCGGCAGATCACATGTTTTATCAGCCCAGTGCGGTTTTGATGAAAAATGCCGCTGAAAACAAGGTGGATTCGAACCGCTTAGTGATTGGAATTGAAAAAAATGGCGTGGCAAAAGCCTATCCGATTCAGTTTATCGGTTATCACCACCAGGTAAGAGATATGCTTGGAAATCAGGCTGTTATGGTAACTTATTGTACTGTTTGCAGGAGCGGCCGCGTTTTTTTACCTGAGGTAAACGGCCAACCCGAGCAGTTTCGCCTGGTCGGGATGGATCATTTCAATGCGATGTTTGAAGACGCTTCCACCAGTAGCTGGTGGCGGCAGGAAAACGGTGTGGCCATCGCAGGTCCTTTGAAAGGCGCCGTTTTGCCCGAAATGACCAGCTGGCAAATGACGCTCGGTCAATGGCTTCAGCTGTATCCGCAAAGCCTGGTCATGCAGCCCGACTCCGCCTTCGCCGAATCGTATGAGCACATGAAGGACTATGAAAGTGGAAAGGGCAAAAGCGACCTGACTCGTACGGACAGCCTTTCCTGGAAAGAAAAATCATGGGTGGTCGGCATTGAAATTGGCAATGAATCGACGGCATTCGACTGGAATAAACTGGTAAAAGAACGAATCATCCATGAAACCATCGGACAAACGCCTGTCGTGCTCGCGCTGGCGGCTGACGGACATAGTTTTGCCGCTTTTGAACGCCCGGATGCCAAAACCATGTTTATCCTGCAAAATGATACGCTGATGGCAGGTACTGCAAAGTACGACCTGGCAGGCCGGGCACTCAACTCCGAAGAGACAAAAAAAGTCAACCTGAAAAAAGTAAATGCCTACCAGGAGTTCTGGCACAGCTGGAAGATATTTCACCCGATGGGGAAACGGTATTAGGTAGTTATCCGTTATTAGTTATCGGTTATCAGTGTGATAATCAAGCATTTACAAAAAAATTAATCAAAACTACTTTTGCACACCTACTTACCGTAATTCACATTTATATTCCATCTTTGTCCATGCGTACGATCTGTATTTTTAGTATTCTGTTTGTGGTTGTTCTGCTTTGGACAGCCTGCCGCGGGGCCAAATCCGGCCTTTCTGCTCCTTTATCTTACGATCAATATCCGGTGTATGCGGGTAAAGACCTCGGAATCAACTATTCTCCTTCCGGTACCGTTTTCAAACTGTGGTCGCCCCCGGCCGAGGCGGTGCAGTTGCACCTGTACGAAAGTGGCTCAGGCGGCAGTCCGTTGCAAACCCTGCCCTTGAAAAAAGGCAAACAGGGCGTCTGGAGCATTTCCCTCAAAGGCGATATGCAGGGAAAATATTACACCGTACAAGTCAGGATCGGCGGACAGTGGCTGGCCGAAACCCCTGATCCGTATGCCAAAGCGGTGGGCGTGAATGGGCGCCGCGGAATGATTCTTGACCTTTCCCGAACGAATCCCGCAGGTTGGGCTGCCGACAAACGGCCTCCACAAGCGTCGTTTATGGATATTATTCTGTACGAATTACACGTACGCGACCTGTCGTCTCACCTCAGTTCCGGTATCCGGCACAGCGTCAAATACCTCGGATTGACCGAAACGGGCACGACCAATGCCGGGGATCAAAGCACCGGCCTCGACCACCTTAAGGAACTGGGCGTGACCCACCTGCACCTGCTTCCGGTATTCGATTACCGCTACACGTCAGTGGATGAAAGCCTGCCGGCGCAAACGCCGCAGTACAACTGGGGCTACGATCCCGAAAACTACAATGTTCCCGAAGGTAGCTACGCCACCGATGCTGCCGACGGCTCGGTGCGGATCCGCGAATTCAAACAGGCGATTCAGGCGCTGCACAACAACGGTATCCGCGTCATTATGGATGTGGTGTACAACCACACCGGCTCTACAACCGAATCCGTTTTTAACCGCGTCGTTCCTGGATATTATTACCGGCAAAACGCCGACGGCAAATACTCCGACGCTTCGGCCTGCGGCAATGAAACGGCCTCCGAACGCGCCATGATGCGGAAATACATGATCGAATCACTCCGATACTGGGTGCAGGAATACCATATCGACGGGTTTCGGGTGGATCTGATGGGTATTCACGATATTGAAACCATGAACCTGATCAGCGCTGATTTGCACGCCATCGACCCGACTATTTTTATTTACGGAGAAGGCTGGACGGCCGGCGGCAGCCCGCTGCCCGATTCGCTGCGCGCCCTGAAGGCCAATACGCACCGGCTCGACCGCATAGCGGCATTCAGCGACGATTTTCGCGATGCGCTCAAAGGTTCAGTATTCAAACACGAAGAAAGGGGTTTTGTCAGCGGCAGACCCGACCAGGAAGAAAGTATTAAATTCGGTATTGTCGCTTCCACCATGCACCCGCAGGTGGATTACAGCAAAGTCAATTATTCCAAAGCGCCTTGGGCCAAAGAACCCTTCCAGACAATCACTTATGTGGATTGCCACGACAACCACACCCTGTGGGACCGGCTGGCCATTTCCTGCCAGGATGCCAATGAAGCCGAGCGCATCCGGATGCATAAACTGGCCGGAGCGATGGTACTTACTTCTCAGGGCGTACCTTTCCTGCACGCCGGGGTGGAACTGCTGCGCAGCAAACAAGGCGTGGAAAACTCCTTCCAGTCACCCGATTTGATCAACCAGATCGACTGGAACCGCAAAACGCAGTATGTCTCCGTTCACAACTATTTCTCCCGCCTGATTCGCTTGCGAAAAGCCCATCCGGCTTTCAGGATGCCCAGCGCCGATCTCATCCGAACCCACCTGAAATTTTTAGATGTACCCGACAAAAACCTGGTAGCCTACCAATTGTCCAATCATGCCAATGGCGACCGCTGGAAAAATATCGTAGTGCTCTTTAACGGCAACAAGGAGGCCAAAACAATTCAACTCCCCAAGGGGAAATGGACTGTGGTTATGGAAGGCGACGAGATCAACGAACAGGGTATACGGGAGGTGACGCGCCCTTTTGTGGAACTGGGGGGGATTTCGGCGATGATATTAAAAGAGGGATGATGAATGATGAATGATGAATGATGAATGATGAGTGATGAATTGCCGAGCGCGATGTCCGACATCGCGCTCGGCAATTCATCATTCATCATTCATCACTCATCATTCATCACTCATCATTCATCATTCATCACTCATCATCCCTTTAGAAGTGGTGTTGCAAATAATACGCCCCGATACCCGCCAGGTACCCAATCAAAGCGTATCCCGAAATACGCTTTAAATACCACAGGAAATCAATTTTCAGGATACCCATCGAGGCCACGCCGGCAGCAGAACCGATGATGAGAATACTGCCGCCTGTGCCGGCGCAATAAGCCAGCAGTTCCCAGAAATCGTGGTCCGGCGGATAAGTCGTCAGGTCGTACATGCCCATACAGGCCGCCACCAAAGGCACATTATCTACAATAGCAGAAAGCAGTCCGATCATGGTATTGATGACATAAATGCTTCCGAAAGTGCTGTTGAGTACTTCCGCCATTTTATGCAGGTGACCGGAGGTGTCCAATGAACCGACTGCCAGCAGGATACCGAGGAAAAACAGGATACTCGGCGTATCGACGCGGTGCAGCATGGATGCGACTGAAAATTCCTTGCGCAATTCCGGCTCCTTGCCCCGGTGCAGGAATTCGGTGATATACCACAGCACCCCTACCGACAATAAAATACCCATGTACGGCGGCATGTGGGTAACGGCCTTAAAAAACGGTACCGACAAAAGGGCGGCGCCGCCGAGGAAAAACAATAGTTTTTGTTCAAAAGGCGTCGTAATCCGCTCGGATTTCATTTCCGATTCCGAAAGTTGCTCCAACGCTGTTTTATCGCGACCCAGGAAATAGGTACCTGCCAGCAAAGGCACAATCAAACTGACTGCCGAAGCCAGAAAAGTGGCTTGCATAATTTTAAAGGTGGTCACCTGACCGCCTATCCACAACATGATGGTGGTGACGTCGCCGATGGGTGACCAGGCGCCGCCTGCATTCGCCGCAATGATTACAAAACCACCGAAGAGCCACATGTTTTCCTGCTTTTTGATGATTCGGCGCAACAGTGCGCACATAATGATAGCAGTGGTCATGTTATCCAGGCCGGCGGAGAGGAAAAAAGTGACCCAGGAAATGATCCAGAGCAATTTGACGCGGTTGGCAGTGGTAATCCGGTCGGTAATGACCCGGAAGCCGTCGTGTACATCCACCAGTTCCACAATGGTCATGGCGCCGAGCAGAAAAAACAGGATTTCAGCGATTTTTCCCAAGTGTTCAAACAGGGAGTGCTCAATGTAGGAACGTGTATCGGGGTGTGTCTGTGCAATTTCGCCGAAGGCGGGCATGTTTTCAATGCCGAATAATAAAACCAGCCAGCAAAAAACACCCGTCAGCAGGGCGGAAGCGGCTTTATCAATTTTCAGTGGATGTTCCAGTGCGATCAGGGTGTATCCAATGATAAAAACAACAATAATCAGGAGATCCATAGGTGCAGGGTAAGAAGTGAATAGGGCAAAATTGCAATAGGCAAAAAATATTGATAGTCAATGAGTTACAGTTTATTGGAGGCAAATAACATTCCGTACCGCCTTAAGTGAAAGGCAATATAATAAAAGACGAGAGGCCGTAAAAACCCGAAGCATTAGGTAAGCCGACCATAGCAGTCTCAGCCGCTGATGTATTGTTCCAGGAATTGAATGTGTTGTTTTTGTTCCTGCATGATGGCACTCACAATGTCGCCAATGCTCAACATGCCCACTACTTCCGTTCCAGCCATGACCGGCAGGTGCCGGATTCGTTTGTCGCTGAAAAGTTGCATACAATTTTCTATGTCCATTTCCGGGCTGACGGTGAAGACATTGTGCGTCATCACTTCGGTTAAAGGCGTGCTTTTGGCTTTGCGGCCCTGGATGATACCTTTTCGTGCGTAGTCGCGTTCGGAAAAAATGCCGGCCAGCCGCTCGCCTTCCATCACCATCACGGCGCCGATATTATGCTGGGCCATGAGGTCGAGGGCGTCAATAACCATGTGTTCCGGGGTGAGTGTAAAGATTTTATTGATCTTTTTTCCTTCCAGCAATTTTTGTACAGAAATCATGGCGATGTGTTTTAGTGAAAAAAAGGGTGAGAAATGGGGCAGGTTTGATGATTTGAATGTTTGTTGGTTGGATTTGGAAACCTAAAGCCGACGTTCAAAATCGGCTACGGGGTTTCGTAATTCTCCCTAACTTTGTTGTTAAATACTCGCTTATGCTCCCTCTGATCCTTGTTACCGTTGTCCTGGTGCTGATCGCTTTTGCGCTCTTCAGTGTACGTTTGCTGTTCGTTAAAAACGGGCAATTCAGGGGTACATGTGCCGGTAATAGTCCATTTATGCAAAAAGAAGGCGTCGCTTGCGGGGTTTGTGGTCGTAAGCCGGGTGAGGCCTGTGGGAAAGAAGTTGATGAAGGTTTATAAGGTTGATGAGGTTGATATACAGCTCCTCGAAAAAAGTTAAAATCGCTCTATTTTCGAGCGAATGTATTATCAACTTTTATAAACCTTTATCAACTTCATCAACCTTCATTTCAAAAATCCCGCCGTCTCCTGCACCTGCAGGGCGCCTTTTTCATCAGCGTACACACAGTAAATTTCGAGTCCCTGTTTTTGGGCCAGTTGCATGGCCTTATCCATCCCCATCACTAAAAAAGCGGTGGCATAGGCATCTGCGGAAGTGCAGTCGTCGGCCAGTACCGACACGCTGAGCAGGTTGTGTGTAATGGGGTAGCCTGTTGTCGGATCGATCGCATGGCTGAACTTTTTGCCGTCCCGCACCACAAATTTCCGGTAACTGCCGGAAGTGGCGAGCGAGCGGTTTTTCAATAACAAGGTCGTTTGTAAAAGCCGTTCCTGTTCCGGGTTATCGACGGGTTTGTCGATCCCGATTTTCCAAAATTCACCACGTTCGTTTTTGCCTGCGCTGCGTACTTCGCCGCCTATTTCAACCAGGTAATCATGGATGCCCTGTTGTTCCAAAAACCGGGCGATCAGATCGACCGTGTAACCCTGCGCGATGGCATTGACGTCTATTTCCATGGCCGGGTGGTTTTTTACAAAAACGCCGTTTTCAAGGCGAATCTTTTGAAAACCAATCAGTTGTAACAAGGAGTCTACCTTAGTCGAATCGGGCGGAGGCAGCCCTTTTTTGTAACTGAATCCCCAGGCTTTCACCAATGGCCCTACCGTAATGTCAAATGCACCGCCGCTGATGTCCGATATTTCGCGGGAGCGGTTGTACACCTTTATCAAATGTTCATCTGCTACAACGCCCGGCTCATTGCGGTTTACCCTGCTGATGATGGAAGTGCTGTCCCACAGCGACATACTTTTGTCGATCCGCCGGAAAATACTGTCCACCTGGCCGGAGAAATTGCGCTCCGAAGCGTCCTTGTATGAAATATGAAACGTCGTGCCCTGTGCTTTCCCTTCCAGTTCCGTATAGGTCGGCGCTTCCTGCCGGCAGGCGGAAAAAGAGAGCAGCAGCAGGGTTTTTAGCAAAAATCCCGCAACTGTGAAGCGATATTTAACTGCCAAAGTCATCAAATGCGATATTCGTTTTGGGCACGCCCAGGTCGTCGAGCATTTTTAATACGGCGGAATTCATCATCGGCGGACCGCAGAGGTAGTACTCCACTTCTTCCGGTTCGGCGTGTTTATCCAGGTAATTTTTCAACACGACGTTGTGGATAAATCCCGTTTCACCGGTCCAGTTGTCTTCAGGCAGCGGTTCGGAAAGCGCTATTACAAATTTAAAATTCGGAAATGCCCGTTCGATGGAACGGAAATCCTCTTCATAAAAAATCTCCTTTTTGCTGCGCGCGCCGTACCAGAACGAGACCTTTCGGTCTGTTTTGAGCGTATGAAACAGGTGGAAAATATGTGATCGTAAAGGGGCCATACCGGCGCCGCCGCCGATATAGACCATCTCTTTTTCTGTGTTTTTGATGTGAAACTCGCCGTAAGGACCGCTGATGGTCACTTTGTCGCCGGGTTTTCGGGAAAAAACATAAGAGGAACAATAACCGGCAGGCACATCTTTAAACGCTTTTTTGTCGCGATCCCAGGGCGGCGTGGCGATGCGGATATTGAGCATCATTTTGTTGCCCTCGGCAGGGTGGTTGGCCATCGAATAGGCGCGGAACAAAGGTTCTTCCACCCTGGATTTGAGGCTCCAGACATTGAAGCGGTCGTATTCGTCTTTGAATTTATCGGGAATATTGTAAAGGTCCTTTTTAAAGTCGATGGACATTTCGGGAACATCCACCTGGATATAATCGCCCGAACGGAACTTCAGGTGTTCGCCCGGCGGCAGCGCTACCACAAATTCTTTGATGTAGGTGGACACATTTTCATTGGAAACTACCTCGCATTCCCATTTTTTCACTCCGAACACCTCGTCGGGCACGCGGATTTCCATATCCTCTTTTACTTTCACCTGACAAGCCAGCCGCATTTTTTCCTGCACCTGCCGCCTGTTGAGGTGGTTGGTTTCGGTAGCCAATACTTCGCCGCCGCCGCTGTACACCTGGCATTTGCACATAGCACAGGTGCCGCCGCCGCCGCAGGCAGAAGCCAGAAATATGTTTCTGGAGGCCAGCGTTGTCAGCAGCGTACTGCCGGGTTTGACCACCACCGGCGCGTCCTGCGCGCCATTGATGATAATCGACACATCCGTTTGTGGCAACAAGCGGTCTTTTGCCGTCAGTATCAGGAATACAAACAACAGGACAACCAGGATAAAAACGACGATACTACTGACGATGATTGGTAGCATAGTTGATTTGAATTAAAAAGCAATGAGGTACTAAAGAAAGGTTGAGATTGTTGATGGTTGAGATTGCTGAGGGTGGTAACTCAAGCCAAAGGATTTCTGTCCAAACCATCATTTATCATTCATCATTCATCATTTCTTCACAACTGAATTCCCGAAAAACTCAAAAACGCCATACCCATGAGTCCGGTAATTATCATGGCAATACCCAGGCCTTGCAGGGGTTCCGGTATTTTGGAATACTGCAAACGCTCCCGGATCGCAGCGAGTAACACGATGGCGAGGAAAAAACCGGTTCCTGCTCCGACCGAAAATACCGCCGTTTCGGCAAAATTGTATTCCCTTTCCTGCATAAACAGCGAGGCGCCCAGGATGGAGCAATTGACCGTAATCAGCGGAAGGAAAATTCCCAAAGCGTTGTACAGGGAAGGGGCAAATTTTTCGACCACCATTTCCACCAATTGTACCGCTCCGGCAATGGTGGAAATAAAAAGGATAAACCCTAAAAAGGTAAGGTCTACCGTTGCCAGCGAAGGGTGTATCCAGGCCAACGCGCCTTCCTGTAGCATATATGCTAAAATCAGGTAATTGAGGGGCGTCGTCAGAACCATCACAAATATAACCGCGACACCGAGGCCGAAAGCCGTTTTTACCTTTTTGGAAACGGCGAGATAAGAGCACATGCCGAGGAAAAACGCAAAAATCACGTTCTCAACGAAAATGGACTTGATGAGCAAATTGAGTAGATGTTCCATACCTGTCTGTATTGATGTACCGATACCGGAATTTTATGGGCGACTTAAGAAGCATTGATCAGTTTTCGATTTCTACTTCGCTGAATCCAGATAAAAATGCCGATAATAAACAGCGCTGCCGGGGGCAACATCATCAGTCCGTTGTTGGAATAACCTGCATCGTACAGCCATTGTGGTACTACTTTGTATCCCAGCAGCGAACCGGAACCGAACAATTCGCGAATAATGGCAACGACGACTAATATCATCCCGTAGCCCAGTCCGTTGCCAATGCCGTCGAGGAAGGAAGGCCAGGGTTTTTGCGACATGGCGTAAGCCTCCAGACGACCCATGACGATGCAATTCGTGATAATAAGCCCCACGAATACGGAGAGTTTTTTACTGACGTCGAACATATAGGCTTTGAGCAACTGGTCGACAATGGTCACCAGCAGCGCCACAATCACCAATTGCACAATCATCCGGATGCGTCCGGGTATGGAATCGCGAATGAGCGCAATAATCAGATTCGAAAAAGCGGTCACCACTGTCACGCCGAGCGCCATAATGATGGCCGGTTTTATCTGGGTTGTCACGGCTAAGGCGGAACAAACGCCCAGGATTTGCACAGTCACGGGATTGATGTCGTCCAGCGGGTCCGTCAGTACCTTGCGGTTCTTTTTGGAGAACAGCGGTTCTTTTTTGACTTCAGGCGAAGTAGTCGTTTCTACGCTCATAATGAATCTGTTTTACATGAAGTGGGTGTGCAAATTAGTTTTGATTAAATTTATTGTAAATGCCTGATTATCAGTACTGATAACCGATAACTATTAACGGATAACTGCTTATGATTTCACTTTTCCAAAATAACCCAGATACGGTTCCACACACGCACGCAGCATCTTGTCCGTTCCGGTCGAGGTAATTGTTCCGCCGGAAATACCATCCACACGGTGTTCGGGTCCGACGTCTATTTTGGCGGTTTTTTTCACGACATGTACGGATATAAAGTTATGCTCGGCATCCATGATTTTTTTGCCTTGAAATTGCATTTGAAACGGTCTTTCTGAAATTTCGGCGCCCAGTCCCGGCGTCTCCGATTTGTGGTCGAAAAATGCGCCGTATACGGTGTTGAAGTCTTCTTCCAGACTGATATAGCCCCAGATCGGGCCCCATAAACCCACGCCCTGCATCGGGATGACATAGCGTTTTTTACCATCCTCTCCGGTATAAATATACAAGGGAAGTTGGCGTTCCTGCACCGGTTTAGCCAGTTCGTCTTTCAGGACGACAGCAAATGCGTCGATGCCGCTGAGTTCTTCTCCCTGCGCATTGACGACGAGTTCCCGAACGCTTGCGCCATAGAGTTTTTCAATCGCGGCGCGTTCGGCGCCGTCATACCGCACCGAGCGAAGGATACTTGTTTTTTTGTCCAAGGCGATATTTGCTGCCTGCGCCGGTTTGAGTCCTTCCGCAGCAAATGCAAGCACTACTGCCGTGATGACGGACAGTATGATGGCGTAGATGAAAGTGTATCGGTTGCTGTGCACGGATCGTGAGTGGTGAGTAGTGAGTGGTGAGTAGTGAGTGGTGAGTAGTGAGTGGTGAGTAGTGAGTAGTGAGTGGCATATCGATAGAAGAAAGAATTCAATATTCCCCTAACTGGATGCTACTCACCACTCACCACTCACTACTCACTACTCACCTTTTTGAGTCGTCGTTTAATATGTCGTTCCACTACAATATGGTCAATCAGGGAGGCAAATACATTCATGAGCAGGATACTCAGCATGACGCCTTCGGGGTATGCAGGATTAAACACCCGCAGTATGACCGTAAAAGCGCCGATGAGCAGCCCGTATATCCATTTTCCCGTTTCCGTTTGTGCGGCGCTCACCGGGTCGGTGGCCATATACACGGCGCCGAAAGCGAAGCCGCCCATAAGCCAATGGTAGTAGGCCGGGGTGTGCATGGCATGGGTGGGCATGTCGGCGGGCGCCAGTACATTCAGCAAGACGCCCATAAGCCAGGCGCCGGCAAAACAGGAAAAAATGATCTGCCAACTGCCAATACCCGTGGCAACGAGGATAAAAGCGCCGATCAGACAGGCAGCGACGCTTGTTTCCCCAATACTGCCCTGTTCAAATCCCCAAAACATATTAGCGGCAGAAGGCAGTTTGGTTTGGTCGGCGTCGAAGGTCACAAGGTTGGTGGCGCCCGAGTACGCATCTACGATAGCCTGACCCGCTTCCGGTGAAAGGTCGGTCCATATATCGCCCGACATATAAGCAGGAAAGGCAAAAAACAGGAAAATCCGGGCTAAAAGAGCGGGGTTCATGAAATTCATACCCGTGCCGCCGAAAATTTCCTTGCCAATCAAAGTGCAAAAAATCGCGGCCAGCCCCACCATCCACAATGGAATGGTGACGGGCAAAGTAAGCGGTATGAGCAATCCCGTTACCAGGTATCCTTCGCTAATCTGGTGGCCTTTGGTGATGGCAAAAATAAACTCCACCCCAAGTCCTACCGCATACGACACAATGATTATGGGCAGCACTTTCCAGAAACCGAACATAAAATTTTCCATAATGGAAACCTCCATACCATAAGCCAGGTGGTGCTGGTAACCGGTGTTCCACATGCCAAAAATTACAGTCGGAATCAATGCGATAATGACCGTCACCATAGTGCGCTTCAGGTCGATGGCATCGCGTACGTGTACGCCTTCTTTGGTGGTTGTAGCAGGTACAAACAAAAAAGTTTCCAGTGCGTCGAAGGCAGGATGCAGTTTTTCAAATTTTCCGCCTTTGGAAAAATGGGGCTTGACAGTATCAACGATTCGACGTAAAAATTTCACAGTTCAGTATTAAGGAACGGGTGAATAAATGAATGTCTTATTTGCGCATTGCGCTCCAGGTCCAAAAAGCGCCCAACACGTCAATTCCTGCGAATAGCAGCAGGTTGGGTTTGGTCCAGCCCATCAATACAAAAAGTGCAAACCAGAGCAAAATAGATGACCTGCTATAAATGGTGGCTTTAAAAAAGGTTTCATTGTTGGACGGCGCCGTGAACGTGTAATAAATTCCGATGGTAAAAACAACCGAGCCGAGTACCTTTATCCAGACTTCTTCGGTGGCTTCAAAACCGAACATGGATAATAGCATATTGGGCGCAACAATGAGGGTGAGGCCCAATACAAATAAATAAAATCCAAAGTAATAAACTGATTTGGCTGCTTTTGTCATTGGTTGAAAAGGTTTGAAAGTTTGATAGTTTGACGATGTTTATTTAGGTTATCAGCACCAATAAGCAATAACGAATAACTACTTAAGGGTGTCGATTTTAGCCTTCCAGGCGGGCATATTCCAGTCCTTCCGCCACAATTTTTTGTACGTCAATTTTGGAAGTGCATACAAACTCGCACAGCGCAAGGTCCTCTTCGGCAACTTCATAAATACCCAGCGCCTCCATGCGTTCGATGTCTCTTGCCAGAATGGCTTTGAGTAAATACACCGGATAAATATCCATCGGCAATACCTTGTCGTATTGACCGGTCATCACGAAAGCCCGTTCCTCGCCGTGCATGTTGGTATCGAGTTGGTAGGTACGTCGGGGGAATAACCAGGAAAAATAGGTGCGTGAAAGGCTTAGTTTTTTGATGCCAGGCAGCAGCCAGCCCAAAAATTCAGGCTCATCGCCTTCCGGGATGACGGTGATCTGGTTTTCATAATACGACAAAAAATCATCCGAACCGGCAGTACTCCCTGTCAGTACATTGCCCTGAATGGTGCGGCTGTGCGCATCGCGCAGCCTGCCGCCGAGTATGTTGCTGATCCGTTGCCCGGTCATGGCGCGGAAATATTGTGGACGCAGCACCGAACTGCCGGTGAGTGCCAGCAACCTGTCGGCCCGGTAACGGCCTTCGCGAAAAAGCCTGCCCAGGATTACCACGTCCTGCGGATGCACATACCAGACAACTTCGCCCTTTTGTATCGGATCGATATGGTGAATCTGAATACCTACGTTCCCTGCCGGGTGGGGCCCTTTGAAATGGTGAATATGTTCGACTGGAATACCGCTGAAATCGCTGTCTGTTAAACCGGCCTGCGGCGCAGCGCGCAAACCCAGGTGCAGGTGACCGCCTGATAATTGTTGCAGTGCCGTCAGACCTGCCTGGAAATTTTCTTTTTCAAAATCGACGATGTAACTGATATCCGGAGCCAATGGCGCGGAGTCGAAACAGGAAACAAAAATGCCTTTGGGCGTATCGGAGGGGTTGGCAATGAGTGAAAACGGGCGCTGGCGGATGTAATTCCAGCAACCGCTTTCGAGCAGGCGCTCGGTGACCTCGTCGCGGGAAAGAGCAGCAGGATCGGAAACCGGGTAGGAGACGTAACGAATGTCTTTTTTATCGGGCAGGATGCGGATTTCGAGTATCCGCCTTTTTTCACCCCGCACAATTTCGGCGATTTCTCCGCTTATCGGGGAGTTAAACCGAATATCAGGCCGGTTTTTGTCAAAAAAAAGAGCCTGGCCGGCCAGTACTTCATCACCGACTTCCACGAGTAATTTGGGTACTACGGTGTGAAAGTCGGTGGGTTTGACTCCAATGATGTCAGAAAGGGATAAGTCGTCTACAGTTCTTTCAGCGGCTCCCTCTATCCTGATATCGTAACCACGTTGGATGTTGATTGGTTTGCCCATAAGATAACATTACTTTTCCTAATGGGCAAATAAAGGACGTTTTATTTGGATAACCAAATAATACGCCTATAAAAATTTTGATTTTGGATAAGTAATACAAATTGTATATAAGCCGGGAAGCGCCAGAAAATATTTGTTTTGATTGCGAAGGGCCATGGCCGGAAAGAAAAGTAAGCGCCGGAAAAAGCAGGCGCGGTTATTTGCTTCGCAGCGCCGGACTGGTTTACTGCCGGCCGGCTACAAGGCTCCTGCATTTGCATGGACGGCAGCAGGTCGATGCATGGGTTTTCGTAACTATCGCTGAACAGGGCGTTTTTCATTTTTTTACATTTTAGACAGTGATAAGAAGTTATTCGTTATTAGTTGTTGGTTATTCGTGCTGACAATCAAGCATTTACAAATAACGCAGCCTAATCTAATATGACGATGTACTTAGTATCCTGTGTTTTGAAGTAAAAAAATGTACCCCTTTTTCGTTTTTTGGACGCCCATGCGTTCCAATATCGAGTCGCCACTGGCCGCTGTTGGCGTCCCCGCCAACAGCAACTCGTAGCGGCTCGATATTGGAACTGGCGGACGCCAACAAGAGCGGAATCTGTGCTTTTTTTAAACAAAGTCCCGTGTGAACCGATATTAAAAAACGGGTCCCGTCTTTCAGGCGGATCATACGCCTCCATTCATTCGGAGAAATCAGTGTATCGCGCCCGTTGGGGAGCCGATGGCGGAAATAAATGCCGATAGTAAAAGTAGTATTTACACTTTTCCTAGCCTGGGAAAATTCGTCAAGTATTTGGGAAATAAACGCAAGTGCTGTCTGGATGGCGTTTCCACCTTTGTTGCGATTATTTTTGATCTTATATTTAATCGAACCTATGCCTTCCAATCCATCAGCACCACTTCAAAATTCAGGGTTACAAGCCAATTGTCCACATACAGAAGCGATTTTCCGCCGTACCGGCAGTGGTTATGCGCGCATCTATTTTCTGAAAAGTTCAATGAGTGACTTCATTGCAGACACCTTTTTCCAGCATGGTCATTTCAGGATCGACCATGCTTTTGATTTACCTGTCTCCATAGTAAATCAGCTGCAATTATTGGAACCGAGCATACAGCCAGGTTTGTATAAAGCAAGGGAATATAAAAATTTTTATATCATCGATTTCGAGCCTTCTAAAAGATCGCGTGGCTCTTCTTATGCGCAAGACTGAATCGGTTTTGAACAAGACACAAGACAAACACTGAAGTACTCAAATACCGGAAATCGCTTCTCTGATAAGAAAGAGAACCAGTTTTGAAGCAAAAGAAGACCATGAGAGATGATGGGGTGGCTTGTAAAAGTCAGCCCATTTTTTTGTGTTTGGGGTTTGGTGTTTGGTGTTTAGGGCGATAACGTTTGGCTTAGGTAAATGTGAAGCCAAACCT
>JALHMA010000062.1 GCA_022844265.1 Saprospiraceae bacterium | reverse complement strand
GTGGGGTTTTGTAAAGCCTTACGCCAAAACATACGGCGGCATGGTTTTTTTGGTTTTTGCGTTGTTAGATTTTTTTTAAAATGCCGTTTCTGAAATCCTGAAAGGGCTTCCTGTGCGTAAGTTGATTCATTTCAATAAACACAAAACTTATGAGTCGTCACTTTTCAAGTATCCGTTTCTATATTAGTATTTCGCTTTTTGTTTATGCATTATCTGTTACAGCACAGCAAACTGTGCTGGTAAACTTGCCGGACATATATATTATGGCAGATAAAATTACACGCGGCGACAGCGATACCTACGGCTTGGGCGACTGGACCTGCTCTTTCAAACTGGAACTGGAAGGCGCGGTACTGAAAGTAGACGGCTCCATTATTTTTTCCGAAAAGGCCAATGATTTTACGACGATTGTGGGCGAATACCACGAAGAGATTCCGGTAAAAGAACTGGAAAAATGCAGGAGTTGCAGTTTCTCCCTGGAAGACAGTTACGGTGTTGTGAGCGGCCCTAATATCGGCGCGCGCGGCTATCGCTGGTACCCGGGACAGGGGCTGATCCGCCGGGCTAAAATTATCACGGATACTTTTGGCGACGATGCCGGACGTATTGGCGGTACCATTCAGTTTGAACCGGTACGGGTTGTCGTGCGGTGTATGTACGCGGGATTGTAATGATCCGGATTCTATTGAACCGGCGCAAACGGTTCTTTGAGTGTTAAATATGGGCGTTCGCCGACTCGTGTGCAACGTTCTATTTTTTCATACGTCTTTCGCCAGTACAAACCAGGGGGGCAATGACTTTCCGGTTATGAAAACAAAACAACCCACCATGCGGTAAGACTAAACTTCACAGAAAGTTTGATTTGGTTAACGGCCCCGGCAAATGTGTCGGGGCTTTTTTTGTAAAATATTTTCATCTAAATGTAAAATATATTTTACTAAGTGTAGTTTGTGTTATACATTTGGACAAAATTATTTCACAAAAAAACAAATCAAGATGAAGAACAATCTCCTGATCGCGCACCGCTGGAAAATTTTAGGCTGGATTTTAGCCGTACCTGCCTTTCTCGGCGGATTGTATTACATGGCCCAGGACAATCCGGAAGCACTAATGGTCACCTTGCCCGAATGGTTGACCCGATTCATGTGGATTGAATCGTTTATGTCCGCCGATAAACCCATCACTATTGCCTTACTGGACGAAGTGATTTGTATTGCGCTGTTGGTGGGTCTGCTGCTCCTGGCATTTTCGCGGGAAAAAATAGAGGACGAGTGGATACAGCGCGTGCGACTGGAATCGTTTCAATGGGCGATTATGGTGAATTCACTGCTGTTGCTTGCGTTTATTGTATTTGCCCACGGCACACCTTTTTTGACCGTGATGGTGTACAATATGTTCACGCCACTGCTCATTTTCGTGGCGCGGTATTATTATGTGTTGCACCTGAAACCCTTATTTTCAAAAGACTAGGCCATGAAAAACAAGATTCGAATAGAGCGGGCCATTCTCAACATCTCGCAGGCCGAACTCGCCGACCGGGTGCAGGTGACGCGTCAAACCATCAACGCCATCGAACTGGAAAAATACGCGCCTTCCGCAGTGCTGGCAATGAAAATCGCGCGGGTGTTCGGGAAAAAGGTGGAGGAGGTGTTTGAGCTGGAGGAGGGGGATTGAAACGTTCAATATTTCTCTTTACCAATTTTATCTGCCCAATGCCATCCCGCCCGCAGCACAATCATTCCGTGCGCCAGTAGGGTAGGGAGCAGTCCGAAGTGCTGCCGCATGACCATAAATCGGTCTTTCAAACTCTGCCGGTGCCGTTGTTTGGACATTCCGCCCATCAGGTAATCCGTCAGTATCAGACCGGTATAGGTGTTTTCGCGGCTTTTTTGCAAGATGCGGATGCACCAGTCGTAGTCGGCGCAAAGGTTGTTGTCGATATAAAAAGGAGCGATGCTGCGGCGCGCGACAAAAGATTGATGAACGACCAGCATACCGCCCAGATAATGCCGCCAGTTCAATCGGGCCGGCAGTCTGCGGGTGCTGAGTTCGCTCATGGTGCCGGCGGGCTGCCGGGCGTCGTTGACCAACAGCGTTTCACCATAAAGCACATCAGTTGTGTCCGTCACACATGCTGCTGTTTTTTCAACCGTATCGGCTGCATGCAGGTGGTCGCCGCCGTTCATGAACCAGACGAAATCGCCGGTGGCCATACGCAGACCTTTGTTCATGGCATCGTACAGGCCTTTGTCCGGCTCGGAAATCCATTTCAGGTTGGGCATCGTTTCCGCTGCACTTCTGATCATTTCCAGTGTTCCGTCTTTGGAAGCGCCATCCACGATGATGTATTCGATATGGGGATACGTCTGCCGCCGCACACTTTCGATGGTGCCGGGCAGCAGGGTTTCGCCGTTGAAAACAACTGTGATGATGGAAAAGGAGGGCTCAGACATCTATAATGTGGATTTATGCGAAGTTCAGCGCACAAATAAAACGGATTAACCGGAGTTTATCATAATAACATGAGCCACCGCCGAAGATCGGGATGGCTCATGTTAACTAGAAGTGCAAAATTAGTTTAGACTAAATTCTTTGCAAATGCTTGATTATCAATATAGATAACCAATAACTAATAACTACTTTTTGAAGTAAGAAGCAGCGTTTTTGCCCCCACCCTTCACAAGTTCCAGGCGTTTTTTGAATTCAGCCGACAACACCTCTTCTTCCTTGCGCGCATAGATTTCATTCAAAGCGATCAACGTGTTGATGTCGTTCGGATTTACTACTTCCGCTTTCTGGAAATACGGCAATGACTGATCGAACAGGCTCATTACTTCATCGCGCAGCACCTTCAGTTTTTTCAAACCGGCAGAAGAAAAATCTTCCGGCAAGGCGTTCATTTCCTGGGTGCGTAGAGCCGCTTTGTTGTAGTACAGCGCACCAATGGAATATACAGCATCCACGTTAGAGGGGTCTTTTGCGGTGGCTTGCTCGTAGTAGTTTTTAGCCTCGTTAAAATACTCGGTTGCTTTTTCTTCGTTTTTCTCTTTGGTCATGGTCTGATAGAGATTGTCGTACACATTGCCCAGTGTCACATACAAACCTATGTTACCAGGTTCCTGTTTAATCGCTTGTTTCAGGCGGTCCGTCAATTCATTAAGTTTGCCTTTTTTCAGGTAAGAATTGATTTCGGCAAACAGCAGCCCGGAATCTTCCGGGAATTTCTTCCGACCTTCAGTCAGAATCATTTCAGCGCCTGCTTCATCGCCTGCTTCCACTTTGCAGTTGTACAAAGGTTCAAACGCCTTGGCAGAGTCCAATTTGGCTAATGTTTCGAGGTACGGGATCGCGTCTTTGCAACGGCTTGCCATAGCGGCAATGATAGCAGTAAAATACATCTGGTCGTTGTAAATGGCAGGATCGTCAAACACGCTTTGTTGTTTGGTTTCGGCAAGGACTTTGTGCGCCTGCAAGGAAGCCTCGTACGAGAGATATGCTTTCTCATATTCCTTAACAGTGTATTTTTCTCCACCAATATTGATCAGAGAAGCCTGCACGGTCTGAATACCTTTCAGGGCATCCGATTTTTCGTATTTTTTGGCAGTCGGGTTTTCATAAGCCTTTCTGTATGCTTCAAAAGCCAGCAGTGCGTCGTTATCGCCGGTAAATGGCGCAGCCGGGTTCAGTACCCGGGCGGTCAGATCGCTGTCGAGGCGGCGATTGTACACATCGCCTTTAGTGAGCCAGGCGGATGCAAGGGCTTGTGCTTCAGGCGTTTGCATCGCCTCTTCGATTTTTTGAATGGCTTCCGCGAGTTTGGCTTTGTTGCCGGTTGGATCCTGATTGTAGGCTGCCAGTGCTTTACCGGCTTGTTTTGCCAATTTGGCGCCATCTTCCTGCGCCTGGGCAGCAAATGTTACCAACAAGAAGCCCGCAAGGGCGAAAAGAACTTTTTTCATGGTATGCTCAAAAGTTATGATTGTTTTGAAAATCACATTCAAGACGCAATTTTCCTTAAAAGATTTCTAATGCTTGGTTAATGTTAGCAAAGGGCAAAATAACAAAGGGCAAAAGGCAATGGATATCAATGAGTTACAGCAGATTTAGTGACTCAAAGGTTTCATTGCCTTTTGCAATTTTGTCCTTTTTGCGTTTATTCTTCTCCTTCGGCAGGCGTTGTAGCATCACCTTCGGTCGTTTCGATGTCCGGCATTAAAATTTCTTCTTCTGCCGAAGTGACCACGGTTACATCCGCAATATTATCACTTTCTTCCAAACGAATCAATTTCACGCCTTGTGTGGCGCGGCCCATCACCCGGAGTTCGTCCGTAGAAGTGCGAATCGTGATGCCGGAAGTCGTGGTAATCATCAGGTCGTTGTTATCGGTGACGGTTTTAATAGCCACCAAATGCCCGGTTTTAGCGGTAATATTGATGGTTTTTACCCCTTTGCCGCCCCTGCTCTGGGTGCGGTATTCGTCGAGCGCCGAACGTTTGCCCATACCTTTTTCCGATACAACCAATATACTGGTCGTGGTATCGGCCGGGTCTACACAAACCATACCTACTACGGCGTCGCCGCCATTATCATCAACCCGGATGCCGCGCACGCCGGCTGCCGTACGGCCCATCGAACGCACATCTTCTTCATTGAAACGAATGGCCTTACCGCTTTTGATGGCCAGAATGATTTCGTTTTTGCCGTTGGTCAGTTTGGCTTCTATCAGCGCGTCGCCATCATTGATACCGATCGCATTGATACCGCCCTGACGCGGACGCGAATATTCTTCGAGCAAGGTTTTTTTAATCTGTCCGCGACGTGTGCAGAACATGATGTAGTTGTTATTGATAAACTCCTCATCCTGTAAGTTCTTTACAATAATATAGGCGCGTACCTTATCTTCTTTCGGGATGTTCAGCAGGTTCTGGATCACACGGCCTGCCGTGGCTTTGGCGCCTTCCGGAATTTCGTACACTTTCAACCAGAAACAGCGTCCGCTTTCCGTAAACAGCAGCAGGCTGTTGTGGTTGGTAGCCGTAAACATGTGCTCCACAAAGTCTTCATCGCGGGTGCGAACGCCCTGCGCGCCGCGACCGCCGCGGCCCTGCGCCCGGTATTCGCTGATGGGGGTGCGTTTGATATAACCGGCGTGGCTGATAGTAATCACCACTTCTTCGTTTTCAATGAGGTCTTCAATACTGATATCCGCCTCATTGACTTCGATGCTGGTCATCCGTTTGTCGCCGAAGCGGTCATTGATTTCATTGGTTTCCGACTTGACGATACCGCGTTGCAAACCTTCATCGGCGAGAATGGCTCTCAACTCGGTAATTTTTTTCATCAACTCTTCGTATTCGAGTTTCACCTTGTCACGTTCCAGGCCGGTGAGCTGCTGCAGGCGCATGGCGAGTATGGCTTTCGACTGTAATTCCGACAAGCCAAACTTGCTCATCAATCCTTCGCGCGCTTCTTCAGCGTCTTTGGATGCGCGAATAAGTTTGATGACTTCGTCCAGGTGATCCAGGGCAATCAGCAATCCTTCCAGGATATGTGCGCGTTCTTCGGCTTTTTTCAACTCGAAACGTGTGCGGCGCACCACAACCTCGATGCGGAATTTTACAAATTCATCGATGAGGTCTTTCAGGTTGAGGATACGCGGCCGGCCGTTGACCAGTGCGATATTATTAATACCGTAGCTGGTTTGCAGCGGCGTCAGTTTGAACAACTGGCTCAGGATCACATTGGCAGCGGCGTCGCGTTTGATTTCAATAACGATCCGTACACCTTCGCGGTTCGATTCGTCGCGCACATCGCTGATGCCGAGTACCCTTTTTTCATTGACCAGCTCCGCAATTTTGGTAATCAAAACGGCTTTGTTGATCTGGTAGGGGATTTCATGGACAATAATGGTTTCGCGTCCTTTGTCGTCCGTTTCAATCTCCGTTTTGGCGCGTACCACGCAGCGTCCGCGACCCGTACGGAAACCTTCTTTTACGCCGGACAGGCCATATATAATACCGCCGGTGGGAAAATCGGGCGCTTTCACATATTCCATCAATTCTTCCACGGTGATTTCAGGGTTGTCCACCGCTGCAATAATGGCGGCACACACTTCGCTGAGGTTGTGGGGCATCATATTGGTGGCCATGCCGACCGCAATTCCCGAAGCGCCATTAACCAGCAAGTTGGGGAGTTTGGACGGCATAACGGTCGGTTCCTCCAGCGAGTCGTCGAAATTGAGTTGAAAATCAACCGTGTCTTTATCGATGTCACCTACAATTTCTTCTGAAATCCTGCGCAAACGCGCCTCCGTGTAACGCATGGCCGCCGGGGAGTCGCCGTCCATACTGCCAAAGTTACCCTGGCCATCTACCAACGGATAACGCAGGCTCCATTCCTGAGCCATCCGCACCATCGCATCATAAACGGAACTGTCGCCGTGCGGGTGGTACTTACCAAGTACTTCACCGACGATACGGGCAGATTTTTTATAAGGTTTGTTGTAAGACAGGCCCAGATCGAGCATGCCATACAATACCCGGCGGTGTACCGGTTTGAGGCCGTCGCGCACATCCGGCAGGGCGCGGCTGACAATAACGGACATCGAATAGTCGATGTACGCTGTTTTGAGTTCATCTTCAATGTTAATGGAAATAATCCTCGAATCTTGCATACGCTTCTCTTAACAGTGGATTTTTGTATTTGGACTGAATCGTTTATCTGTAACAAATGATTTTTAAAAATGCCCTGCCTGCCATGCGCTTAAAATCATGCAAAGCAATCAGG
This sequence comes from Saprospiraceae bacterium, assembly GCA_022844265.1. GTDB lineage: Bacteria > Bacteroidota > Bacteroidia > Chitinophagales > Saprospiraceae > M3007. The sequence goes on along the minus strand of JALHMA010000062.1, from coordinate 14,126 downwards.
CGCATCACGTAAATCATGTAAATCAGGGTTAAGGGTTTAAAATGCGCGCGAAGGTACAAAAATTAACCGTTTTTAACTGCTCCTGCCCGCTTTCTTTTAAACTTTATCTCAACCCTAACACAGACATAACGCCACTTAACAAGCGGAGGGCCGCACATTTGTCCCATCAGTTTAAAGTACTGATATTCAACTATTTAAATTGTATTAACAAATATGAAAACCACCAAGCAAATACTGTTCGCAGCCCTGATTACCCTTTTTGGAAACACTTTTATTTTTGCACAAGTGGCTATCGGCCTGAAAGCAGGCGCCAACTTTGGAAATGTGCATACTACGGAAGCATTGGGCGATCTCACGCCTGATTTTAAGTACGCAACCGGCGCCGTGGCCGGTGCGGTGGCTGAAATCAGTTTTGGCAAATATTTCGCCGTTCAACCTGAACTGAACTGGGTTCAAAAAGGATTTCGATTCAGCGAAGGCATCGATATTCCTGTCGGCAAAATTGATATTCCGGCTGGTGTGGAGGCTGTTATTCGGACCAATTACCTGGAACTTCCGCTGCTGGCTAAAGTCAAAATAGGCAACGATATTGTACAGGGATATGCCGTACTCGGGCCATCAGTAGGGTATGCCATGAGTGGTAAACTCATCACCCGCACACGCTTTTTATTTGAGTTTGATCCCATTCGCACCGACCTGAACTTCGATAATCTGGATTACAACCGTTTTGAAGTGGCTGCCGTAGGCGGTCTGGGACTTCAGGTCAATTTCAACGGCGGCAAATGGTTTGCCGATGCCCGGTACACGCAAGGTTTGACGGAATTGTACAATTTCCCGATTGTAAATGAACAAATCAAGAACCGTGGCATTGCATTAAGCACGGGTATCATGATTGATCTGGGCGATTCACCGTCGAAAAAGAAAGCGGCGGTGAGAAGGCCGCCGGCAAGATGGTAAGGCTATTTTAAATAATGACTATCCGCTTGTGTTGTGCGATCCGTTTAGTTTCTCTGGGTTTCATAGCCGCGTAGCGGCATAAGGTCGGTAGAAAACCAATGCCAATCTCGTCGATAAGGTGCGTAGCACTGGAACTTTAAAGCCTTTGTTTCAGTGTTACGCACCTTATCGACGAGATTGGCATTGGTTTTCTACCGACCTTATGCCGCTACGCGGCTATAGAACTCAACAAAAGCAGGATACTGTACAATGCGACTTTAAACGTTCTTTGTGCAAAAATTCAAACAACAGCATGATAAGACTCGCCCTCTTTTTGACGATATTTCCATTGTTTCTAAGCGCCCAAAATCCAAAACTCTACAAATACTGGGTCGAATTCACCGATAAAAAGAATACGCCTTACTGCACTTGCCGCCCTGCCGAGTTTCTCTCTGCCCGCGCCCTCGAACGCCGCGCCCGCGCCGGTATAGCAATCGTGGAAAATGACCTGCCTCCTTCACCAGATTATCTGACGGCCCTGAAGTACAATGTTACACAAATACATTCCGTCTCCCGCTGGCTGAATGCTGCAGCCGTTATCAGCGACTCTGCCCGTGCGGCTACGCTGGTCAAACTTCCCTTTGTTAAAAGTGTCCGTTACCTCGGGCCGCACCTGAAATACCGCAACCCGACAAACCGCCCCGAAAAAAAGCGTAAACCGCTGACTTTAATGCCTCAGGTAGAAGGCGGCGGCACCTACTGGGGTTATGCTGCGCTGCAAAACAACCTGCTGGGTGTCCCGGTATTGCACATGGCCGGTCACAAAGGCGAGGGCATTTATGTGGCCGTGATGGACGGCGGATTTACCAATGTGGATACCCTGCCTTTTTTCGACAGCCTGGCCTACCACAACCGGCTTTTTTCAGCGCATGATTTTGTGGAGCACGACGGAGCGGTGTACGAGGCCGCGCAACACGGCACCTCGGTGCTTTCCGTGATGGGGGCGTATTTGCCCGGTTATTTTGTGGGGACAGCCCCTGAAGCGACCTACTTTTTGTTAAAAACAGAAGATACCGGCGGAGAATACCCGGTGGAAGAAACCAACTGGATTGCAGGCGCGGAGTGGGCGGATAGCGCAGGCGTCGACATCATCAATGCCTCGCTGGGTTATACCGTTTTTAATGATACCTCCCTGAGTCATAAGTATTGGCAATTGGATGGCCGCACGGCGCTCGGCTCCCGGGGAGCAGCCATTGCAGCAACAAAAGGCATGATTGTATGCAACAGCGCAGGCAATGAAGGCGATGAAGCCTGGCGCTTTATCGGCGTTCCGGCAGATGCGCCCGGATTGATTGCTGTCGGCGCCGTACAACACAATGCGCGCAGGGCAGCGTTCAGTTCTGTCGGCCCTACACCCGACGGACGTATCAAACCCGATCTGGTGGCGCCGGGAGAAGAAGTGGTGACTGCCGGGAATACCGGGACCCAATTGGGCGTTTCGAGCGGCACTTCGGTAGCCTCTCCCATGCTGGTTGGAAGTATCGCCTCCCTCTGGAGCGCTTTTCCTGAAAAAACTGCTGCGGAAATCCTCGACGCTGTATTTTCCTCCGCCGATCAAACAGAACGCCCCGATAATGCCCGTGGATACGGCATGCCCGATATGACAGCTGCCTGGTTTCAACTGGCTGCTTATGTCAACAGCCGCTATATTTTTGCATTTAACCGGACAAAAGGCGAACTCCGTATACTTTTACCGGATCGCAAAGTGCCTTTTGACGCTACCTTCGCCCTCCGAGATATTTTGGGCAATAAAATAGAGGTTACTCAGCCGATTTTATCCCGACAAGAAATTTCTACTTTGTTGTTTCAAAATTTGGAAAATATGCCGCCCGGTCATTACTACGTGGAAATGACGTCTGGAAATGGAGTTTTGCAAATAGCGGTGGCGACCTGGTAGGCAAGCAAAGGGCCACTGATAACCAATAACTGATAACGGATAACTACTTTAAATGATCCGAACTTTTTTACTGCTCGCCTTTACCCTGTATTACCATTTTTCCCTTTTAGCCCAGGTTATTTCCATTTCAAATGCCCGCGCATTGCCGTCAGGTACGGTCGTCACGGTGCGTGGCATTGTGACCAACGGCCCTGAGCTGGGAAGAATCCGTTACCTGCAAGACGGTACGGCAGGTATTGCAGCCTATCCGGGCAACGGTTCGCAGCCGGGGTTTGAATCGACAGTTACCATTGGCGATAGTATCGAAGTAACGGGTCCGACGACGGTTTTTCAGGGTTTGCTGGAAATTACGCCGATCCTTTCCTATTCAGTGCTTTCATCGGGAAATGTTGTTCCGGCGCCACACGTCATCTCCTTACTTGATTTGAATGATGACCTGGAAGGTCAACTGGTTCAACTCAATTGTGTCACTTTTGCCAATGCAGGCGGAAATTTTAACAACAGCGGCACCTACATACTTTCTGATCCCGATGGCAATAGCGCGGAAGTGTACCTGCGCAGCGATCACCCCTTGCTGGGAAATTATATTCCGGCGGTTCCGGTGCAATTGACGGCCATTGTCTCCAGTTTTTTTGGCGTCCAATTATTGCCGCGTTTTGAAAGTGACTTTCTGGAAGCCCCGTGTTTCTACTTTTTGCAAAGCCCGACAGAATCGGAACTCCAGACGGACGGCTTTAAAGTGGAATGGAGTACTAATATGCCTGCGGGCGCTACCATCCGTTATGGAACGACACCCAATCCGGCGACGGAGATTTTTTTGCCGGGTACCGCCAATGGTTTTTCTTATACCTTTTCCGGCTTGCAACCCGGCACTATTTACTGGGTACAAGTGGAGGCTACCCACAACGATGAGAAAATTTATTCTGCTATTACGCCTTTCGCCACCCGTTCGCTTTCGACCGGACAAATAAAAGTGTATTTCAATCATCCAATAGACGAATCTGCGGCGGGCGGCCTGATTCCTGATGGACAAAGCGCTGCCGCAGCGGTGAATGAAACCATTGCCAGGATTAATTCTGCGCAACAAACCATCGACGTTGCCATGTATAACAACAGCCGTGTCGATCTTACCGACGCGCTGAAAGCGGCGCACAACCGCGGCGTACGTGTCCGCTATGTAGCGGCTCAGGAAACAGAAAATTATGCCCTCCAACCGACCACACCTTTTCCCGTCGTATACGGCAATACGTATGCGCTGATGCACAATAAATTTTTAGTCATCGATGCCGATCTGACGGCCCATGCCTGGGTGATGGGAGGCTCTATGAACTGGACCAATACCAATATTGAAAATGACTACAACAACACTTTATTTATTCAGGATCAGTCACTTGCGCGCACTTACGAGATAGAATTTGAAGAAATGTGGGGAAGCGAAACAGCCCAGCCCAATCCTGCTAATCAACGTTTCGGGCCGGACAAAAAAAACAACACACCGCACCGGTTTATCATCGGCGGCATACCGGTTGAATCCTGGTTTTCGCCTTCCGACCAGGTGACTGCGCGCATTACCGAGGCCATTGAAACAGCCGATGAAGAAGCCGTATTTGCGCTGCTGACCTTTACAAAAGATGAACAGGCGGATGCGTTGCTGGAGCGTTTTGAGGACGATGTTTCGGTTCGGGGCTTGATTGAAAATACAGGAGATGTCGGTTCCGAATTCAATTACCTGGCGGGACAAGGCATCAGTGTGCAACGCCACGTTTTTCCAGGTAGCATGCACCATAAATACTGTATTGTTGACGCCAATACCACTTCGCAACCCATACTCGTAACAGGTTCGCACAACTGGACTTTTGCTGCTGAAACGGAGAACGACGAAAACACACTCATCATTCACGACGCGGATATTACCACACTTTTTCAGGCAGAGTTTGAGCAGCGCTGGCTGGAAAATATTACCTCCGTAACGACGCTTGCCGATCCTTTATTTGAACTTTATCCCAATCCGGCGTCTACTACAATTCACCTGAAAAATTCGGAACAAGGTTCTGTCAGGATTGTGGATATCTTGGGTCGTGTGCAATATGAAACCGCCATAGACGGATCGGGTTTTATACAAATCCCTATTCAACAGTTGCCTGCGGGCATCTATTTCGCCCTTTTTCAAACGGATCATGGCTTCGCCCGACTTCCATTTCAAAAGATTTAGCATAACGCAGGAAGGTGTGACGCATCCGGTTGGAACGGATGGTGTGTTGCTCGGCGCCTGGGTAAACGTGTCGGGCGCCCGGCGTATCCTCGACATCGGTACGGGCACTGGCGTTATTGCGTTGATGCTGGCACAACGAACGGAAATTGACCCGAATATTTTTATTGAAGCAGTAGAAATACACCCTGGTTCTGTTCTTTGCGCCGGACAGAATTTTGCGGCATCTCCTTGGGCAGACCGACTGCGTGTATGGCAAATGCCGGTGCAAACGTTTGTACAAAACGCTGAAAGTCAGTTTGATCTGATCGTCAGCAATCCGCCGTTTTTTTCTGAAACTACCCACGCTCCGGATGAAACGCGGCGCCTGGGCCGGCACACGGGCACGCTGCCTCCGGGTGAAATGCTGGCGGCGGTGCGCCGTTTGCTGGCGCCTGGTGGTCGTTTTGCCGTGGTGTTGCCGGTACAGGAAGGGCTCCGGCTTTGCGAATTATCCGTACCGAACGGGCTGTACTGGACCAGCATCACAGAAGTGCGGTCGCGCAGGGACAAACCTGTGGAACGGATGTTGATTGAATTTGAAAAAAATCCGTATGATTTTAGGCGTGCGTCACTTCTGATATATGAAGATGGCTTACACTATTCGGGTGAATATCAGCAACTTACAAAGGAATTTTATCTTTGAGCAATCGGGCTGTGCTACTGTTTTATTTAAACAAATACGACCATACCCACAAGATTTTTTCCCAGTTCCAGCGCCAGTCCCAGCCATCCCAGGGCCCGGGCAACTGATTGTAGAGGAACGACATTTTTACCCCGTAGTACATCAAAAAAAAGGCGAGCGCCAGCACCGGTATTTTCACCCAACGCCGCGCACGCAGTACACTTTCATAAAATCCTGCCATCGGCAGTGCCAGCAGGGCGTAAAACTCCACATAGCAGCGGTGTCCGAATGCGCCGCCGAACCACCAGGCCCACCAACTGGCAAAAATATAGGTGGCTAATGCGAAAATAAGCGTCATAGCGGGCGCCTGGTGCCGTTTTTGCCGCCAACCCATCCCGATCCCGATGAGCGCAAACAACACGATAGGGGAGTAGAGCAACAAGCCGTTCTGCACATCGAACAACACGTCCGCGATTTTGGGTTTGTTCCAGTAAATAAAATCCTCACCTTCGTAGGAATAGCGCAGCCAGGAGCCGGTCATTTCGTGCCAGTAGAGCATTTGCGGGATAAAAAACAGAAAAGTCACCGCTGCTGCGCCGAGTAGTTTGGGCCAGACGCCCCACAATGCCGCAACGCGTTCCTTGAGTGCGTTCCAGGAATATACATCGAACAACAGCACAAACAACGCCAGCATCGCGTTGGTTGGCCGGATGAGGGTAATCCAGCCCAGCGCCCCGCCCATCAGCAGCGCATTTTTCCAGGACATGCGTTCTAGAAAACGCGGCGTCAGCCAGGCCACAAAAGCAAACAGACAAAACGAAAAACTGTGTGAAATGGACATTTCGCGGGTCACGTAGTGGAACAGGTTGGTGCCCAGCAGGATGGAAAAAATCGTCAGTGCTGTTACCCGTTCGGAATAGGTACGCAGCAGTGTTCGTCGCAAAAAATACAGGCCCACAAACCCGAAAAAGAACCCGCACCAGGCCATAGCCCGCAGGTAGTGCCGGTTGAAATAGTCGTTGGGGTCTTCACCTTTCCAGGCTGTCCAGGCATGCGCTGCTGCAAAAAAAGGCAGGTAAAAAAACGAAACGCCGCAGGTGTATTTGATGACTACTTCGCCCTGCTCGTTTTTACGGGCATTCATGCTGCCTTCCGGCACTTTATGGAAGTCTTTGATAATAAATGCCGCAGGCAGGTACATGTAGTAGCCTTCCGCGTCCGACCAGATGACGCTGCGCAGGTTGGGCCGGATGCGGTTGTTCATCACCGGCAACAGGAGCAGGAAAGTAATCAGCAGGTAATAGTGGCGAAAAAAACGCAAAATAGGCTGCACGAGCGAGGGGATTTTAATTCAGGGTAAAGGTAGATGACCAGGGCCAAAAACAAAAAGGGAGCATCCGGTTGGACACTCCCTTTTGTAATGTAAGTGCGGGAAGGGGGAGTCGAACCCCCACACCCGTAAGGGCGTACGCCCCTGAAACGTATGCGTCTACCAATTCCGCCATTCCCGCGCTGTAATAGATGTTTCAAAAGCGGATGCAAAAGTACAACCGTTTTTATTTTGTGCAAGTGCTTTTGAAAATATATTTCTGTACCGGCTGCTTTATCTGCCGACTACAAATAAAACAGAGATTTTCCATGCATTTCTGCGGCTAAAGCCGCCGGTACATACCTTTACGCCATGAAATTCCTGCTCATACAAACGGCTTTTATCGGCGACGTAATATTATCTACGCCGCTGATTGAACAATTGCGGCGGACTTTTCCCGATGCGACCATTGATTTTGCGTTGCGGAAAGGCAACGAATCGCTTTTATCGCAGCACCCACACCTGAGAAAAGTTTTTATCTGGCGCAAAAAAGAGGAAAAGTACCGGGGCCTTTGGAGGCTGTTGCGCGATATCCGCTGCGAGCGTTACGACTGGGTAATCAATTGCCAGCGATTTGCAGCCTCGGGCGTGCTCACGGTGTTGTCCGGTGCGCGGCACACCGTCGGGTTCGACAAAAATCCGCTGTCCCTATTTTTTTCCCGGCGGGTACCACACCGATTCGGCACCGCAGCGCAACCCCTGCATGAAGTAGAGCGTAACCTTTCCCTCATCGCGCACCTCATGCCCGAAACACTAAACGCCAAACACCAAACACCAACCTTCGAAACACCAAACACCAAATACCAAGCACCGAAACTCTATCCCAGTCCGGCAGACTACGCCAAAGCGAGCCAACTCAGCGCTGGTACAAATAAATATGTGTGCATCGCGCCCACTTCTGTCTGGTTTACCAAACAATATCCGGCGCATAAATGGATCGAACTGATCCGGATGTTTCCGCCGGAAACGACCGTTTTCCTGTTGGGCGCGCCGGATGACTTGCCGGCCTGTGAGGCGATCCGGGAAGCGCTGCCGGAACATAAGGTGTTGAATGTTGCAGGCAAGTTATCCTTCCTCGAATCGGCGGCATTGATGGAAGGCGCGGCCATGAATTATGTCAACGATTCGGCGCCCATGCACCTGGCTTCGGCCGTGAATGCGCCGGTGACAGCCGTGTTTTGTTCCACCATACCGGCCTTCGGCTTTACGCCGCTTTCTCAAAATGCCTGGGTGGTGGAAACAGCTATTGCGCTCGAATGTCGCCCCTGCGGACTGCACGGATATAAGAGTTGCCCGAGAGGCCACTTTCGCTGCGCGGAAACCATAACCCCTGCGGCGTTTAAAATGCCATGATCGGGTGTTTTCACAAAGGAACGGCGGCTTTAAAGCGGAGAGCGGCGGTATTATGAAAAAAAAATCACTTGTTTTGTATTTTTCCAGTATCGGCAGATGATTGCATGAAATATAAAAAAAATTAAAAGTGTTCGCCAATAATATTTGTGTATTGCTAAAAAAATACCCGATTTTTTGAAAATTCGGAAATGGAAAAACGGCCGTTTTTAATTGATTGACAACAGCCTGTATATCACGGAATAAAAAAATTCGTTCATATTTGCATCGTTATTAAAGTTAAGCGCGCTGGGAATCAATTCACAGCGTTTTTAAAAGTAAAACTTTGAACAACAAAGTGCTTTTGTCCGTTTGTTATCAAAAGCGCACAAGTCGAATTGAAAGTAAGGAATTTCAGTTCATACTTTGAGAAACTGTGACCAAATGAGTGGGTGGTCGTCTTAAACCGCGAACATCCCAAAAAAGATATAACGCTCAAGTACTGAGCAAAGATAACCGAAGGCGGGGGCCCTCCGGTCCTTTCAAATGAGAAAGGGCGGAGGGCCATTTTTTTGTGCCTGTGTGCTACCTTTGCTTCGTTTTTTTACCACATAGTTCACATAGGACTACCACATAGGTCACCTAGCGTAGAGTACACTAAAATCTATGTGATCTATGTGGTAGTCCTATGTGAACTATGTGGTAAAAAAAACGAAGCAACCCTTTTCTCTTTGGCAGCGTCAAGCCTGCAAGAATATTCCACACACCATTTTTCCAAACATTGCGCCTGCGGTTCTGACTATGCAAAAACAACTTCTACTTGTTGGTCTTTTGTTTTTTTCGGGTATTTCGCCCATTTTCTGCCAAAAATACAGCAACGAATTTCTCGCAATCGGTGTAGGCGGTCGTGCCCACGGCATGTCGGGTGCACAAACGGCGCTTGCCAATGACTTGACTGCGATCTATTGGAATGCGGCCGGGTTGACTGAAATCGACGCGCCGGTGCAATTGGCAGCCATGCACGCAGAATGGTTTGGCGGCGTTGGGCAGTACGATTTTTTGAGTTTCGGCAAATCGCTCAACCGCGATAAAAAGGCTTTTTTGGCCTTTTCCCTGATCCGGCTCGGGATCGACCAGATTCCTTACACCATCAACCTGGTAGAGCCGGACGGCACCATTAATTACGACAACATCTCGGAGTTTTCTGCCGCTGATTACGCCCTTATGGGCAGTTATGCGCGCAAATTGCGCAATCCACACCTCTCTATTGGCGGTACGGTGAAAGTAGTGCGCCGCGTTATCGGCAGTATCGGCAATTCCTGGGGTTTCGGCGCCGACCTGGGCATGCAATACCGCAAAGGCAACCTGATGCTGGGTATTCAGGGCCGCGACCTGACCACTACGTTCAACGCCTGGTCATTTACCCTCACGGAGCGAGAAAAAGCGGTTTTTGACAGTACAGACAACGAAATACCCGTTAGTAATACCGAAATCACCAAACCGCGCTTTCTGCTGGGCGGCGCTTATAAATTGCAATTGGGTGAAAAAACAACCCTGACGCCCGCGCTCGACCTGGAATGGACTACCGATGGACAACGCAATGTGCTGATCAGTTCCAAATCATTCAATATTGACCCGCGCTTTGGACTCGAACTGGATTACAACCGTTTTGTACAGATCAGGGCAGGTATGGGTAATTTCCAGCGGGTAAAAGACGACTTCGACCCCGTTAAGGAACAGCTTTCTTTCCAACCTAACTTCGGCATCGGCCTTCGGCTGGGTCGCGTTCAACTCGATTATGCCCTCACGGATATAGGCAACGTATCGCAGGTGCAGTATTCCCATATTTTTTCGGTACGGCTCGATTTTAAGGAACGGCGAACGGTTGTCCAGTAAGCAAAGTGCGATTTACATAAGACACACATTTTTCTGATTTGCTTTTCTGTGTCCCCTTTTTTTTAAAAATAAATAACACCAGATGAGCTCCAGCTCGACAATCCGGGTGTATCTTTGTATTGTTCTTTTAATCCTATCCGGTTGTTTGTAAGCAATTACAAACCTTTTTCATCCCTTTTCCCGATTGCAGGCTGCCTTTTCAGGTTGCCGAAGGTGTTTGGCTTTTTGGTGAAAACTTTGTTATAGAAGCGATCATCGTAGCATATTCCTTTTTCTTTTATAATCTCATGGTTTGCCCCTCCCGTCAGGCTCGCAGTGAGGGGCTTTTTAAAGACTCGTTTTACGGGTCTTTTTTTATTTACGGCAAAACAGATTGGCAAACTCCCGAAAGGCCCTATTTTTCGCGCATCAAGTCCACCTGTTCTCATGCGCATCTCTTTTCCTGATCATTTTATCTGGGGTACCTCCACTGCCGCCGCGCAGGTTGAAACCGCAACGCAGCACCCCTGGCGCGGTCTGCATGCACTGGACGGCTATACCTTTGAACGTACCACGGATCATGAACTCCGGCGGGACGAAGATGCAGGCTACATTGTCCGGCTGGGAAGTATATACCGCTGCGGGGTAGACTGGTGCCGGCTGCAACCGGAACCGCTGGCCCGCTTCGATTCCGCCGTGGTAGCCGAATACCGCCGTTTTTTTGATCGGTTGCGCGAAAAGGGTACAAAGCTGATGTTTGTACTGCACCATTTTGCCCATCCCAACTGGTTCGAGGCCAAAGGCGGCTGGACCCGGTCTGAAAATATCCCCCTCTTTCTGGATTATGCACAACAGTGTATCGCACATTTCGGCGCGTACGCGGCCTATTGGAACACTTTCAACGAACCGAATGTGTACGCCATGAATGCCTTTATGCTGGGCAATTTCCCGCCGCATCGCAAAGGGCAGTATTTTACGGCCAACCGTGTTTTAGACAATATGGGACGGGCGCATGATCTTGCCTTTGACCTGATTCGCACGCAATCGGCTGCGCCTATCGGCATTTCTCTGAATACAGGATACTTTGAAGGTGTCAACTGGCCGGGCAGGGTAGTGGCGGCTTTTGTGCGGTGGTGGTTTATGACGAGGGCTGCTGCGCCCTTCCAACGCTGCGATTTCTGGGGGCTGAGTTATTACGCCTATATGATTTTTGATCCGCTGCCGGTTGATGCGATTACGGGTCTGAAAAAATTGGAAAAACGTGGAATTCCGCACGACCGGATGTGGGGCTACCGACCCGAAGGATTGGGCTGGGTATTGCGCAGGTTTCATAAAAAGTATGCGAAACCCATTATCATTACCGAAAATGGTATCTGCACGGATGATCAGCAACAACGCATTCAAGCCTTGCGGGATTACCTGAGCGTTTGTCACAAATGCATCGCAGAAGGTGTAGATTTGCGGGGCTATATCCACTGGAGTACCTGGGATAATTTTGAATGGCACCTCGGGCCTACTTTTCGTTTCGGGCTGGTACGGGTCGATTTTGACACCATGAACCGGACGATGACTGATGCGGGGCTTTTTTATGAAAAAGTGGTCGAAGAAAATGGTGTTTAGTGTGTGGTGTTTCGTGTTTGGGGGTGACAACTTTTGGCTTGAGTTATTAACTCGACCAAAAGTCTTCTCGCTATTCACAAGATGTCAAGCAAACAATAGGTTGTTTTTGGCCAAGTTAATAACTCAAGCCAAAAGTTGTCACCCCCAAACACGAAACACCATACACCAAACACGGCCAAAGGCCATACACCAAACACAAAAAAATGCGCTCAACCTTACTCCTCTGCTGCTCTCTTCTGGCGTTCACCGGCCATTCGCAGGTCTTTATGCGCCCGTTTGACAATGCCGCCGTGATGGCGATGGGCGGCGCCGGCATTGCTTTGCCGGGACTTTCCGCAGGACTGAACAACGATGCGCAGGCAGGAATGCTGACTTCCGGTTCGCCCGGTGTTTGGGCGGGCTCTGCTATTCCTTACGGACTTTCGGGCTGGCAAACGGCTCAAATTCAGGGTATTATAGGTTTGAGTAAAGGCAGCGGCCTGGGCCTGGATGTAATGCACTCCGCTACTTCCGCTTATGCAGAACAACGTTTTCGTTTGGCCTATGGGCGGCGGCTGGGTGAAAATATCTTCCTCGGCGGCTCGGCGGATGTGCTGCGGGTATCGGCCCAGGAATATGGTTCCGTGACGGCAGCAACGTTTAGTGTAAGCATCCTGGCGCAGGCCTTGCCCAAAGTGTGGCTGGGCGCCAAATTGCAAAACCCGTTTCAGCAAAAAATTGGTGACGATATTCCCATTTCACTTTTCCGTGTCGGCGGTGTGTGGAAACCTACCGAATTGTTTTTATTCACTTTTGAAACAGAAAAAGACCTCGAACGCCCCGCCCAAATAAAAGCCGGTTTTGAATATCGTCCCCATAGCCTGCTGGCTGTACGAGCCGGTATGCGCACCGGAACCGTGGCGCGTGCGGGGTTCGGGGCCGGTTTGCGGCTTAAAAACGGTCTTGCACTGGATGTCGGATCTGAATGGCACCCGAGTCTGGGGATTACACCCGCAGCGATGATTTCCTGGCGGAAGGAATAAATAAACAGCAAAATAACAAGGGGCAAAAAGCAATGTAAACCAACTGGTTACGTACAATTTGCTGCATGATCGAAAAAAAATACTCTTAGAATATGAAAAACATAACCGTTATCGGCGGTGGCACGATGGGCAACGGGATTGCCCACGTCTTTGCACAATACGGATACAACGTAGTATTGGTAGATGTGGCAGCAGCTGCGCTCGCAAAAGCCATGACTACCATTGGCGCTAACCTCGACCGGCAGGTCAAAAAAGAACTGCTCACGGAACAGCAGAAAGCAGATACCTTGAGTCGCCTGCACACACAAACCAACCTGCAGGAAGGGGTATCCCAGGCCGATCTTGTAGTGGAAGCTGCCACGGAAAATACGGAACTAAAACTGAAGATTTTCAGGGACATAGATCAGTTTGCACCTCCTTCGGCAATTCTGGCTACCAATACCTCCAGTATCAGCATTACCAAAATTGCTGCGGTTACCCAACGCCCGGAGCAGGTAATCGGGATGCACTTCATGAACCCGGTGCCGGTGATGAAATTAGTCGAGGTCATTCGCGGTTACGCCACTTCCGATACGGTTTGTTCATCCATTATGGCGCTCTCCCGGCAATTAGACAAAGCGCCGGTGGAAGTCAACGACTATCCCGGTTTTGTGGCCAACCGTATTCTGATGCCCATGATTAATGAAGCCATTTACAGCCTCTACGAAGGTGTCAGCGGCGTAGCGGAAATAGATACCGTGATGAAACTCGGCATGGCGCACCCAATGGGGCCTTTGCAGTTAGCCGATTTTATTGGACTGGATGTGTGTTTATCTATTTTGCGCGTGTTGCAGGACGGTTTTGGTCAACCCAAATACGCGCCCTGCCCTTTATTGGTGAATATGGTAACTGCCGGCAAGCTCGGTGCAAAAAGCGGGGAGGGCTTTTACACCTACTCCCCCGGCTCCAAAGAATTGGTTGTATCTAAAACCTTTTTATAACCGCTCGCCGCTCACATCTCACTTCTCGCCTCTCACTTCTTCAAATTCGCCAGACTGTCTTCCAGAATAGCGATGCGGGTTTGCGCATCGGCCAGTTTTTTCCGTTCATTTTCAATGACTTGTGGGGGAGCGCCGTTGACGAAACGCTCATTGGATAATTTTACC
>JALHMA010000061.1 GCA_022844265.1 Saprospiraceae bacterium | reverse complement strand
CAATGGTGGATTTTTGCTGTATCGGGCTTGCTGGCGGTTTTGGTGGCGTTTGTGACGGTGAGTTTTCAGAGCATTAAGGCTGCGCTGACGAATCCGGTGGAGTCGTTACGGAGCGAGTAGCGCTTGAAATATTTTGAAAACCTAAAAAAGTTCTGGTAGTTTAATAAATGAATTTTACCTTCACAGCATACAAAATGTTTTAACTTCTCGTATGCTGCAAGAATATCATGAGATAAATTGCTTCAATTGTCAATTTGGGACTAGACTTTAGACAGCTTGTATAGTCAATCCGTTTTTCTGAAAATGAAAAGATGACAGTTTGCCATGCTAACTCCCATATCTGACACTTATCATATCCTTTTGCGTGACATTGGCGACACACTTGAAAATGGTCGGGTGCGAGCTTATCAAGCTGCAAACACTTTTCTGGTGCAAACATACTGGCACATTGGGCGACATATTGTGGAGTACGAGCAGCAGGGAAATGAAAAAGCCGAGTATGGTACCTACCTCTTTGACCGCCTTGCGAGAGACTTGCGAGATAGGTACGGTGAGATATTTAGTAGAAGTAGTTTAATATACATCCGTAAACTTTACCTTCTTTATCCAATTGGTGAATCACTGATTCACCAATTGACTTGGACCCACTATATTGAACTACTGAAAATAGAAGACTCTATTGAACGTAGTTTTTATGAAAAACAAACCGTATTGGAGCGATGGTCGGTACGCGAACTAAAACGTCAGAAAAAGACCTCTCTTTTCCAGCGACTCGCACTCGGACGTAACAAAAAAGAAATCCTTCGACTCGCCGCTGAAGGCAATAAACCCGACACACCTGCTAATTTGGTGCGCGATCCTTATGTACTCGAATTCCTGGGATTGTCCGATCTTCATCTACACTCGGAAAGTGAGTTAGAAAACCTACTAATCAGTAAATTACAGTATTTTCTGCTCGAACTTGGCAAAGGCTTCGCTTTCATCGGGCGGCAATATCGAATTACATTCGACAACCGGCATTATCGGGTAGATTTAGTGTTTTATCACCGCATCCTTAAATGCTTCGTACTGGTTGATCTGAAAACCGGACGGCTTGACCACGGCGATGTCGGTCAGATGAATATGTACCTCAACTATTTTAGAAAAGAAGAGAATATGGCAGACGATAATGAACCTGTTGGAATTATTCTTACTGCTGAAAAAGATGAAGTATTAGCCGAATACGCCCTTGGGGGCCTTACCAACCAGATTTTTGTTTCAAAATATCAGTTCTATTTACCTGACAAACGTGAGTTGGAAGCCCAGATACTCGCTGTACTAGATACAGCAGAACACGAAAAAGATAACGACGCTTTTGAAAGTCCTTCAACTGGATAGGAAAATACGGAGTATCCAAGCTGCGCTCACGAATTCCGTGGAGTCGTTACGGAGCGAGTAAAGCCTTGTAATCTTCCGGCGTATCCAGATCACGCAAAACGCTGTTGTCGGGCATGTCGATCCAGCGAACATGCGTCATATTAGCCTGTACGATACCCTTGCAGCCTTCAGGTTCCGGGTGGTTTAACATGTCTTCGCGGTAGGCAGCGGCAAAAATGACCGGATTACCTTTTGTTTCGCCGAAGCGCGGCAACAGGATGGCGCGTTCGTCTTGCGCCAGATGTAATAAAAAATGATCCGCCAAAAGTTGATATGCAGCCGCCGTAATCATGGGCATATCGGCTAAGCAGATCATATAGCCCTGCCCCGCCTGCGCGGCGCGTACGCCCGCCTGAATGGAACCTGTCATACCTGTCTGGTACTCGGGGTTAAAAACCTCCTGCACCGGGAATTGCGCCACAATCGGCGCTACCAACTCGCTTTGGTGCCCTGTAACCACAAAAACAGGCCCGATATTAGCGGCGCACAACCCGGACAAGGTTGTCTCCAGCACGTTGCGACCCCGGAAAGGCAGGAGCAGTTTATTCGGTCCGCCCATGCGCAATCCCTGTCCGGCGGCTAAAAGAATGATGTTGAGCATATTGTTACTTAAAACATTTAAACTTTTCAAACCTGGCTATATTGCAACGCGTTTAAATCAAATTTTCTCCAATTCATGCAGGACTGGTTGCTCGCCTTATGCTTCGTTGCCATTTCATTTACGTACGCCTCTGTGGGTTTTGGCGGCGGATCCAGTTATCTGGCCATTCTGGCTTTGGCAGGTTTACCTTTTCAGGAAATCCGGCTCACCGCGCTCCTTTGCAATATTATCGTGGTCAGCGGCGGCGTCTGGATTTTCAATCAGAATAAACAACTCAACTGGCGCAAAATCCTTCCCCTGGTTGCCATAAGTATCCCGGCGGCGTTTTTAGGGGCTAAAATGCGCATCAGCCAGGAGACGTTTTTTACGCTGCTGGGCGGGAGTTTGATCCTGGCTTCGGCCTTGTTGTGGTTTCAGCCGCAACGACCGGAAGAAGCGTCCATTGCAGTCCCTCAGCCGCTCCGCGACGGGATGCTGGGCGGCGGCATCGGGCTGCTGTCGGGCATGGTCGGTATCGGCGGCGGTATTTTTTTATCGCCTTTGCTGCATTTTTTTCGCTGGGATACTGCCCGCAAAATTGCCGCCACCGCCAGCGTTTTTATTTTGGTCAACTCTGTTTCAGGTATTGCAGGTCAACTGGCGCACCTGCCGTCGGAAGTTCATTGGAACCGCATCGCCCTGCTCGGCGCCGCTGTTTTGATCGGGGGGCAGGCGGGTTCGCGCATTAGTATATCCTATTTCGACCCCATGCTTATCCGGCGACTGACAGCTGTGTTGGTGTTGGTGGCTGGGGTGGAAGTGATACTTAAATGAGAGGTGAGAGAGTGAGAGAGTGAGAAGTGAGAGAGTGGGAAGTGAGAATATCCCGCTTGGCAGGGTTTATGGTTTTGGGATGGGAGTTTCAGGCCTGTAATTTCGAGCGGTAAAATATTGATTTACAATAAATTAGTATTTTTTTCATCATTCCTCATTCATCATTCATCATTCATCATTCATCATTCATCATTCATCATTCATCATTCCTCATTCCTCATTCCTCATTCCTCATTCATCATTCATCATTCATCATTCATCATTCATCATTCATCATTCATCATCTCAGTCTCCTCCACATCCGGCGGCGGAGCGGGTTCTTCTTTCGATTTATGGAGCACATAAAAAAGGCAGCCCAAAATAAAAGCCGCCAGAAGCAAAATATTGCGAACCGGAAAAGGCTCGCGGGCCTGACGTTGAAACATGGTTGTGAGTGGTGAGTGGTGAGTGGTGAGTGGTGAATCGTGAGTGGTGAAAGGTGGTAACGTCTGGCTCAGGGTTTATGGGATAGCCAAGGGCTGACACCCCTGATAACTGATAACCAATAACTAATAACTAATAACCACTCATACCTGGCGCAGCAGAAAACGGCGTACGAGGTTGAGTGCGTATGTACCGGTCAGCTGAATATTTTTCAGCCGGTCGCGGCCAAAAATATACTTGACGGCGACGGTTCGGCTGCGGTCGCTGACGGCCATCCAGACCGTGCCGACCGGCTTGTCGGGCGTGCCGCCGTCCGGCCCCGCGATGCCTGAAATAGCCAGCGAAACATCCACCTGCAGGGCGCCGAGTGCGCCGCGGGCCATTTCGCGAACGGTTTCTTCGCTGACGGCGCCGAAATGCAGTAAGGTGTCCGGATTGACCCCAAGTAATTTTTCTTTCATGCCGTAAGAGTAGGTTACCAATGTGCCCGGGAAATAATGGGACGACCCCGGCACGGTTGTAATCAGGTGAGCGACATAACCGCCTGTGCAGCTTTCGGCGGTGCCGAATTGTTTGCCCTGTGCCAGCAGGATTTTACCCACCACCGCTTGCAGTGTATCGTTTTCTTCCCCAAAGATCAAATCAGGAATAAGGGCTTGTAATTCAGCCTTTTTTGATTCCACCTGTGCATTTAACCGGGCGGCTGCATCGGGTTTCAGTTCTCCTTCCCAGGTTCCGGAGAGGCGCAGGCGCACCTGCCCGAGCGCAGGGAGATACGCCAGTTTTATGTTGGAAGGCAAAGCATCTTCAAAGGCCTCGATACGCCGGGCGATATTGCTTTCCCCTTCGCCGGCGGTCAGCAGGGTGCGGTGCACGATCGGACTGGCCTGGAACCGGGCCTGCAGGCGCGGCAGTACCTCATTGCTCATCAGGTATTCCATTTCAAAGGGCACGCCGGGCAGGGAAACGAAAATTTTACCGGCGCGTTCAAACCACATGCCCGGCGCCGAGCCTACTTTATTAGGCAGGATGGTGGCTTTAACGGGCAGGGTAGCCTGGTCGCGCATGGCGGGTGGGGCCGTCTTACCGACTTTCTGAAAATAACTTTCGATGCGTTCGAATGTTTCAGGGTGAAAAGCCATTTCCGAATCGAACAGTTCTGCCAAAGTTTTTTTGGTAATATCGTCTTTGGTGGGGCCGAGTCCGCCGGTCATAATAATCACATCGGCTTTGATGGCTGCGTATTCGATTCCATCCAGGATGTCCTGCCGGGTATCGGCGACGCTGCTTTTGCCGATCACTGCCATGCCGTGCAGGTTGAGTTGTTGGCTCATCCAGGGCGAATTGGTATCAACAATTTGGCCGATCAGTATTTCATCGCCAATAGTAAGAAGGTGGGTTTGCATATTTTTGTATTTTTGCCTGCCATGATCGCTACCATGCACTACGACGAATTTGGTTTTTTAGAAGAAGAAGAGGAGCAAGCTGTTGCCGAAGCAGTGGAAGCAGCTCCGCTTGTACCCCATGTGCCTATGCGGGAACAATTCCCGGAGGCTGGTTCCGATTACCTCGGCGGCCACAGCAACGGCTGGGAATACCGCAGTATTTTCGGCGGATCGAAGTTGGCTTACACGTATGAAATGGTCAAACAGTTTTTGCAGGAGGAAGGTTATGGCGATGTGCCGATACCTGCCACCGCAGATGAATTGAAGCTTTTTCGGCGTCCCCGTCAATCCCAGCTGCAACTTTTTGCCGAACGCGGGTATATCCACAATCCAATAAAAATTCTTTTTTCCAACGAACGCCAGCAGCGCAACAACCTCATTCTCTGTATTTACAATGAGCAGGCGCCCGATCATTTGTTGCGTTTTCACGGTGTGCTCCGTCCGGAGCTGACAAAATGATTCTTTTCCTTTCCTTTGCCCCAAACTTTGTTCGATGTCCTGGAAAAAATCCCTGCCATTCTTTGCCTGGCAATCCGTTCGCTACGCCCAAAACTGGGCGCATTTCAAACAAATCTGGTCCTGCTACGGGCAGTGGTCAGCCTCTTTCACGGAGGGCCGAAACTCGGTCTCTGATGAATGGGCCTGGATCACATTTCCTGCCCAGGCATATCTGGAACAACATATTCGCCCCGATTTCCGGGTCTTTGAATTTGGCGGCGGCGGCTCTACCTTGTTTTTTTGCAAAAAAGTAGCAGAAGTCGTCACCGTAGAAGACAATGCCGAATGGTTTGAAATACTCAGCAGCATCGTTCAAAGTAAAAACTACCAACACTGGCAGGGTTTTTTTGTAGCGCCCGAACCTGTTCTCAAGGGCCCCGCCCGTTCGCATGAAAACCCGGCGGATTTTAAAAGCGGCTCGCCGAATCAGGGACACCTGAGTTTCGAGCGTTATGCCCGCACCATCGATCCTTTCCCGGAAGCCTGTTTCGACCTGATCCTGGTGGATGGTCGCGCCAGGCCTTCCTGCATTCAGCAGGCTTTGCCTCATTTGAAAACCGGTGGGCTGCTGGTCATCGACAATACCGAACGCCCGTATTACCTGGCGCCTTTTAAAACGCTTTTTGAAACGCAATTCAGCACCGAACTGCATTTGCACGCGCCGGTGCCGTATACGCCCGATTTTACAAGGACGACGATCTTGAAAAAAGGTTGATGAGGTTGAAAAAGGTTGATGAGGTTTATAAGGGTTGATAAGGTTGATATTCATCCGCCCGGAAATGAACCAATTTTACTTTTTTCGGGCGGATGAATATCAACCTTATCAACCCTTAAAAACCTCATCAACCTCATCAACCTCATCAATCATCAATTCTCAACAAAGATTGGCTGCCCGGGCGCCTCGCTCTTCACTTTCCCGAGCGCCATCTCCAGGTCTTCTATCAAATCTTCCACATCTTCCACACCCACGCTCAGGCGAATAAGCGAATCGGTGAGGCCCACTTTGAGGCGCTCCTCCCGCGGAATGCTGGCATGGGTCATGCTGGCAGGATGACCGATCAGCGATTCTACGCCGCCGAGCGATTCTGCCAGCGTGAATAAATGGGTGCTGCTCAGCACCTTTGTCGCATTTTCCATCGAATTGTCTTTCAGGTCGAAAGAGACCATTGCCCCAAACATCCGCATTTGTTTTTTGGCAATATCGTGGTTCGGGTGCTGCGCAAAACCGGGCCAGAAGACTTTTGCAACCTTCGGATGAGCGGCCAGGTATTGGGCAATCGCGGCGGCGTTTTCACAGGCCCTTTGTACGCGCAGGTGCAAAGTTTTAATGCCGCGCAGCACCAGAAAACAATCCTGCGGGCCGGGAACAGCGCCGGTAGCATTTTGCAAAAAATGCAGGCGTTCGGCCAGTTCGATATCTTTTACGATCAGGCATCCGTGCACGACATCGGAATGTCCGCCGATGTATTTGGTCGCCGAATGCAGCACAATGTCGGCGCCCAGATCGAGCGGATTTTGCAGATAAGGCGATGCAAAAGTATTGTCCACGCAGGTCAGGATGCCCCGGCTGCGCGCAATGGCGCACACCGCAGCAATATCCACGATATTCAGCATCGGATTGGTGGGTGTTTCAATCCAGATCAGTTTGGTATCCGGGCCGATTGCCTGTTCCACATTGGAAGCGGTGTACATATCTACAAAGCGGCTTTTCAGTCCCCACTGGCCGTACACCCGGATCATCTGCCGGTATGATCCGCCGTATAAATCATTGACAGCCAGCACTTCATCGCCGGATTTGAATAATTTCATCACGGCGTCCTGGGCTGCGAGGCCTGAACTGAAGCAGATAGCATCCACCCCGTTTTCGAGTGCGGCAAGGTTTTTTTCCAGTACCGAACGGGTCGGGTTCTGGGTGCGTGCATATTCGAAGCCCTTGTGTTCGCCGGGGGAGCTTTGAGCGTACGTGGAGGTCTGATAAATAGGTGTCATTACCGCTCCGGTACCCGGATCGGGCTCTATCCCAGCATGGATGACTTTGGTCGCAAATTTCATAATCAGGATGTCTAAACTTTTTTTGCCCTTCCTACGTACATAAAATGAACGCGGCGGGGTGTCTTATGGTTAAGGGTTGCAAAGATAGTGCGCCTGCAACAAAGCGCAACAGTCTGTCGGTACGCAATAGAACAAAGCAGCGGCTGCTTGACAGAAGTGACCTTGCAATCCATGCGCCGTTTTACATAACGGAAGTCCAAATAGAGCAGAATTAACCGGTGAATGATTTTTTAATGTTTCTTTGTGCCGGGAATCCCATTTCGTGAAAAGTTTGGTGAAGCCTGCCCTCTTGTTCCATTGTAACACCTGAAAATCTCTGTGTCGATTGCCCAAACCACAAACATTGAGGATCATCCATGTACACCATAATTCTCGGCTTCATTACTTCTTTTACACTGACGTATTTGATCATTCCGATCATCATCCGGGTAGCGAAGGAGCGCCGACTCTACGATTCCCCCAATGAACGAAGTGCCCATATCGAACCAACGCCCTCGTTGGGTGGCATTGCTATTTTTGCAGGTACGGTTTGTGCCATTGTACTCTGGACGCCCATGCAGACTTTTGGGGTGCTGCAATATATTCTGGCTGCTTTTATCATTATTTTTCTGGTAGGTATTCTGGATGATCTGGTGCCTATGTCGCCAACCAAAAAACTGGGTGGTCAGCTGCTGGTTTCCATTATTCTCGCTTACAAAGGCAATGTTCGGATCACCAGTCTTTTTGGCGTGTTGGGCATCCATGAATTGCCGGAGATGACCAGTTTTGCCCTGTCCATTGTCGCTATTGTAGGCATTATCAATGCCTTTAACCTGATCGATGGCATCAACGGACTCGCCGGGAGCATCGGACTTTGGGCCTGTTGTTTGTGGGGCTCGTGGTTTGCTGTCATGGATGTTCCGGCGATGGCGGTGCTGGCTTTTTCATTAGCAGGCGCTATTGTGGCTTTCCTGAAATATAATTTGTCGCCCGCTAAAATATTTATGGGCGATACGGGCTCGCTTTTTATTGGAATGGTGTGTGCTGTGCTGGCGATTAAATTTATTGAACTGAACTCGCAGCCGATGCCTTTCGTTTCCATGCGATTCCACGCCGCTCCGATTATTGCGGTCGGCGTACTGATTCTTCCGCTGTTCGATACCGTACGCGTATTTGCCAAAAGAATTTTCAATGGAAAGTCGCCTTTTTCGCCCGATCGAAACCATATCCACCACCTGTTGCTCAATATCGGGTGTTCTCATTCCCAGGCGACGCTGATCTTAGTGGGCGCCAGTATGGGATTCACGGCATTAGCCCTGTTATTGCAGGATATTGGCGCCGTCCCGCTGCTGCTGGTTCTGATCGGTCTGGCCTGGATGTTGACGGAGACGCTGAGTCGCTGGGAACGCAGGAGAAATCGACAGACACAAACCAATGAGCAGCGTTAACACAAAGGGCAAGGCATGGCTGCGGTTTCGCCGAAACAAACCCGCATTTGCAGGCCTGTGTTTTATCGTGCTGGCTATCCTCATAGCCATTTTTGGCTACCTGCCGGCGCCGGATGATGCGCCGGATGCCAATACTCAAATTACGGAACTGGCATTGCAGGAACCCGGTTTTCGGGCTGATTTACTGCCCGTATACCTGGCGCGAGAACCGGAATATGCCGGCTGGTTTTCACAAATGCTGTTCGGCAAAGAACCGGCTGTTCGCCTGATTCCAATCCAGCCCGGCAGCCTTCAGGTGCGCACAGATTCCGTTTATTTTCAACGTTTTGGAACAACAAACAAGGTGGAGGCCGTGCACCTGGTTTCCCTTTTTTCCTCACTTCGGGATAGTATTCAAAAAACGGGCGATGCTTTTGTGTTCTTCAATGCTTCGGGACAGCCAAAGCGACTGGAACGCACCGATCTGGTGGAGCAATTTCAGCACACAACCCTGATAGAACAGCGCACTTTCTGGCTGGGCGCCGATAAATATGGCCGCTGTATCCTGAGCCGGCTTTTACTGGGATTTCGTATTTCACTCCTGGTAGGCGGTATTGCCGTAGTTATTTCGCTCACTATCGGACTGGTGATCGGCGCTTTGGGCGGCTATTTCGGTGGCCGGGTCGATGATGCCGTGATGTTGCTGGTGAATACGGTTTGGTCTGTTCCTACTTTGCTGCTCGTTTTTGCTATTGTCCTGGCCCTTGGCCGCGGTATCGGCATTATTTTCCTGGCCGTCGGGCTTACCATGTGGGTTGATGTGGCGCGGGTGGTGCGCGGCCAGGTGCTGGCGCTGCGCGACCTGCCCTTTGTGGAAGCCGCTCAAAGTATGGGCTTCGGATCAGGCAGGATTATTTTCCGGCATATTTTGCCCAACCTGATGGGGCCGGTACTGGTGGTTGCGGCGGGCAATTTTGCTACTGCCGTACTCGTCGAATCCGGCTTGAGTTACCTCGGATTCGGGGTGCAACCGCCCGCTCCTTCCTGGGGTACAATGCTCAATGAAAACTACGGCTACGCGCTCGGCGGAAAGCCGCTGCTGGCAATCGCGCCCGCGCTGGCCATTGCCTGTACAGTACTCGCATTCAACCTGGTGGGGAATGGATTGCGTGACGCGATGGATGTGAGAGAGGTGAGAAGTGAGAAGTGAGAGGGTGAGAGGTCTCCCGCTTGGTGACTCGGCGGGTTTTTGGATGTGTTTTTCAGGCTTGTAATCCTGACTCGTGTGTGGTGTGTGGTGTTTAGTGTTTAGGGTGCTTCGCGTTTGGCATTTGTGAAAAATTCGACCAAAATATCAACTACTGCCAAAGGCGAAGCACCCTAAACACTAAACACCACACACTAAACACTAACAACGTTATTCGTTGCGCAAACCGGTCACCGGGTTCAGTAGTGCCGCTTTTATACCCTGATAACTTACGGTGACAAGCGCTACTGCCAGCGCTGCCAGGCCTGCCGCAGCAAAAATCCACCAGTACAAATCGATGCGGTACTCGAAGCGGTCGAGCAATTTTTGCATCGCCCAGCCCGCCAGGGGCGCGGCCAGCAAGAAAGCCAGCACGACGGGTTTCAGGAAGTCTTTGGACAAGGCAAACCAGACGTTCGCCACTGTGGCGCCCAGCACTTTTCGGATGCCGATTTCCTTGTTGCGGCGCTCGGCCACAAAGGCGGACAGGCCGAAAAGACCCAGGCAACTGATGAAAATAGCCAGTCCGCCGAAAATATTGGCCAATTGGCCGACCGAGCGCATCTCATCAAAATTTTTCTGATAGGCTTCTTTGGTAAAATTGAACTCGAAGGGGTAACTCGGATTGTGTTTTTTGACGGTCTGTTCGATTTGAGCGAGGCTTTGCCGCCAGTTTTCATCGTTTTGAAAACGAATAAAAAAATGATCCATACTGCCTTTGCTGAGAAAAACAGCCATCGGCATGGGCGAGGAAAACGGATCGTTGTACACAAAATCCTCTACGACGCCGATAATGGTAACGGTTGAATCGTACTGGATGGTAGAACCCACCACCGGGTCTTTGAGGCCCATGCGCCGGACAGCGGTCTGGTTGAGCAGGCAGCATAGCGTATCGCCGCCGAATTCGGGGCTGAAATCGCGGCCTTCCATGATTTTCAGACCGACCGTTTGGGTCCAGTCATAACTGACATTGGTAACGGAAACCAGGAAATCCTGGTCGGCTGTTTTGCCCGGCCACTCGATGCCGGAGGTATTGCTGCCAAAATTTATCAGGTCGTGCGAACCGGCCGAAACGCTTGTGACGCCGGGAATTTGTGCCAGATCATTTTTCATGATGTCAAATTTTTCCGTCATATCGCCGCGGGCGGGCAGTTCGATCAGATTTTCGGCATCGTAGCCCAGCGGCCGGTTTTGCGCATGTTCAATCTGGCGGTAAATAACCATCGTGGAAATGATCAGAAAAATGGAAATCACAAACTGAAAAGTAACCAACCCCTTGCGCAGCATTCCGCTGTTTCTGCCGCTGCGGATCAGGCCTTTTAAAACGCGTACCGGCTGGAAACTGCTCAGATAAAATGCCGGATAACTACCTGATACCAAACCGGTGATACATCCGAGTGCCAGCAGGGCCGACCAAAGCTGCCAGTTGCTAAAGTCGAGCGCTAAACTTTTTTCAAAAAAACGGTTGAAAACAGGCAGGGTGAGTTTCGTCATAACCAGGCTCAGCACCAGCGCCAAAAACGTCATCAGCAAGGCTTCGCTCAAAAACTGCCCGATAATAAGGCTGCGCGGGGCGCCTACCACTTTGCGCACGCCTACTTCGCGGGCGCGGCGTTCGGAGCGGGCGGTGGCCAGGTTCATAAAATTGATACAGGCAATGAGCAGCACAAAAATGCCGATAATACCCAGCATCACAATCACGTCGATGCGGCCTCCGCTTTGTTTGCCGTTTTCAAACTTGCCGCGCAGGCGCCATTCGGACAACGGATAGGCGAAAATATGCGCGACGGCATCGGGGTCTTTGGCCTGGATGAAATTTTCCAGTTTTTGGTTGAGTTTAGCCACATCCGTACCGGAATGTAAGGCGACCCAGGTCGGCAGCGAATTGTTTCCCCAAGTGGTCATCCATTCGGTGTTGTCCAATTCGAATAACCGAAAAGGCAGCAGCACATCAAAACGAACGGTACTGTTGGGCGGCACATCCTCTACCACGGCGGCCACTTTTAAATCGCGCAGGTTGTTGTGGCGCAATATTTTACCGATCGGGTCTTCGTTGCCGAAGAACTTTTTAGCCGTTCGTTCCGTAATGACGACCGAGCCGGCATCCCGCAACGCCGCCATAGGGTCGCCACTGAGCACCGGGAAAGAAAAGATTTGAAAAAAATCCGGTTCGGCATACATGCCGCGTTCGTAGGTGCTTTTATCGCCAAGATTCAGCAAATGCTGCCCGCTCCAGCTCGTACGGGTTACCCATTCTATTTCCGGCATTTCGGTGCGAAGCGCGGGGGCGAGTGGCCCGGGCGTGCTTTGAAAGGTGTAGGTCTCGCCACCCTGCGTCTGGTTTTGCAGGATCAGGTGAATACTCGACAGGTTGCTGTGAAAGCGGTTATAACTGAATTCGTCGGCTACCCAAAGCAGCACCAGCGTGCTGGCCGTCAGGCCGACCGCCAGGCCGGCAATATTCAGAAATGTGTAGAGCGGGTTTTTCCGGAGGTTGCGGAGGGCAATTTTCAGATAGTTGGACAGCATGGCAGTACTGGTTATCCGTTATTAGTTATTGGTGTCGATAATCAAGCGTCTATAAAGAACTTAATCTAAACGAATCAGTTATGCGAGGTTTATCAGGATAGCCTCACATGCCATGCCGGTTTTTTTATGTATTGATAATCAGATATTTATGGGCGGAATTGCAGGCAATTTTGTCCGATTTCGGACGCGGTTGTGCGGAAATGGTGTTGGTGTTTAGTGTGTGGTGTTTAGTGTTTGGGGCGCTTCGCCCTTGGCCCGTGTTTAGTGTTTGGTGTTTGGTGTTTAGTGTTTCGGGCGCTTCGCCCAAGCCCGTGTTTGGTGTTTCGTGTTTAGTGTTTCGGGCGCTTCGCCTTTGGCGGTAGTTGGTATTTTGGTCAAAACAGTGGGTAGCTTAGGCGAAGCGCCCCAAACACCAAACACTAAACACCACACACTAAACACCCTACCTGGCCAGAAAACTCTTCCCTTCCTCCACTTCTTCGGCCAGCATCCCGACCGTTTTCACCGTCAGCGCCTGGATCATACCATTGCGGCAACTCGCAAAATCGTCGTGTAGCGGGCAGGGATTTGCCGCATTGCAGCGCTTGATACCCAGCGCGCATTGGTCGAATATCAGATTGCCGTCCGTGATTTTCAGGATATCAATCAAGAGGATTTGAAGGGTTACGGCATTTCCATAAAAACCCCCATTCGGCCCTTTGATCGAATCAAAAATGCCGTGTTTGACCATGTCCTGCATGATTTTTCCCAGGAAATGATGGGGTATACTCAAGGCCTCGGAGGCCTCTTGCAGACTTACTTTTTTACCTTCTTTTCCGTGTAAAGCCACATACACGGTAGCGCGCAATGCGTATCCGAATGTTTTTGAAAACATTCGGCAAAGATACAAATACCGCCCGTGCTAAAAAGAGTGACCAAAATCAGGTCCCTGACTGATGGCGGTCATCTGCCCGTTTTGCAGGCGCCCGATACATTTGCAAATAAAAAGAGTTTTAACTCTTTAATTATTTTATCACGATCCTCCTTTTCAACATGACTGACAAAACGATTTCCCTCGCAACACTCCTGCTGCTTATTTTTTTCGCCTGCACCTCCAAACAGGAAGCAGAGAATGCAGCCAAAAAATCTCCCGCACCTTCCGACCTCGCTGTACCGCAACCCGAAACACATGGCACTGAAGTCAAAACCGTAGAACTGACCAATCCGCTCAACAAGGAATGGGTGACGGCCGGTCAGACGATTTATGATTCTAAATGTCTGGCCTGCCACAAACTCAGCGATGAAAAATTAGTCGGCCCGGGATGGGCCGGCGTAACCAAAAGACGCGAACCTGTTTGGATTATGAACATGATCACCAATGTAGAAATGATGCTCGAAACCGATCCGGAGGCGCAAAAGATGCTCGAAGAATGCCTCGTGCGTATGCCCAATCAGAACATAACACAGGAGGACGCCCGGAAACTCGTAGAATTTATGCGGAAAAATGACGGGGAGAAATAAAGGGCAAAGAGCGCTTTTTTTAAGAACTAAGTGTCGGGTTAAAATCAGTTCGGGTTATTTTTTATACGAATGCTTGAGTCATAAGCCGGATAACGAATAACTGATAACCGATAACTACTTAACTAATTCAAAATCAAATTTTTATATGAAAATCAGACATATTTTCCTGCTCACAGTCGCTGTACTGATGCTGCCTGCGCTGCTCTTTACACCCGGCTGTAAACCCAAAAACATCAGTTCAGCCGTAGAAGGCGACGCTGCTCAGAAAGTGTACGTTGCTCCCGGCAAATACGATGAATTTTACAACATCGTGTCCGGCGGTTTCAACGGCCAGGTGGCCGTTTACGGTATTCCTTCGGGGCGTTTGCTGCGTATTGTTCCCGTTTTTTCCCAGTTTGCAGAAAACGGCTGGGGATACAGCGAGGAAACCAAACCGATGCTGAATACTTCCCACGGTTTTGTTCCCTGGGATGATTCGCACCACATCGCACTTTCGACCACCAATGGCGAACACGATGGCCGCTGGGCTTTTGTCAATGGCAACAATACGCCGCGTATCGCCCGCATTAATTTAAAAACCTTCCGCACGGAGGAAATTATCGAAATCCCGAACAGCTCCGGTAACCACTCTTCGCCGTTTCTGACCGAAAATTCGGAATACGCCGTTGCCGGAACCCGTTTCAGTTACCCGATGGACGACGGCGATTCCGATCCCGACGTTGCCATCAATACCTACAAACAAAATTTTAAAGGCACCGTCTCTTTCATCGGTATCAACCCTGAAAGCGGCGAAATGAAAGTCAGTTTCCAGGTGTTACTGCCCGGCGTCAACTTCGACCTGAGCCGCGGCGGCCGCGGCCCTTCACGCGACTGGTTTTTCTTCTCCTGCTACAATACCGAACAAGCCAACACCCTGCTGGAAGTAAACGCTTCCCAGAAAGACAAGGACTTTATCATGGCCCTCAACTGGAAAAAATGTGAGGAATACGTCAAAGCGGGCAAAGGCAAAAAATCCAAAGTCCGCTACGCACACAACGTGTACAGCGACAAAACGCACACCGGCACATCTACCATTGAAACGGAAACCATCGTGCTCGATCCGAAAGAACTGAAGGACATCGTCTACTTTATGCCTTGTCCGAAGTCACCGCATGGTTGCGACGTGGATCCGAGCGGCGAGTACATCTGCGGTTCCGGCAAATTAGCCGCTGTGATTCCGGTGTTCTCTTTCCAGAAAATTCAGAAAGCCATTGCCGACAAAAACTTTGAAGGCACGTTCGACGATATTCCTGTGCTGAAATACGACGCCGTGCTGCATGGCGAGGTGAAAAAACCGGGTCTCGGCCCATTGCACACCGAATTCGACGGCAAAGGTTTTGCCTACACTTCCTTTTTCGTTTCCTCTGAAATTGTCAAGTGGAACATTGAAAAACTCGAAGTGGTAGACCGCGTACCGACGTATTATTCCATCGGCCACCTGAGTATTCCCGGCGGCCCGACGCGCAAACCGCACGGCAAATACGTGATCGCCTACAACAAAATTACCAAAGACCGCTACCTGCCCACCGGGCCGGAACTGACCCAGTCCGCGCAGTTGTACGACATCTCCGGCGATAAAATGAAACTCCTGCTCGACTTCCCGACCACCGGCGAACCACACTATGCAGAAGCGATTCCCGCCAGTCTGGTAGCGCCCAAGTCGGTCCGTTTTTTCAAAATTGAAGAAAACGAGCACCCTTATGCCGCCAAAGGTGAGAAAGAAGCGAAGGTGTTCCGCGAAGGCAATAAAGTCCACGTGAACATGACTTCAATTCGCTCGCACTTCAATCCCGACAATATCGAAGGCGTCAAAATGGGCGACGAGGTCTATTTCCACGTCACCAACCTCGAGCAGGACTGGGATGTACCGCACGGTTTTGCGGTAAAAGGCGCCAACAACGCTGAAATCCTCATCATGCCCGGCGAAACCTGTACCCTCAAATGGGTGCCGGACCGTGTAGGCGTATTCCCGATTTACTGCACCGACTTCTGTTCTGCGCTGCACCAGGAAATGCAGGGGTACGTGCGGGTGTCGCCGCGCGGTTCCAGCACACCGCTCACATACAGCATGGGTAACAAAGCCGCACCGACGGGAGCGGTGAAATAAAGCAAAGGCAAAACCCGAGTGAAGAGGTGACATCTGCGAGGCACGAGCAGGTGTTATCTCGAAAGTTCCCGTGAAGAGATAACACCTGCTCGTGCCTCGCAGATGTCACCTCTTCACTCGGGTTTTGCCTAAATTCAATTCCAAACACATGAACAAGCTCAGTAAAACAACACGTATACTGCTCGGTATCACGACCCTTTCCCTTGTGGTTACCTATTTCGTACCGCTCTGGCAAATCCTGCTTTGGGCGCCGCAATACCCGGAAGGGCTGACCATGAAAATATGGGTAAACAAATTGAGCGGGGAAGTGGATATCATCAACGGGCTGAATCACTATATCGGTATGAAACATATCAGTGTCGAGATGTTTCCCGAATTCCAGTACATCGGCCCGCTGATTGGTTTTCTGATAGCGGTTGGGCTGGCGGCGGCAGTATTGGGCAGTGCCCGTATCCTGTTCTTTTTCACGTTGTTATCTTATGTGTATGGCGTCGCTGCTATGTGGGATTTCTGGCGTTGGGGCTACGACTACGGGCACAACCTCGATCCGAATGCAGCCATCAAAGTACCCGATATGTCGTACCAGCCGCCGCTGATCGGTTATAAAAACCTGCTCAATTTCACTTCCTATTCCGGCCCCGATACGGGCGCCTGGATGATTATCGGGGTCTGTTTATTAGCGACCGTCTTGTGGTGGTGGGAGTATTTTAAACACAAAAAGAAGATGAAAACAAAACCGCTGACTACACTGACAACCGGTATCGGTATCGTCTTATTGACTACCCTGCTGGCGGGTTCCTGTGCTTCCGGCCCCGAACCGATCCGGTACGGCCAGGATGCCTGCTACCATTGCAAGATGACGCTCACCGATAAACGTTTCGGTGCGGAGATCATTACGGATAAGGGCAAGGTGCTAAAATTCGACGACCTCAACTGCCTGGTGGCGCATTTGGACGGCGGCGGAATACCGGCGGCAAACGTCGCGCAGATCGTTTCGGTCGATTTCAAAAAAAGCGCTTCGTTCGTAGACGTGCAAAAGGCTTTTTTCCTGCAAAATGAAGCGATCAAAAGTCCCATGCGCAGCGATGTGGCAACGTTTTCCGATCCCGCTGATCTCGCAAAAGTAAAAACGGAGATTGGCGGCGGAACGGAAATGAACTGGGAAGCCGTGCGGAAAAGTTTTGAATGAAGAAGCCCAATCCATGCAATACACCCAATTTGACAACTTTCAAAAAGTTGTCAAATTTTCGAACGAGCTTGTAAACATCTCAAAATGAAGCACTTATTGATCTCTTTGCTACTTCTGATGACCGCCGCCCTGTCTGCCGCTGTGATCGAAGTAGGCGCCGGCCGGGCCTGTCCGAATATCCGCACCGCGCTGGAACGGGCGCATTCGGGCGATACCATCCTGGTACACCCGGGCTTGTATGCGGAAGGCAATCTGGAGATCAACAGACCTTTGTCGCTGATCGGCATCGGTTACCCGGTGCTCGACGGCAGGCACCTGGACGAAGTCATTACGGTCAATAGTCCGTATGTGACCGTGCAGGGTTTTGACATTCGCAACAGTGGTCAGATGAGCACGAAGGACCTGGCAGGCATCAAAGTGTTGTCGGCGGATTCGGTGGTGATTGCTGAAAACCGCTTTCAGGACTGCAATTTTGCCATTTACCTGTCCAATACCATCGGTTGCCGGGTCAGCCGCAATGTGGTGCGGGGCATTATCAAAGAAGAACAGAACAGCGGCAACGGCATCCATTTATGGAAATGCGCGGGCGCCCTCATCGAAGAAAATTACCTGACCGGACACCGCGACGGCATTTATTTCGAATTCGTGACCGACTCTGAAATAAGGGGCAACACCAGCGAACAAAACCTGCGTTACGGCCTGCATTTTATGTTTTCGCACAGCGACAGCTACCACCACAACACGTTTCGCAACAATGGCGCCGGCGTGGCGGTCATGTACTCGCGCCAGGTCAGCATGACGGAAAACTATTTTGGTTACAACTGGGGGAGTTCCGCTTACGGCATTCTGCTGAAAGACATTTCGGACAGCCATATCTGGAAAAACAACTTCGAACACAATTCAGCGGGCGTGTACCTGGAAGGCGCCAGCCGGATCATACTGGAAGACAACCAGTTTCGCGAAAACGGCTGGGCGCTGCGCGTGCAGGCCAGTTGCGACGCCAATGTGATCCGCGGCAACAATTTTTTTGGCAATTCTTTCGACGTATCCACAAACGGGAGCCTGGTGCTCAACACCTTCAACGGCAACTACTGGGATAAATATGAAGGTTACGACCTCGATCGCGACGGTATCGGCGACGTGCCTTACCGGCCGGTCAGCCTCTACGCCGTGGTGGTGGAGCGGATGCCGCATGCCCTGATGCTGATGCGCAGTTTTATGGTGTACCTGATGGACAAGGCCGAAAAAATTATTCCTTCCCTGACGCCGGAACAGCTGATGGATGAAAAACCCGTGATGCGGCCGCTGGCGATTTAAGTAAACTTAAAAATTACAATTGTATGAAAATCAACTTTTTATTTCGCACTATTTTGGGAATGTTGGCGCTCATCGCACTGACCAACTGCACCAATTCCGCACCGGAACAACAATCTTCCAGCAGCCAGGCTTCCGCTCCCGCAGGGGCAGGACAATCTGCCGTGCAAGACAATGATTCACAGAAAGACGTGGTGAAAGTAGCCATCAGCAGTCCCGACCACACCACCCTGGTCACAGCCGTCAAAGCGGCGGAACTGGTGGATGTGCTTTCTAACGCAGGCCCTTTTACCGTGTTCGCACCGACCAATGCCGCTTTTGAGAAACTGCCTCCCGGCACCGTAACCGACCTGCTGAAGCCCGATAAAAAAGCGGTGTTGCAGGATATTTTGCAGTACCATGTCGCTGTTGCGGTGTATAAAACAGAAATGCTCCAGGACGGGCAGGTGATTCCAATGGCCAACGACGGCAAAGTCACCATCGGCGTTAAAGATGGCAAATACACCGTCAACGGCGCCAATATTGTTGCCAGCGTTCCGGCATCGAACGGGATTGTTCACGTCATTGATGCAGTTCTTTTACCTAAATAGTTATTGGTTATTTGTTATTGGTTATTCGTGTGGAAACGCTTGGCTTAATCAAATACCGAAGCCAAGCGTTGCCACACGAATAACCAATAACGAATAACGAATAACCAATAAAAAGTCATGCTCGAATCCATCCAACTCAGCAAATCCTTTGGCAAACTCAAAGTCCTCGACGGGGTGAGCGTGCGTATGCAGGCAGGCCAGGCTGTTTCGTTTATCGGGCCGAATGGTTCCGGCAAAACAACGTTTATCAAGTGCCTGCTCGGTCTGGTCATCCCCGACAGCGGCGATGTGACCATGAACGGCGAACATATCCTGGGCAACTGGGACTACCGCCGGCACATCGGTTACATGCCCCAAATCGGGCGTTACCCCGATCATATCCGGGTGGGTCAACTGTTCGATATGATACAGGAAATCAGGCGCGGTACCTTTCAGCGCCTCGACGACGACCTGATGCGGGCATTTGAAGTCGATACATTTGCCCATAAAACCATGCGCACCCTTTCCGGCGGCACCCGCCAGAAAGTGAGCGCCTGCCTGGCTTTTATGTTCGATCCCGCTGTTTTGATTCTGGACGAGCCGACCGCCGGGCTTGATCCCTTGTCTTCCGAAATATTGAAAGAAAAGGTACTGGCGGAAAAAGCGAAAGGGAAACTCACCCTGCTTACTTCTCACATTCTCAGCGATCTGGACGAACTGACCACCGATGTGCTGTATATCATGGAAGGCAAAGTACTTTTTTACCAGCCCATTGAACAACTGAAGGCCCAAACGGGTGAGGACAAATTGCACCGCGCTATTGCAAACGTTATGAAACAACAGGCTACGGCATGAAATCCATCGTACAAGAAATAGCGCCGGAGATACGTTTTGCCACCATGCAACACACAACCGGCAAATCGGCGGCAGCCGGAAATCCCATCTTCCGCATCATCAAATACGTGCTGTATGATATCCTGCAAAACAGGATCGTCATAGGTTATACGTTGTTTCTGCTGGCCGTTTCGATGGGTTTGTTCGGCCTGAGCGACGACCCGACCAAAGGCCTTATCAGTCTGCTGAATATCGTGCTGATTGTCACGCCTTTGGTGAGCGTGGTGTTTGCGACCATTCATTTTTACAATGCCGGTGAATTTATTGAATTGCTGGCTGCCCAGCCCATTCGGCGGGGTGTTATTGTCTGGAGCCAGTTTTTAGGGCTGGTTATTGCCCTGCTGATTGCGGTATTGCTGGGCATCGGTGTTCCGATCGCCTTGTACACGCCTACGGCAACGGGTTTGTCGCTGTTGGCAGCCGCTATGGGCCTGACGATTGTTTTTATCGCGCTGGCTTTACTCGCCTCGGTTTTCACCCGCGATAAGGCCAAAGGAATTGGCGTGGCCTTGCTGTTGTGGTTTTATTTCGCCTTGCTCTACGATGCACTGGTACTGTTTATCCTGTTCTCTTTTGCTGATTACCCTTTGGAAAAAGCTACGCTGGTACTGGCTGCGCTCAATCCCATCGACCTGGCCAGGGTAGTGGTGTTGCTGCAAATGGATATTTCAGCGCTGATGGGTTACACCGGCGCTTTGTTCCGCGAATGGCTGGGTTCCAGTTGGGGCATTGTATCGGCCATGGGTATCCTGTTGTTATGGGCAGTGGTTCCAATGCTGCTGGCGGTGCGGGTTTTTCGGAAAAAGGATTTGTAGGTTGGTGTATGGTGTATGGTGTTTAGTGTTTAGGGCACTCTGCCTTGGGCCGTCCGTGTGTGGTGTTTGGTGTTTCGGGAACTCCGCCTTGGGTCGTGTGTGGTGTGTGATGTTTCGTGTTTCGGGCGCTTCGCCTTGGGCAACCGTGTGGTTTTTTCGACCAAAATATCAACTAATGCCAAACGCGAAGCGCCCCAAACACTAAACACTAAACACCAAACACCAATTTTTTCAATATTGCACCCGAAACTCCACTCTCCTGTTTTTGGCATTGCCGGTGGCTATTTTCTGCAGGGGGCGCGTATCGCCA
>JALHMA010000060.1 GCA_022844265.1 Saprospiraceae bacterium | reverse complement strand
GGCACATGGTAGGGGTAATAATCGTGCGTAAGCGGATGCGGTACAAACAGCAGTTTCACATACCAGCCCAGCGTCAGGAAAATAGTTGCCAGCCGTTCCCCTCCGGTCATGCCCAGGAAAGGATTGTTCATCAGGTCGGTCGTGTCGTTGCCGTGGTTGAGCATATAACCGAGCGCATTATAACGCACCGCGATAAATATCAATCCAGCCAGCAGCAAGGGTATGCTCGCCCCAAAGTTGCGGCCACCGGAAACATTGGTAAAGAAATAAACCGTGAGCGGAATAACGGCAATAAAGGTCAGCGCATTTTCTTTGGACAATACGCCCAGCAAGAGGAAAACGCCCGACAAAATCAACCAGAGGATACGGTTGGTATCAAAATATTTTAATGTGGCATACAAGGCGGCAAGCGCGCCCAGCAGGGCCAGAATCTCGTCGCGGCCCTTGATATTGGCCACACATTCGCTGTGCAGTGGATGCAGCACAAAAAAAGCCGAGGCGATGAACGGCACGCTAAAATACCAGCGGCCATCTTCTTTTAATGGAAACAAGCCCAGTAAAATACGGTACAACAGGATGCCGGTTGCGCCATATAACAGGATGTTGACGATGTGGCTGACATAGATCAGGTTCGGGCTTCCCTTTCCAAAAATACCGACTTCAACCGCAAAAGTGGCCAAACTCAGGGGACGGTAGCGCCCGCCTTCCAACAGGAACTGCTGTTTCTGGAAATACCCCATGAAACTGTCGTACGCAAAAATATCATTCAGGCCTGCAAAACCTTTCTGGACGTATGCGTTGCCCCAGATCACCATCTGGTCGTCCAGCATGTAGCCATAAGGGATCGATGCGCCATACAGACCGAAAGCCATGGCCAGGAGCAACAGGGCGGGTATCCAGTTGTTGCGCCAGAATCCCGGCGAAAAGGTTTGGGTAAGTATCGGAGCCGACGCCACTTTCGGCTTCGGTTTGGAGGCAGGTATTTTATTCGGAACCTGTTTTACCTGCTGTTTGTGTTTGGCAGCCATTCGAATTATTTTTTATTATTCAAACCGACCGGTTCGCGCATTGTATGCATAATATTGATTGAAAACAGGGCGAATTCAAACATGTCTACGCACAAAACCACACGAATCAGTGTCAAAAACGGCTGCAAATATCGCATTCTCCTGCGTATATCTAACGAATGAGGAAAGGATAAACTGAGAATGGTTTTTTTACTGTGGTGCCCCCGAACCCTGTTCGGCGAAGTTGTACCGGCTGCTTTAGCTGCCGGAACTGCCGAGGCCATTTATATGTATAGAAAAACGACCGAATCTTTCCAGTTTTGGTGTCCGGCAGCTAAAGCAGCCGGTACGCCGAACAGGGTTCGGCGGTACTTACCAGTTGTTCAACAATTCGGGCTGCTCGTGGTACATGTCCTTCACGGCTGCCACCAGCCAGTCGCCGCCAAAAGTAAGGGTGTAGTGGTGGGAGAAATAAATAACCCATTCCAGCGTGGCATCGAACACCATTCCTTCATGGGCGCTGGAAAAAATTTGTTCCGGTCCGATTTCAAAGAGGCCCGTTTCACAATCGATCAGGTAGAGCGGCCGGCTCATGCGTTGGCTGATCAATGCAATCACTTCCTGTTTTTTTTCTTCCGCCATACCGTTTAAAAACACGACTTCGGAAGGAGAAGCCTGCGTAAGCGGATCCCAGAAACTGGAATCGAAGTTCCATTTTTCTTTCAATAATTGTCGTAAACGAAGGGCTTCCGCGCCTAAAACGCGGCGATGGGTGTTGCCCGGCACCAGTTCGGGCTGCATCGGGTCGCCCGGAAACAGTACCGGCAATTCGCTGGCAATGGTACGCGCCGATTTTTCCACGATCCGGAACAGTGAGCGCAGGTATTCCGGCACATTGGGGTCAATAGGTATCTGAACCTGTTTCTCGCGGCGACCGATGTGGATGTCCAAAAGGAATTTTACGGGCGCGGCAGCCGCTATTTTTTCCACGGCTTCGAGCGCCAGGTCTGAATTGAAAATAGCGTAATGGTGCAGGTAATTGCCTGAAAAACGTTCGTTGCCCCGCGCAATGCCGTTTCTGGTGGCTGCAAGCATCGCTTCAATCGGGTCGAGGTAGCCGGTCACCCAGTCGTCGTACCAGGGCGCACCAGCAGGATAGCCCCGCCAGCGCGGCATCTGGAAATGCAGGGTCATTACCTGCAAGTTGTTTTGGTGCGGTTTGTGGTAACCTTCTACCGCCCATTTTTCAGCCTCCTGCCGAAGTTGGGCAACTGGATCGGTAAAAGCAGTGTCGGGACGCCGGAGTACAGTGCTGTCAGGCGCCAGCCCGCAGCAGCCCGTTTCAGTAATGAACTGATTATCCGGTGCATTGGACAGGCGTACATAGTGCCATCGCTGCCCGATTTTTTTATACAGGATTAATTGATACGTATTCACCAATAAGTGGTTATCGGTTATTAGTTATTGGTTATCAGTGTTGATAATCAAGCATTTGCAAAGAATTTATACTGAAAGTTGAGTGGTTGAGAATGTTGATAGTTGAGAAAGCATTGGTAATCAGTGGATTAGTTTTTCTTCTCGTTCAAAACCACACTGTGTTGACTATAATCTCAAGTATTTTCTTTGAGGGTGCATTTCAAATTGTTGCTTGGCCAAGCGCCAAGCTTATTGACGGGGTGACTTGAAGTCACCCCGTCAATACAATGACAATTTGAAATGCACCCTTTCCTTGATTACTTCATTTGTTTTCCGGCATTTTTAGCCCAGATAGTACTGTATAGAAAAGTTCGTGCCAGACTTTAACAAGGAACGGTAGTGGAGCCGGTACATTTGGTCTTTATTTGCAAATAAACGGCTTGAAAATGATTTTTTTATATTTCTATGACAAAAGAGGGGTTAAAACCCCGTATTGAGGCATCTGTACTTACTCCCGGCTGAAGCCGGGAGTTATTGAAATAGCATTTTGGGTCAATCAAAATCGAGTGACTTATATCAATAACCATCGGCTTCAGCCGGTGGTTAGTCAACGAATGCCAATTAGGGGTTTTAACCCCAGTTATAACACCCTGGGCATAATGCCGTTAATGGTCAAATTTAACGCCTGATCAAACCACGCTTAATCTATTTATAACGATGCACCAGAATTTCAAAACTATCGCACGGCCCCATCAAAGGTCTCGTTTTCGCCGCCGCCTCGGACGTTTTTATTATACATGGAAACGCCGCTGGGAATGGTTTTCAGGCAACACAAAATGGGCCGTTCAACAACAAAACCCACTTGAAATAAACGTCTTTCAGCACCAGACGCCGCTTTTCAGGCGCTTGAAGGCGCTTGATATGTACCTTCAGGTCAATAAAGTGACCAACCTGCAATTGGCCGCAACCAACATCAACGGCGTGC
Organism: Saprospiraceae bacterium; assembly: GCA_022844265.1. Classification (GTDB taxonomy): domain Bacteria; phylum Bacteroidota; class Bacteroidia; order Chitinophagales; family Saprospiraceae; genus M3007. Next base: position 17,808 of record JALHMA010000060.1, on the reverse strand, counting down.
TCATCCGGCCCGGCGAGACCTTTTCTTTTTGGTATTTAGTCGGAAATCCGACTGCCCGGAAAGGGTACCTCGAAGGACTGGTGCTCGAAAATGGCCGCCTGCAAAAAGGTGTCGGCGGCGGACTCTGCCAATTGGGCAACCTGCTTTACTGGATGGCCCTGCACACGCCGCTCACGGTCACCGAGCGCTGGCGGCACAGTTACGATGTTTTCCCCGACGAAGGCCGCACCCTGCCTTTCGGATCGGGCGCTACCCTGGCCTATAATTATATCGATTTACAATTGCGCAACGATACGCCCCATGATTTCCAAATCTGCGTCTGGCTGACCGATACGGATTTACACGGCGCAATGCGCAGTAGCACAGCACCGGATTTTCGATACGAGGTATTTGAAAGCGAACATTTTATACAACACGAACCCTGGGGCGGCTATTCGCGCCATAACAGGATCGGGCGCCGCGTGTTCGACAGCCTTTCGGGTCAGGTGCTGCGCGAAGAGCCGGTTGCGGAAAACCATGCTTTGATGATGTACCAGCCTTTTTTAGAGGTGAGAGGTGAGAGGTGAGAGGTGAGAGGCATCCCGCTTGGCAGGGTTTATGGTTTTGGATTAAGTGTTTCAGGCCTGTAATCGTGAGTTGTGAGTCGTGAATCGTGAGTGGCATTCCGTTAGAAGTATGTTCTCAATATTCTTCCAACGAGATGCCACTCACGACTCACGATTCACCACTCACGTAAAAAATCCTACTTTTGCGCCGATTTATTTCAAAGACAATTTCGACATGATTCAACGTATTCAATCCGTTTATCTCCTGCTCGCTTCCCTTGCCGGATTCGGACAGTTTGGACTGCCTTATCTGCGCACCACATCCGACAATCCGGCATCTACCTTGCCGGCGCTGAACGATCAGGTTTTTAACCCTTTCGACAATCCGGGACTGCTGGGCCTGAGCGTGTTGAGCGGCCTTATTTCATTTATCGCCATTTTTATTTTTAAAAACCGCGCATTGCAGGGCCGCATGACCGGCGGCGCTCTATTGTGCTCCGTGCTGCTGGCAGTGTTGCTGAGTTTCAGCACCTATCAAATTCTGAGTAGTATGCCGCCCGGCGGTTCCGTACAATACCAGGCAGGGCTGGCATTGCCCACCTTATCGCTGCTGTTGCAATGGCTGGCCGGAAAATCGATCAAAAAAGACGAGGCGCTGGTGCGCTCGGTGGATCGGCTGCGTTGAAAAAGGTTGATGAAGGTTTATGAGGTTGATGAAGGTTGATAAGGGTTTATAAAGGTTGATATACAGCCGCTCGAAAAGCGTAAAATCGCTTCATTTTCGAGCGGCTGTATATCAACCTTTATAAACCCTTATCAACCTTCATCAACCCTTATACAAACTTCCATTTTCCAGATACTCCAACACAGCATCCGGCACTAAATAGCGCACCGATTTGCCTTCCTGTAAACAGGTGCGGATGTAGGTAGCCGAAATATCGAGCGAAGGCGCTTCACTTATCCGCAGGCGCGGGTGGGTGGCCAGGGCGCCCAGGTCGTAAGACGGGCGTTTGTACACATAGATGTCGTAATCGCTCAGAATCTGTTCGTAATTTTTCCACAAGTGCAGCGAAGCGACGCTGTCGCCGCCCATAATGAGCGCAAATTCGTGTTGCGGGTATTTTTCCTTTAAAACAGCCAGCGTATCCACCGTATAAGAAGGTTTGGGCAGGCTAAACTCGATATTCGAAGCCTCCAGCCGGGGATTGTCGCCGATGCCAAGGCGCACCACGTGCAGGCGGTCGTGGTCGCGGGCAAGCGTTTTTTTGGGTTTCAAGGGGTTGTGCGGACTCACCACCAACCATACTTTTTGCAAATCGGTCTGGGTTGCCATGTGGTTGGCAATAATCAGGTGCCCGATATGGATGGGATTGAAAGACCCGAAAAACAAACCGATTTTCACTTGCCGATGTTTTTGTCCTCGTCGCCTACCCGGTTGAGCAGGTTGTCTACACGGTACATTTCATCGACCGTATCGTCGAGGTACAGCTCGATTTCCGGCACGCGGCGCATTTGTTTGCCCACTTTCGACGCCAATGCCTGTCGCAGGCGGGCGTGATTATCCTCCAGTTCGAGGATCACTTCCTGCTTGTGTTCGGTGCCGTACACGCTGATGTACAATTTGGCTACCAGCAGATCGGGGGTCATTTTAACGCCCGTCAGGGTCACCAATTTGTCGCGACCGTAAATATTGATGCCTTCCTCGGAAAGAATCATGCTGAAATAGCGTCGAATCAGTTCACCTATCTGTTTCTGTCGTATGGATTCCATGGTATGTGTAGTCTGGTTTGGGGAGGGTTGATAATGTTGAGATTGTTGAGGGGTTGAGGGGTTGATAATGTTGAGATTGTTGAGGGGTTGAGATGTTGAGGGTGGTAGAACGGCTGGTTGATGCACTTCTCCCCGGCTATTGTGTCATTTCAAATAATAAAACCACGATGCAAACAATCCCGGAGCGGGAAAAGTGCCACAAAGGTATACCTATTCAGAACTATTTTTTCCCTGGACTTGTTCAAAGCAGTGTTTTCCAAATAATAATTGGATTTTTTTTCGGCAGGGTTTGGATTTTCAGTTCGCATGAACTTATCTTTGCCCCGCTTTTCTAACCTCCTTGGTCGGAATCGCGTTGATCTCGTAGCTCAGTTGGTAGAGCACTTGACTTTTAATCAAGGAGTCATGGGTTCGAGTCCCATCGAGATCACATTGAATATCAACGGCTTATGAGGCGAAGGCTTCGTAAGCCGTTTTTTGTTTTGCAATGGTTCTAAAAGACCTGATTCAGTAACATTTATCATTTTTTATGGCTTTAAAACCGAAATATCCAGGTTAATTGACGAGTGCACTTGCCAATTAACCTGGACAACCCTATATTTATCACATGCTAAAGTCACTCACCCTACTCCCCGCTTACCTAATCACCCTCTGCCTGCCATTTTCATCCCCGCCGCCCAGCGTATTCGACGATTGCCGCCAGTTGGTCCTCGTGCTTAGTCCGGATGACAACAGCGTGGCAGCCACACTAACGCGTTTCGAGCGACACGGAAAGGCCTGGAAACAAGTGGGCACTGCACATCCGGTCAACCTCGGCAACAAAGGCCTGGCCTGGGGCAAAGGGCTTCACAGCCCGAAGCCCGGCCTTCAAAAAAAAGAAGGCGATCAAAAATCGCCGGCGGGGTTGTTTCGTTTCGGGGCGGCATTCGGATACGCGCCGGCAAGCGAAGTATCTTTCAAATTACCATACGCACCCATCACCGAAACACAGATATGTGTGGAAGACAGCGAGTCTCAGTACTACAACCAGGTTGTGGACGAAACCCGGGTTGTCAAAGATTGGGACGCCCGTGAATCCATGTTGCGGAAGGACGCGCAATACAAATGGGGCATTTTTGTCAAACACAATATGAAGCCGGAAGCGGAAAGTGGTTCCTGCATTTTTTTCCACCTGTGGCGCAAGCAAGGCTCGGGTACCCTGGGCTGTACGGCTATGTCGGAAGATAACCTGCTGGCGTTGATGCACTGGCTGGATCCGGGGCAGAAGCCGGTGCTGGTGCAGATGACGAGGGCGGGGTATGAGGGGTATCGGGGGAGGTTTGGGTTGCCGTGAGGGGGGACAGTATACCAAATCGTCGCCTCTTCTGGAATTATTATTGAGCACACACCCCATCAGATAATCTCCAGCCCAGCCAGATCGACATCGATCTTACCCGCAGAATCCAGAAGGCCGGTAATGTGCTCGACATCTCGGTCTTGGATCACCTTATTCTTTCTATCAACGACTATTACGCTTTTGCCGATGAAGGGTTTTCTATATTGCGGCAGGCGGGGGAATCTTATCTGCCATGATAAAACTGCCGCCGGTCTGGATATCGCTGCCGACAATAACATTTTGACTGTTACTGATATGTATCTGAGGCTCTGGTGGCTGTAGGCTTTCCAACAGTTTTTTTATCTCGGGGATCAGTTTTAGTTTGGCGTCGGCGCACTCGATATCCCATTTACCGTTTTCATAGAAAATGCTGACTTCATGCCTCATCAGATACAGCAAGTTGGTAGCCGCAGTGTCCCAACCTGTTGTATCCGGTGAAACATCGCCGTTCATATTCATAAGTGCCTGCCGGTTGGCAAACAGATAAAAACTGAAGACACTTTTATGTCTTCCCTGAAGTTCCCAACATAGGTGCAGCAACAATCGGGCAATGTCCACCGAAGGCGGCGCTCCGGATAGTTTGCCCGCGACGTCGGGTAATCCTGTCAGCCCCGGACTACAGGAGTTCGTTCCGAAATAATGTAGTATCTTAAATACTGCTGCCGGAGCAAGTTGTGCGAAAAATGAATGGGCGGCAATCATAGATGAAGATGCGTTTTTAGTTTTCAATAAGTTCCATAGATATAGGAACCGGAATGGCATCCGAGCTCGGGTCTCTGGAGAAAAACTCTTTAGCTTGTTTCAACGATTTTACTTTTTCTATCTGGATTTGCAGATCGGCGCCCAGGTCTCTTTTTTTCAGGTTCTGAATGATATGGCTTTTGATGTTTTGCCGGTTTCTGTCGGTCAGGCCGAGATAAAAGTCCTTGATATTTTTAAAATAGTTTTGCAAACTAAACAGAACCAAGCGGTTGGTTTCGCCGATCTTTTCCCTAATATAGCTGTTTTGCATGCCTTTGATAAAAAAGGTGGCGAAGGCTGAAAAATCAGCCAGATCGATCCCGGCTTTATTGTCGCCAGCTGTGTTTTTCCAGAATTCAGGATCGGCTGGTGGCGTTTTGAAATGCGAAAAATGGGTATTGAGGTCATACTTTTTATGCTTGAACAAATGCACCTTAAAATTGGTGTCTTTTCCACACAAATCGCCTTCTAGCCAAGCCCTCCAGCGAGCATAATCCAATACGGCCGCATCACACAATCCGTCGAGCCGGTAATTCAGGCAATCTTCCGAGAGGTAAGCAAACACTTCTTCCTGAATGTTCTCGGGTAGCGCGATGGATATGCTACCGTCGCTGATGTTTTGCATGGCAATGCGTCTGAATTTGTTGACCAATTCCCTTATATCACTTTCCTGAACCCTTTTCTTCATAGAGGTTCGCATGATTTCCCCCGCATCAAAGCGGTCGACCACTTCCTTGACATACTCTATCCAGCGCGCTTCGTGGTCGTTCATCCGGTCGTATTTTGTCGCGCTCAGTTTGTCAAAAGATTCTTCCGAACTGATGGCGACATCAATGTTTTTTGAAACGGCCTTTATCTCCCTGTCCCGTAAAAAATCGAGAATTTCAACCGATTTGTTGACCTGGATGATCGTATCCCGGATACTGGTTTTGCTATTGGTGACCCATGCTTCGAACAAGTCGTCGGCCTTGTGCATGATGAACTCGCTGCGAATGTCATCCGGGTTGTCAGATAGTACAGCTATGGATTCTACCTGATCCCTTATTTTATTATGGATCGAGTAATAGATGGATTTGACGTCTGCAAGAAATTCTTCAAAAATCTGGCTGGTCAGGTAGTGGAAGAACTTGCTCCTCAGATCATCCACGTTGTGCGCCAGAGGAGACGGTACGTTGTTCATCTTTTCTATCGCGGAGGTTTTAAAAAACCTGCTTTCCGAATAGCTGATATTGTAATTATTGAGGCCATCTTTAAAAGAGTTTTCCAGTCCTTTTTCGTCTTCCTTGACCTCATCCCACATATTGACGACCCAGAAAGATTTGTCCAGTATCCTTTTGTTGTTATTGATTTCAGCAATAAACTGGAAGGCCTTGCTGTCGGCTAATTTTTTAGGTGCAAAAATGAAGATAAAGGCTTTGGTATTGGCCTCAAAAGCATGGCTCCGGGTAATCCTTTCATGGTTGATATTACGGGAGCCCAAACCTGGAAGATCCACTAGTACAACGGCGGGGTCATATGGCAAATCGTTTAGGTAGACGTCGATCTTGCTCATCAAAATGGCGCTCGGATCAAATTTGTCGTCCTTGAATTCAGTAACCTTCTTTATTTCATCAATTGATTTGTCCCTTTCAACATGTCCGATTTTATTGTTCCACTCCGAGAGGAGGTATTGCAGACATTGGTAGGAATCGTTGGAAAGTACCTTAATATTAGCTTTGAACTGAGTGACTTCTTGGTTAATAGCTTGCAACAATTGCGCCGCTTCCAATTTTTCAAGTTCCGAAAGCCTTTCCTGACTTAAATTGAGGTTTTGAGGCAGAGCCAAATCAGTTAAATAGGCGTTTTTCAATTCCTGGCGTTGCGCCATGGTGGAGTAATAAATATCTCCGTATTCCTTGCCAGGTTTAGATGCTTGTCGGATGAAGGTCGGACAAGCTGTGGTAGGTATTTCTTTGTAGGGTAAAATATCTTTTCCCAGGATGGCATTGATAAGAGTTGACTTTCCCGTTGAATACGGGCCTGCAAAACAGACGTGAAATTCCGGGGAGGCCAATGCTTCGATCATTTGTCGGTTGTCATCAAATACCTTCTGGATATCTTCTTTTTTGAAAAGAAAGGGGGCAACATCCCGAAAGAGAGAATGAAGCGTTTCGAAGCGTTGCCGGTATACCTGCAATTGTTCGAGCGGAGAATTTCCGGCAGTCTTTTTTTGATTCATGGTGAGTGCGTTTTTGAAGATGATTAGAAATATTTGGATCAATCCGTTTTGGGATATTATTTGACACTTTGGCTAAACCGCTCCAGCAGGTCTAGGAAATGGCTGCTGATCTGGTTGCGTTCGAGGGTTAATTCGCTTGCGGAAAGCGTGCCACGCTGTTCTTTTCTTGACATGGCTTCCCAGCGGCCCAAAAGTGACAAGGCATCTTTGTAGATATCCTGATCCTGATTTTCGGAAAAATCGGCGAGGCTTGCAATCCCTTCCCGGACCTTGCCGATGGAAAGGAGTTTCTCCAGTTTCTTAAGGATATTTGACACCTCATCCTTATTCGGCTTAGGCTTGACCCCACGGTTTTCGTGTAAATGGATATCTCCAATTATTATATTTCTTCCGGCTTTGATATTGGACCCGGAAATAGCGTTTTTATTGTTTTTATTTACTGCCATGGAAATACTATTTTAATGACTTAAAGTATGTTGTTAGAATCGGCCCTTGCAAACCGGACAATTGGGGTCGCGCCCGATGGCGACGGGATACCACCACAATTTAGGATAGGCCTCAGTGTGCATATTCTTTATCGGATCGGCTACGCCGGTCGGAAAGATGAATGCAGCAGGATTCGCAAGCATATCGGGCAGTGCCTTGATTCTTCCACTTGTTATGATCTCGATGATACACCGCACCAGCATGTATTGAAAAGGCAGCAAATCAAAGGAGAGGGTGCTTTCAGGTAAATAGAGCGCGGAAGTTGTCAGCGCCGGAGGTTGAGTTGCTGAAGGGTTTTTAATATAATGCATCCCGTCTCCTTTGAAAATAAAGGCGCCGTCTCCAATACAAGCCAAACAAGCTGCATCGTGTATTAGTGGCTGAAACCTGAAAATGTACCCAAATGAAGCTGAATTATTTGCTTTAGCAAAAATGGCTGGCTTTTTCATCAAAATAGCCAAACCATTGATGATTTCAAAACTGGTCTTGTTGTCCGTCAGCGCGAGGATGACATCTGCCTGCAGGCAGGCGGTTTTTACGGCCTCCGATTCTGCTTCGACATCGATTTCATAAGTAATGACGTTTATTCCAGGGTGTTTTTGCTGTATCTCATCCGATAGAATCCTGGTTTTGAACCGACCCACATCATGCTGCTTTCCGACCGTCCGGTGTAATTCCGATTGTTTAAGCCGGGCAGGATCGACCAGCGTAAAATTTCCGATGCCCGATTTGGCCAATTCGAGGGCAAGAGATGATCCCAAGCTTCCTACTCCGATGATAGCAATGTGTTGTTTACGCCATGCTGAATTGTCGGATTTGTCAGCTGGCGTTAGAACGATTGTTTCCGACGGTTCGATCAATTCAATGGTGCATCCTTCCAAGGTTCCATTGTATTTCTGAAACCCCTGAAATTGTAGGAAACCGGTATCATCCTGTGTTTTAATGATGACCAGGTAGTGATTGAGAAAAGTGTGCTGTTTGCGGCTGAAATCGAATTCGATTTCTTCGAATAAAGCATCATGAATCTGATCCGTATGCAAATGGACAAAATATGCCACGACAGGGACACCAGCGCCGATGGATTCGGGATATGTAACAAATGCTAGTGCAAATGCTTCCTCCTGCCGAACAAAAGCAATGCCCTGATGAATCTTCTGGCTGCTTTTAGTAAAGTTGTCTAGCTGATACCTGGATAAATGAATGATCATCGATATGATTAGATTACAGGTTAAATCTGCTTGTTTCCCGGGTTGAGCGTTCTCCATGCGATTCACCCGGAACCACAATGGGGTCGGCAGAATCGGTCGTTTTTACATCCAGAATAATCGGATCCGGCAGGATTGTTTGATCTTGATTCGCCTGCTGATGCACATGGAGCAATTCCTCAAATTGAACCATTTCTCGTACGGCATCAAAGTTCAGGTCGAGGCATACCGGCAGATTGACTCGGATGGTCAGGCCAGGCAACAGGATACTTTGCATCCAGGCAGCCTTTCGGGTATCTTTAAGCATGAAGATTCCAAACCTGAGGAATTCGGGATCGGGATGTGTTTTATAACAGATATGACAGGTTTTGATCTGTTGAATCATGGTATTGAGTTGGGCTTTGCTTTTGGGGGCTGCACCGGAGACACACAAACGTTCGTATTCCCGCTTCAGCTTGTTGAATTTTTTTTGAGCCATCAATTGTCTGGTGTCGTTCAGAATACTTTCGGGATCTTCCGGTCGGAGAATTTTAGCGATCATCCTGAGTTGGGCGATCGGGTCAAATTTTGGGAGTGCTGCAGCGATATATTTGTCGGTCATTAGGCGTCCGTCCGCATCAAGGTCGAACCAGTCAAGTTTCTCTGCGCCTTTTAATTCTTCGAGCGGGATTTTTAGCAAGCCGTTATCCTGGTATAATTTATAGCCGATCTGGAAGGCCTGCAGCATCCGGTACACAGCGATGTTTTTTTCTTCTGTCCATACATAATGCCCCTGAGCGTTCTTCACCCGTTCGATGGCCCTGTATTTTGCTTTTAGTTTTTCAAACAATGCCCTTGCTGCCCTTTTTTCAAAATGTGTACCGTAAAAATTCGAGAACATTTTGGGGGCATAGGTTTCGCGAAGGAGTTTGATTTCGTATTTGGGCGAGAACTTCAGGCGGTCCCGGTCTTTGATGTTCATATTTTGATCCACGATCAGCCAGTCCATATAACCGCCGCCAGCCAGTTCCAGCAATAACAGATCGGAGAATACAGGTATAGGCCACAAGGCATAGATACTCATGGCCAATTGGATCAGTTTGGTGTAATATTCGCGTATTTCTGGCTTTTCTTTTGAAGCGATATAGTCGAACTTCCTGCCATCAAATTCCTTTCTTTTATAGCATTTTTTAACTTCTTCGATGAGGAGTTTGCAAATTCGGCGGATATTGGTGGCCCCTGTTTCCGAGCTTTTCAATTTGCTGGTTCTGGGCAGTGTTCCGGGCACGAGGTTGTCCAGTTTTATCAGTCGTTCGGCATAGAGTTTAAGTCTTGAGAACAAGATACCTTGCCCTTCAAGGTAATCTTTGACGATATCAACCACAGTCGATTTTTTGAATAATGAGATCATCAAAAACTCTTGTAATTGGGCAGAATCTCCTTCGATTTTTGTGGCGATATCGATGCAGATGGAATACGCCTCTTCGTAACTGCCAGCCCTGATGCCGTTTTGAGCTCGCTGCATTTGCAGCCTGAATTCCCGCTTCACCGCCGAATCCTTTCCAACCTCGGCTGGAATAGTGATATCATACTTGGGTAAAGCGATCTGGTTCTCGGGATCCTTATCAATACCGGTTTCATCCTGATCTTCTTCCGAATAAACCTCGATGGATTCCTCTTCGGCTGGCATAAAGGCCAGGAGAGATTCGTTCTTTTCCCAATCAGGTATGAGGATGGATTCATCAAGCCGGTTGTTAACAAGCTGGCTGATGACATCCACAATTTTGGAGCGATTCAGATTAAAGTCTTCGTATGGAATAATACCCCTGCTCTGGTCACTTTTAAGAAGATTAAGACGGGTTTTGTTGCTGAACAGAATAGATTTTTCATCATTATCAGATATGATCCTGCTCAGAATGTCAAGTATATCAAAGAGATTATCCTCATTAAGAATTTGTTCCCTGATTTGATCCTGTAATATATCGACCGTCATATTGGAAAGTTTTAACTAGTGGACAGGCGATGGATTTTATGATTGGAGGTATTGGTCCAGAATGTCAGTCAAAGCCTGATTGATTTTTTGTTTTTCAATGGTTGCTGCCTGTTGATTGATTTGGTTGGATTGAAACAGGGTGCGCAGCGCCTGTAATTTTTCAATTTGCTGGTTGACAGTTCCCGGCAGCGCATCATTGTGCAAAGCCTTTAATATGTCTATGGCCTGATCCGTTTCATTCCGTTGGAGGTGGTTTCTAGCCTTCTTATACCGGATCAGGAGGCCGGGAAGGACCTCGTTCTGATCGTCATCCATCAGCAAGACAATTTTTTTATCGCCGATATCCAAGTTACCGCCTACCTTAATACTGCCTCCGGTTTGAATAATGGCATTTTTGTTGTTTTTGAATTGATTAGTCATTTGAAGTTCTGCTCAGGGTTTTTATGGTTTTTCCAATTATGGTTTCTTTCTTTCCGATATCAATGTTTTGAGCGTTGATTGACCCGCCTGTTATAATGATGCCTTCGTTGAGTATCTTGGTTTCGCGTTCCCTGAACTCAGTCGTATCGATGCCCTTGCTTTCCAGAAAATCCTGAATGGAGTTCAGTATTTTTTTCTCAATGGTTTTCATATACATATCCCTATCCAGAACCTGAAAATATTGTGCGTATAAATTGGAAGATCCTATTTCCCGAATACTTCGGGTTGCTCCATAGTCGTAGTCCGGGTTGTTCTTTATATTTCTGTTTATAAACCTTTCTGTTTTACTCCGGCCTCCATGGATCAACATATCAATCCAGTCGGTTATCTTAATGAATACATAGAACAGTGAGTTTAATCCCTCTAAAAAAGATACAAAAAGGCTTGTAAAAAAAATTTTGAAGTATTGTCGAAAACTTAATCTGGAAGAGATGGAACGAATTCGTTTATACTCTTCTTTTATTGGAGTTAGTATATAATAATTTGCCTCAAAAAACAAGAATTTCGAAGTTTGTGTTACACTAAAAAAAACGGTAAACACAATTTCATCATCCCAATCGCGAACTCTGATCATCTGGTAGTATCTGGCATTTTTGTTTTTTAGGTTAATGAAAGGCTTGATTTCCTGAGGGCTCAAACTGGTAACTGGCAAAGAGAGGGTATTGGGTAATAGTTTGGAGTTTTGTCGGATAGCGCGTCCATTGACAATGAGTCGGTCTTCTATATCCAGGTTCTTGAATCCCAGAGCATTGACATCCCGCTCTATCTTGTCATAAATTTCGTTCAGATTGAACTGTTGGACTTTGGGCTTTAAGGGATCGGCCTTGTCGGTATCGACGACAAATGACCAGGAATTTATTTTAGAGCCATAACCCGGGAACGGAGAATACCCACTATAATAGATAACATTTTTGCAAATTTGGTCTTTTACCCGGGATATGAACTGTTGAGTTTTGAAGGAGTTCGGGGGTAAGTTTGGAGTATTATTTGAGAATAATTTTCTGAGAACACTGTTTTCCAGATTAATTCGGTCTATAAAAACTGAAATCCAGGCAATAAGAATTCCTAATGGAAAGAAAATGATCCCTATTCCAAATGAAATCATCAAGAATATATGTTTAATCATCGAACGGCTTCTGGCTCGATAAGCATGTTTTAGCAATTCCTCTATATCAAGCCCGGGCGATTCCGCCAGTGCATTTACATGATTTTCCAGCAGATCGATGATTTGACTACGAAGCAAAGGATCATAATAAACTGCAGAACAGAAATACTTGGTAATATTATTCATCTTAAAATAATTTTTAGTTTACCCGAATAGCCAGCCTATTAGTTGCGATAGCCAGCCCCTTCTTTGCCGGGGTGAAGGTTTGTCAGATGTTTTAATGGGTGTCGCCAGAGTCGGTTTTATGATAGGTTTAACGACTGGGGGATTTGATTTAAAATAGTTTTCCGACATCTTTAAATCCCTGAAAATAACTTCGCCCCAATCCTTAGCGGCGGGTCGGAGGCGCGGAGCTGCATTGCCTTCCTCAAAACATTTAAGAAACAGGGCTTTAAAAGCAGGAGGAAGTTTGTTGAATAATTGGTGATCGGGTGCAAATTTTGCAATCAGTTGTTTGTTGCTTCCGAACGGGAAAAGCCCGTTGAAAATATGATCATTCAGCGTGGTGCCACCCGGAGGATCTTTAGCGGTAACTGTGTACGGATGTATTCCTACGATCAATTGATATAGTACTACGCCAAGTGAAAAATAATCCCAGGTTTTATGGATGACCGTGGTTTTTATATCAATGTTTTTGCCCTCTTTGGGCGCATAACCAAGTGAGGAATATTGGGCATGAAAAATTTCATGGGGTGTTTGTATCTGGATCGAGTCAAGGTCTATAAAAGAAACTTGTCCATTGTGTGTAATCAAGATATTCTGGGGTTTAAAATCTACCAAAACATATCGGTTGCTTTGATGAATGGCATGTATACCGGAGGCAATGTTAACACTGAGCTTCAGGCGCGCCATCAGGCTATGGGGGCCATTGTTTCTTCCATATTTTTTTTCCCAGACCTTATCCAGTTTTAAACCAGGTGTGAAATTTTTGTTACACAGCTCATATAAGTTGATGCTTCCTTCCGCTGCTTTGGGCATCATGAAACCGGTAAATTTTTTCTTTGCTGCATCTTCATAAACGAGTTCAGTTGGCCAGCACAAAGCGCATTTACCCATATTAACTTGGATTGGCGGGTTTTCAATCATGTATCTGATTTTGCGCTCTTTTTCCTTGGTCTTAAGTTTGTCGTAATAGATTTTAACACATATACCCTCATGTGTTGTGGTCTTTGCGGCATACACAGCACCCTCTGCGCCGGGTGTACCCAGAGGCTTATTATGCAGTTCTATTTTTTCGCCTTTCGATGTAAATATTGGAGCAGGCATATTTACTCATTGATTAATTTTAGCCATTGGAGTAATTGCTCATCTAGACCGGGAATCACGACTATCACAAACATGAGTACGGTTAGTAGGATCAGTAGCCAGCTCATGATATCGCCGATGTCGATCGAAATGCCGGGTTGAATATAACTAGCTTGGGGCGCAGATTTCGGTGGGGGATTTGTGTGAGTGGTATTGGTTTTGATGTTGACGACTTTTTCCCGTTTGATCGCTTCCTGATAAAATACAGTCCCCCAGTCTTCAATGCTAGTGCGTAACTCAGGTTGGTTCAGACCGTCTTCAAATGTTTTTAAAAAAAACCTTTGTAGGGAAGCCGGTATTTTATCGAATGATTTGTGGCGTGAAGCGAAAGATTTGATTTTGTTTTTGTTACTGCCGTAGGGGAAAAGCCCATGTGCAATATTGTTATGTATGGATGTAAATTCTCCTAGTTCGTCGACAGGAATACTGGCAAAAGGGTGAATGCCCAACAGAATTTGATAAAAAACAACTGCTATGGAAAACCTGTCCCATGTTGCCGAAAGCGGAGACTTCATGATTTCAGGAGGTGCATAATCGGGTGTTATTGCGCCGGCTTTAAAAAGTAGTTTTTGATCATTTGAGATTTGAATACTGTCGGTATCCAGCAAGAATATGACACCATCATGTGTTACGCGCACGTTTTGAGGTTTCATATCACCCAGTACATAATAACCGATTGAACATATTCGGTGAACCGCTACTGCCAGATTTGCACAAAGTTTTAGCCGCGCAATAAAACCCTGAGGGGTATTTCTGTTGTATTTGTTATTCCAGAATGCAGCATCCGGTAATCCGACGACCTCGGGGAGGCAAAGAAAGTTCAACGAAATACTCTTTTCGTCGGCCAGGGGCATGACAAAGCCCAGGAACTCTTGGTCACTCTTTACAAAATCAACTGGCCAGCATACAACATGCGTCGAACTTTTTAATTCCTGGGGTTTATTCATCAACATAAAGTAGATGCGGTTTTCCCTTTCAGGTCCACGTTTAGAGGTGTAGAAGATCTTGACGCAATTGTTCTTATATTTTACGGGAGAAATGATTTTATGCACCTGCCCCTCCCCGCCACCTGTAGCCAGCGGATGTGGAGCTAGTGTCAGTATTTCTCCACTCGAATTAATGACCTGCATAAGCAATTTCTGGGTTTATTATCCATTTAAATTCACTGCGATCACCATCGTTTTATCGTCCGTTTCATTTTCCAGATTGGGGGTTCCTTTTTCCAGATAAGCCTTCCAGCTATTCTCCATATCGATCTGCGTCGCCTCAATTCTTTTAAGTTCCACCAGCCGAGTTGTGACTGGCTCGAAGAATTTTTTAAACGGACGGTTGGGATCGGTCCACTTATTGATCAAAGGGTCAAAGTTGCTGCATTCAAATGCATGTTGTTCACACCCGTCGGTGAGTACGGCAACGCTAGTTACCCGATCATAGATCACCCTGGTTTCTATCAACTCCTCCGGCCAATCTGAGGTGATAAAAACAGTGCTGTTCGCTTCTTTTCCTTTGAATGGCGTCAAAATGGCCGACCATTCTTCCTGACCATCGCGATAGGCGGCCCTGCCGTCTCCCACATGCGCCGATAAAAGCCCGTCGGCATTAAAGACGACTAGTATGATGGTACTGGCAAAATCATTTACAGGCCTATTATTTTTCTGGGCCATTACTTTAATGGCGTGTTTGGTTTTTTGGAATAAATCGAGGGCTTCCCTCCTCCATTCCTCCTGGTTAGGAAAACGCTTTTGTTCAGCCCAATTGTTTAATCTGGAATCTTTCAGCAAATTTGGCATAGCGTGTCTGGCAATATATTCCGAACCTTTATCCGATAAGGAAGCCGACCCGGCGCCATCGCATACGACAATATAGTACCAACTGTTTTTAATGAACCCGGTAAAAAAATTGTCCTGACAAACGCCAGTGCTCAAGTGTCCCTTTCCGAGGGCCGAGGCACCGACCAGCAACCATTTGTTTGGCTCTAATGGTTGCAGTATGGGCGGAGGCGTTTGAATATCAGGCTTATTGACGGATACCGTTTTTTGTGCGCCATGCCCACCCATAGCAGCTAGGGACTCCCGAGTATGTCTGTTATCAGAAGCGCTCGGGTCGGCAATTGGCTCATTTTTATTATTTCGTCTTTTTCCAAATATCAGCCAGACTAATGCTACAGCCACTACCAATAGAACTGTACTTGTCCCAATCACCAGCTTTTGCAAACAGGTGACTTTCGTTTGACTTTCTTCAAGTGCCTTCCTAGTTTTTTCTAATTCAGTTTCGGATTCTTGCTGATTTCCGCTCAATGCTTTTTTGTCTCCAATGGAGTCCTTTGGTTCGGTATCAGCGGCGTTGGACGTAAACTGGGGTTTCATTTTGCTGACAGCAATTTTGACGATGTTTGAATAGTCTTCCGGTTGAATTTTATAGCTCTTTGATATTCTTGAAAGATAGGTTTCCAAACAGCCTGTCAAGTATTCATCTATCGGATCTTCCTCATTGTATTGCTTTTTACAGGCGAGCAGATTCTCGATTGTTGCTCGAAGGACATGCTTTCTGTTGGGAAAATAGCCGGATACGAATTTTTTGGTTCTATCTACAGTGGCACAATTGCTACAGGTGCCATTATTGACAGACATAAAATCTTTAGACAATTGAATAACAATACTATCCAATGCCTCTTCCACCAGTTCTCTTTTATTTTGGGCCTGTCCTTGTTGTACAGAAAGGCTACAAAGGCAGGCTGTAAAGAATATAGATTTGATCGTCATGGGGTACACTTTTAGATTTGAAAGCCAGTCATCCAGTTTTCGGCGCCTGCGGTGAGGTCAACTTTGTCACCATCCGCCGAACTGGTGATGGCGGTCATACTGGCACTGAGCCATTTGAAAAAATTTGCAAATTTGAGTCCCTGTAATTTGGCGGGGGGCATGGCAGGAGAAGAAATCTTTTGCAACATGCTCATGTCGGCTGTATCGGTGCCGACTGCAAAAAAATGGAACCGTTTCTGATTCACACCATCATTGATTTCCTGTGCTAGAGCTGACACGTTCTGATCGGAATCAGGGGCACCGTCGGTAATCATAATGATCCAGGGCCGATAGTAAGGTTGGGCGGTCTTTTTATACCAAGTTTTCCGGGCATCAACTTTTTGAATACCTGCCCGGACGCCGTCCACTAGTTTCGTGCTTCCCCCGGTACTCAGCACCGGCATTCTGAAATTGTGTACCAGCGCCGGCTCCTGAATGATCTGGATTTTGGACTCGAAGGTGATAATGCTGATTTCAAGTTTATTGGCAGTATTGGGATCTTGACTGATTTCCGAGTAAAAATCTTTCAATCCATTGTTGAGTTGTTGAATAGGATTGCCCGACATAGAGCCTGATACATCCAAAACCAGGACACAGCAACATTTTTGTTCGTAATTGGTGGGAGACTCGGTGTTGAAATCGTTGTAAGCCATGTTAAGAAGAAGTTATATTTTGAATTTTTCGAATTGTTAACCATTTTAAAAGCCTAAGTCAACCATCCCCCAACCTAAAATCCCCTCCCACGCTTATTGTACTCCCCGCCACCACATTTTTACTATTCACCACCGAAATAGAAGTGTTATGGCCGGATGCCTTCGCCTTTTCCACCAACGCCGCCAGTTCCTCCCGCACCTCTTCCTTCCCTTCCAATTCCTTCTTCAACTTATTCCGCACATCCGCCTGCGCGTCTGCGTCTTCCGGTGATTTCGCCAATTCGCCAATTTCCTCGATGAATAGCGGCTTCACCCGCTTCCAAATCTCGCGCACCTCATTGTTCGTGGCGCCAGCAAAATCATTCTTGATTTCCCTGATCGATTCGGGAAGTGGAAACAGCAGGCTGTAAATCTCTTTGGCTAACATTTTTGCATCCATAACAGATATGATAAAAGTTGAACAATTCATTTCTTCCAGCATCTCAAACCCCACTGCCGCCGCCCTTTCCGCCGCCACCGGCTGCCAGTTCTGCTGATCCGTCTCGGCTTTGCCCGCGCACATATCAGAGATGCCGCGTATGACCAATGCATGGAGATGGCGATGCGACTGAACCGTTCGGCCAAATCCACCGGCTTCCATTTCCAGGGCTTTGATATGACTCAGATTTTGTGTGATGCGCTCAAAAGTGGGATTATTCGTACCCGCAACCACTTTATCTCCCGAAGCGATGGGGCCAATCAGCACGGATGCGCCGGGGGCGCCATCGGAAGTACGTTTTTTCCAGGCCGGGCTGCGACTCAACACCTGCGCGTGAGCCAGCAAATCTTCACTAAAATGATATTCCGCCGGACGCGCCAAAAAACCATGTTCCGTTTCTTTCCCGGAATCGTAGTTGAAAGCGCTGCCGGCGATGACAACATCGCCGATCTTCACATCCTTGACGCCCCCCGCTATGCCAACCAGCAACACAACCTGGGGTTTAATAAACTGTATGGCTTTCTCCGTAGCAAGCGCCATGTCCACATTCTTCATACCCGGCTCGCGCACCGCCACGGAATACTTGTGGTGTTTACCGATGAAAGTACCCATTT
>JALHMA010000059.1 GCA_022844265.1 Saprospiraceae bacterium | reverse complement strand
GAAGGTCCGGAGCATTTGTTGAATGCGCATGGCGTTTGTGTGGATGCACGGGACAAGGCCAATCCTTGCCTGATCGTTTGTTCGCGCCAGCAAAATGCATTTAAACGGTATGATTTTGAAGGTAAGTACCTGGATACCATTGCGTTACCCGGCGCCTGGGTGTGCCGCCCCGTCATTCATGGGGACTACCTGTACGCTGCCGTACTGCAATCCAACAGCCAACAGTGGAAGCAATCGGGATTTGTCACCATCCTGGACAACCGGAACAAGGTTGTCTCCAATCTTGCAGGCACAGAACCCACTTATACCAATGGACTGCTGAATGAAATGAGCCAAACCATCAAGGTATTTGAATACCCGCATGACGTCTGTATCGACGATGAGGAAAACCTGTACGTAGCCCAATGGAATTCCGGGAAAACCTATCCCTACAAATTAGAACCCGTGGTTTGAAAAAGATATACCGGAACACCGTTCTATATAATTTTTGCCTTGCCGGCAACAGTTTGCTGCTGTTTCTGACCATCATGGGCGCACAAATGCAACTACCTGCCTGGCTACAGGTGGCAGGGCGTATGCACCCTTTGTTACTCCATTTCCCCATCGTGTTGCTGACGCTGGCGATCGTGTGGGAAACTTCGGTGCAGGCGAAAGAAAACCCGCTGTATCACCGCACGGGTAATGCGCTACTTTTGGCGACAGCCGTCAGCGCGGCGGCGACAGCAATCATGGGCCTGTTTTTATCCAACGAAGGCGGTTACGACGAAGCAACCCTACTTTGGCACAAATGGAGCGGCATAGCGACGTCCTTCATTGCATTCGGCTGGTACGCCTTCCGGGAACGAATACGGCAGTCGAAAATACGCGGGATTTTGGTGGCTGCACTGAGCCTCGCAAGTATCACCCTGGCCGGACACTTTGGCGCAACCCTCACACACGGCGAAAATTACCTGCTGGCGCCCCTTGCTTCCAAAAAACAAAAACCGCAGGTACCTTTAGAAGACGCGCTGGTATTTCAGGACCTGGTGCGACCGATTTTGCAGGAAAAATGTATGTCCTGCCACAACGCAGCCAAATCGAAAGGCGATTTAAACATGGAAACAGAAGCCTCTCTTTTACAAGGTGGGAAAAACGGCGTGTTGTGGGACAGCACGGCCGCGCAATTCGGGCGGATGATGCAACGGATTCATTTGCCCATATCTGAAAAAGAACACATGCCGCCCAAAGGGAAAACACAACTGACTGAAAACGAGATCAGTATATTTTACCACTGGATCAAAAACGGGGCGAATTTCCAGCAAAAAATAGTAAATATGCCGGATACGGATACTTTGCGAATGCTGGCAACGGAGCACTTCAAACCGCAGGAAGTAGAACAATATACCTTTTCCGCAGCCGATGAATCTGCGATACAACAACTCAATAACGACTATCGGGTGGTGCATCCCCTGGCTTTACATTCCCCGGCCTTGGCGGTCGATTTTTATGGCGTTGCGGCGTTCAAAAGTGAATACCTGCAAGAATTAAAAGTTATTAAAGAACAGGTTGTCCACCTGAACCTGAACAAAATGCCGGTACAGGATGCGGATGTAAAGACGATTGCCATGTTCGCCAATCTCCGAAAACTCAACCTGTCAGGCACACAAATAACCGGCGCTGCGCTGGGCGAGTTGAAACAGTTACAGGCTTTGCGCCAGCTATCCCTGTCCGGCACACCCGTGAAAGCCGCCGATCTGGAAGTGCTGGGCGCATTACCCCATTTATCCGTCATATACCTCTGGAATACCGGCGTGTCCGAGCAGGAATTTGCCGACTTGCAGGCGCGCCTGCCGAATGTCCGCCTCGAATCCGGTTTTTACGGCAAAAACGTTGTGGCCAAACTCAATGCGCCCGTCATCGAAGGAGAGGGACAGGTTTTTAGCGGCAGTATAAAAGTAAGGTTGAAGAATTACATACAGGGCGCGGTGGTTCGCTACACCCTGGACGGCACGACGCCGGACAGCCTGCACTCGCCTGTCAGCAGCGGCGATAGTATAACAATCGACAAAACCTGCCTGCTGACCACCAAAACCTTTTTACCAGGCTGGATCAGCAGCGATGTGGCGACCCGGGATTTTTACAAAACAGGCTTCCGGCCCGACTCCATCGCGCTGGTGTTTCCGCCCAACCCGCAATACAAGGGAAAAGGTGCGGAAACGCTGATCAATCAACAAATTGGCGATACCGATTTTAAGAGTAACAAGTGGCTGGGCTATAGAGAAACGAACCTGGAATGCTTCCTGTTTTTTAAACAGCCGGTCAACATTTCATCCGTTTCATTGAGTTCGCTGCTGAATATCGGCGCTTATCTCATGCCGGCTGCGGAAATTCAGGTCTGGGGAGGCGCCCATAAAAACAAGATGGTTTTGCTCCATACCCTTCGCCCTGAACAACCCCAAAAAGTGGGCGCGCCGGAAAGCCGGACGGCGTTTACCTGCACTTTTAAAACCCGACAGATCAGCGTAATGAAAATAGTGGCAAAACCCGTAGCTAAACTCCCGTCCTGGCACCCGGGAAAGGGCGAACGCGGATGGGTCTTTGTAGATGAAGTGTTTTTAAACTAACCATGGGCGATGTGCCGGACAGAATTTATATTAAAAATGTGTGGCACACCTTCATCTGAACCTTGATTATCAATCAATTATGTGAGGTGTGCCACACTTTTCTGAAAACTCTTGTTTTTTGAGCTTTACTAAACATCTGAAAATGAAAAAGATATATCAAATGTTCCCTTTTCAACAAATTTGGAAAACATCGGCTGTCCTGTTGACCTGCATCCTCTTTACCTCCTGTGCAAACAAGCGAATGGATCAATCCGCTACTCCTTACAGCGGGGCGCCTCTTGATCCCAATCTGGCATACCATTATCGCAAGCAAAAAAAGAGCGACCGGGTGATTTCCAGAGCTGCCTATAAAGACAAACTGTACGGTTTCTGGCTTGCAGCATGTATTGCCAACTGGACAGGCCTGGTAACGGAAATGGATAAAATCGGTGGAGCGGGCAAAAATGGAAAAGGGGCCGGGTTTTATACCCGGGAAAATTGGGGCGGACCCGATGCGCCCAACATCTGGAATTCTAATAATCTGTCGAAAACAATACAATTCATGTTCGAAGACGAAGGCAAAGCGTGGGGCGCAGATGATGATACGGACATCGAGTATATCTATCAGGAACTGTTACTGACTAACCAGACCTGCGTGCTAACGGGTAAGCAAATACAGGAAGGATGGCTGAAACACATTAAAGCAGAGGAGGAAAACTATTTGTGGGTTTCCAATCAATCGGCATTCGACCTGATGAGAAACGGCATGGTTCCACCGGCCACGAGCCTTCCGGAAAATAACCCGCATTATGAAATGATTGATGCGCAGCTCACCACTGAAATCTTTGGCCTGTTCGCTCCCGCCCGCCCGGATATCGCTTTGAAAATGGCCCATGTGCCGATCCAGACCACAGCGCGTTATAATGCAGAGTGGATATCCGAGTTTTATGTCATCATGTATGCGCTGGCGTCGTATGTAGACAACGACAAATCCATGAAAGAAAAAGTGCTCTGGATGGCGGACGTGGCGCGCAAACGGCTCCCGAACGATGCTTATGCCGCCAAAATGTATGATTTCGTAGAACGTAAATACCAGTCCGGCGCCACCTGGGAACAGACCAGGGACGCACTGCACGAAAAATACCAGGTGCGGCAGGAGGACAACTATCAGTGGTCGACAAAAGACACTGTTTGCAATGGCTGTTTTGCCGCAGGAATCAACTTTGCTTCCAGTCTGGTGAGTCTGATGTACGGAGCAGGCGATATCAAAGAAACCATTAAAATCGGCGCACTGGCGGGTTGGGACTCTGACAACCCCACGGCTACCTGGGGTGGACTTTTGGGGTTTATGCTGGGCAAACGAGGTGTAGAAAAGGCATTTAACAGAACATTTTCGGATCAATTCAATATCCACAGGACAAGGATCGGATTTCCGAATAACGGTATCGATAATTTTTCCAATATGGCCGAAAAAGGGATTTTCATCATTGACCGGGTAGTACAGGAGCAAATGGGCGGCGGAACGGACCTCAAAAGGGATGTTTGGTATATTCCTGATAATGGGTTGAATATTCCGGTAGGGAAATAAAAAAACTTACTGTTGGCCCGGCCGGCATGGTAGTACCCCACGGGTTGTTTTTGACGAGATGTCTTTAAAAATGAGCGCTGTTTTGGCGAGGTTGATTTAAAATTAATGTGTTTTTTTCATTTAAATCCCTTACTTTTGAATAGCGATTTTCAGTGCGCACTTATACAAACACGATCATATCTTCCCACTGCCATGCGCAAATTTTGTCTACTCCTTTTTATCAGTGTGGCCGGCTGGTTGCATTCCTTATCCGCCCAATGCGATCTCGAACTTTCCATGACTGTTTCGAACAGCACTCCGGCCATCTACAAAAATGTAGATTACCTGCTCACCCTGCACAACAATGGTCCCGAAGCCGCTACCAACATTACAGTCAGGCTGCCGCAAATTCAGCTCAGCAGCGCGAACGGCCTGGTCTATACCAGCAGCAACACGACGGCCGGCAGTTATGACTTCATCACTTACAACTGGAATATCCCGGCTTTGGCAGCTGGCGGCACTGCCACGCTGACACTCACACTGTTTACCATGCAAACGGGCCTGCCGCCAGTATATGCGCAAGTCAGCGGCGCTACTCCCGGCGATGTAGACTCGCAGCCCAACAACGGCGCGTCGCCGGTGGTGGCCGAAGACGACGAAGCGCTGGTCGATGTGAGTAGCACACAGCCTTGCAACATCAGTCTTTCATTTGTCGATGTGGTGTGTGTACCTGCCTCGCCTAACGGTCCACCGGAAGACTATTTCCAGTACAGGGTGTTGGCCACGAGTACCGACCCGACGGTAGAATTCATTGAAATTGCGCAAGACGTCAACTTTATTGGCAAATATATCGTCCAACCTGGCGTTCCTTTTGCGCCACCATTCTCAACGTTTTTTTTTAGCCAGGCTTCCAGCCGCACCCCGTACTGGGCACGACCGGTCAATAATCCGGGTTGCGTGGTAAAGGATACAGCCTCCACGCCGCCAGGTTGCGGCATGTTTATTCCCCCGAACAACTGCAACCTCTATTTTTACTTCAACGATGTTTTTTGCTATAATGGCGGCTATGGATTTTCGATCACGGCTCAAAATTTTGGGGAGTCGCTGAACGGAAGTTATACCATCTATATCAACGACGTATTGCAGGGGTCTTACTATACATATGGCGAGTCTTATAATTTTGGATTGTTAGGGCCATTGACTTTGCCAACTCCGGGTGTGGGCGATGTGGTGCGGGTGGTGTCCAATCTCGACCCCACATGCAGCAGCGAAAGCCTCGTTTATCCCGAAAACTATTGTAATCTACCGTCCAGTCCGTTTTGCAACCAAAGGTCAGTGTTCCCCTGGCATGAATGGATCAGCAGGGTACAGTTTGGTGACATCGATCAAGTGAGCGGCAAATCCAAGTCTTCCGATTTCCGGTTGAATGGCTACACACCAGGAGGCGGACCAGGCATTGCGACCGTTTATGCGGGAGCGTCTGTACCGCTTTCTTTGACAGTCAGTTACAGTTACATAGCCTATCCTGAAAGTGTGCGGATTTGGTTAGATAAAAACCATGATAACACTTTTGACGATCAGACCGAGATCATCTTTGAAGGCCAAATGCCAACTGCAACGAGTGGGCCTAACGCATCTGCCACCTTGCAAACCAATGTGCTGATTCCGGCAGATGCATTTTCAGGCACTGCTTCCATGAAGATATCTATGCAGCGCGGCAGCCTTCCCTCATCCTGCGATGCCATCCCGTATGGTGAAGTAGAGTATTATTCCGTGAAAATTCTCGACGGGCAGCCATCGAGCGATCCTTGCGGCGCAGCGACGGTAACCATTCTTGGAGTGGATTGCTCTGATCCCGGCACGCCAGATGGCAGTGCCGACGACTTCTATTACGTCCGTTACCGCGTAGATCTGCCTGGCTCTGAAGGCCTTACTGTCCAATCATCGGGCAACTGGGTTGATGCGCAGGGTAATTATCTATTCCCGCAGCAAAACAGTCTGCCTTTCTATTCCTTTGGCGTAGTGGGGCAAGACGCGGTTTATGGCCCGATTTCGATCAGCCAATTCCCGCAACTGAACTTTAGATCCTCTATTTATGATCCAATGGGGTTATATTCCTGCTATAACCTCGGTCCGGCGTTGATCAATGCACCCAATCCTTGCTCCAATGGTATTTTGCCAACGCCGACGCTCAACTGCGGTGCGTCGTCGAGTTTTCCCTGGGAAGACTGGATTTCAAAGGTTAAAATCGGTTCGTACGAAAAGACCAGCGGAAAAAGTTATTTTTCTGATTTCACCGCCGAAACAGTGCCGCTCGTGCAAGGGATCAGCACGCCTGTTGCGCTTACTGCCAGTTTCAGTTATTATACTTACCATGAGTATTGGCGCCTCTGGATTGACTACAACCATGATGGTATTTTTGATACGCCCGGCGAACTGGCCTACGAAGGTATTTCAGAACGGCCTCAAGACGGTACGCCATTCAACGTGCTCAATGGCAACATTACGGTGCCTGCTTACGCACTTACGGGACCCGCGCATGCCCGGGTTATCATGCGACGAAATGCTTTTGGACAGCCCTGCGGCACACAACCCAATGGCGAAGTGGAAGACTACACCGTAAACATTGCACAAAACCTGCAGGCAGAATCAATTGTACGCAATACCGCCGTTACGTCTGCCGATTTCGCGGATTATACACTGTTCCCGAACCCTGCAAATGGGTCGGTTTTTATAAAAATGCCTGTTTCGCCCGCTCCGGTTTCTGTTCTCCTTTTTAACCAGATCGGTTTGCTGGAAAAGGAATTTGCACCTGTTGTTGGCATGACTCCAGACAACTCCGACAATGACATCCAGATCATAGAACTTGATCTTTCCAAGGTGAAAAGCGGGGTTTATTTCCTGAAAATAGAAACTCCGGGCGGCCGGGCGGTGACGAAGAAGTTGGTGGTAAACAAAGTTTAAGTAGTTATTAGTTATTGCTATTCTGATCCTTACCCGCACAGCAGCGGGAAGAAATTGCTTTATCTTATTGATTAACAAGGGGTAATGCGTGCAACCCGTAATTTGGGCGCTTGAGCATATTGATAGTTGAGCGGCTTAGGTTACCACCCACAACCATCAAACATTTACCCGCCGAAGCCTTTTTAACCGCCATAGCCCATAGGCGAAGGAGGGTCAAACCATCAAACCCTACCACAACATGGATAAAACTAAAATGGCCATCGAAGTTTTTGATAAACGTGCAAACGAATATCAGGCAAGGTTTATGGATGTGGGTTTGTACCACGATACGTTTGACCTGTTTTGCAACAGCATTACGAAGGAAAATGCCGAAATTTTAGAACTCGCCTGCGGGCCGGGAAATATCACCCGGTATGTATTGAACAAACGTCCCGACTTCAAAATTCTGGGAATTGACCTGGCGCCCAATATGATCGAACTTGCCAAAAGGAATAATCCCACTGCTACATTTCAATGTATGGATTGCAGGGATATTCGTCTGCTCGGCAAAAAATACGATGCTGTCATGTGCGGATTTTGTTTGCCGTACTTGTCGAAAGAAGAATCTGTACAGTTAATAAGCGATGTGTATAACTTACTGGAATCCAACGGGTTGCTTTACATAAGCACCATGGAAGACGATTACGCTAAATCAGGACTGGAACGTTCAAGTTCCGGCGATCAGGTATTTATACATTACCATCAGGCAGACTATTTGACGCAAGCGCTCCGGGAAAATGGTTTTAAAATAATAGAAGTGCAACGCATAGAATACCCGAAGCAAGACGGTTCAAAAACAACGGATTTGGTGATTATTGCAGGCAAATAGGTAGTTATTGGTTATCAGTTATTGGTTATTAGTGGTGGTAGGGGACCATCTGTACAAAAATCTGGCATTCCTGATTGTGTAGCCTGACATTTGCGCCGGTGGTCCCTTACCACCACTGATAACCAATAACTGATAACCGATAACTACTTACTGCTTAATCAGCTTCCCGGTCTGAATCAGGCCGCCGTTTCCGTCGTACAGGTAGGCAAAATACATACCCGGAGGCAAAACTGCCGCATTCCAGTCGTATGTAAATTCGCCTTCCGGCTGGTATCCCTGGTACACTTCCGTCACAAATTTCCCCTGGAGGTCATAAATGCGCAGGTTCATTTTAGTTGCCCGGTTTACCTGGAATTTGAAAGTGGTTTGCCCACTGAACGGGTTCGGATAGTTTTTCATCAATACCGGCTTCTGGCTGAAACCAAGTGCGCCACCCGGGAAACCATCGTTCGTAGAGGTTACCAGTGAACCGCCGCAAGCGCCAGTTCCACTTTGTGGCATAGCCAAATACGGGAAAGTACTGCTAAAAGCAACATCATTTGCTTCCACGCCCGTTGTATAGGTGAGCACACCCAACAAATCAGGCGTAACCGGGTTTGCTCCGCCGACCGTGTAGTCGTCGTACCAAAGACCGATGGCAGCCAATACGGCGCCGGATACTGCTTGTAATTCGATTCTGGTCACGTCATCCTCAAGGCGTCGACCGTTCGGGAAGCCGTCCATATTCGGGATGGACTGAATATTAGTATTCTGATTATAAGCAGGATTGGTGAGGCCCAATACAGCTGCCTGTATCAATCCCAGTGAACTGAAATTAGCGTCCGTTCGGCTGGTAACCGGAACGGCCATGTTCAAACGAAGCATATCGCCGCCATTCGGCAGGAAGTTATTGATAAAAGGTTTGCCAGCTGCCAGCGGATCTCCGTTTTTACCGGTTGCCAGTTGGTAGGGGCGTACATTCGGAACGCCGGTATGGAAAATCGGCCACAAATCCACTGAACGCGGTTGACCTGCACCCGGCAGCAAAAGTGTACCAAAGACAGCGTCATCGAGCGCTGTACCCGCTACCAGCGGGCTGCCTTTCAGCGCGAACAATCCGTCCTGTCCATTGCCAAAATCAAAACCTTGCAGCGAATTCCGCTGAATACGCAAGGCTGAAAAGGCAGGGACGGCGCCGCCAAAAAGCGAATCGTCCATGTATAAAGCCAGTTCGGGATTGAAAAAATAACCATCCATCGTTGTTTCTGTAATCTCGTCATAAGGCGTAATGGAATTCCAGAAATCTTTTTTCCCAACCGGAATAACGGCTTCATTGGTCAGCGGCATACCGAGGCGTGATACCTGTATCCAGTTGCCGGAATAACTGGGATCACCTGTAGACGACAAGGTGCGAATCTGCTGACGGCTGGCCGAAGCCCATACGCCGATCACATAATTCGGGTCGAGGATATTGATCGGCGAGGCAGGTACGCCTGCTTTTAAAAGTGAAATAATCGGGATCTGCATAACAATGGAACTGACGTTCATACAAGCCAGGCCATCTACAGGCGTACCGTTCTGGCGCGGCGCATCGCCGAGGTCGAAAATACCGCCGAGGTCAACAAAAAACGGATCATCCGTCGTACCGCAAAAAACAGTTTCGCCGGTTGTTGCCGTTCCAATCGCGTCGTTCATCAGGGTAGCATAATTGGTGTTCAAACCTACAGCCGATTCAATCGAGCGTTCGCCGACATTCGGCGGCGGAACAATACCGTTTTGTACAATTACCTGAAACGAAGCACCGCCATTGGTGCTTTTTTCAAGCGTATACGTTGTTTTCAGGTTTTGTTTTCCGAGCCTGATGTTAAAAAATGTGGTCGGATCTTCATTGGTCTGTTGAAACGTAAAACGATACGTGATTTCATCGCCGGGAATCGATGCATCGTTGTCGATGTGTATCTCGTACCGGATGTTTTGACCGAAAGAAAAGTAGTTCGGCCCGCCTTGCGGCATTTGCATCGGTACGTATGTGGCAATAATCGTGATGGTACTAGGATTGTCGGGGCTGCGGAAAGCATACAGATCCACATTATCCGCAAGCGGATCATTAGAAATCATTGGCGCTTCGCGGTGGCTGGAAGCCCAACTTGCCGAAACGGCTGCCGACCACAAGGCTAAGACCAGCAAACCTTGTTTTATATGTTGAAAATTCATTATTTTTTATTTTAATCGTGAAGGATACTGTTGTTTAACCCTTATTGACCTACTTCCGTACCACTCCAGGGGCTGGCAACGTACGGGAACGAGGTTTTAAAAGGTTTGTCGTTCTGGTTTACACCGGTGCGATAAGTCAGTACGTTTATAAGGTTGGGGGTCACCGGGTTGGCTCCGCCGACTGTGTAATCGTCGTACCAAAGGCCGATAGCAGCCAGTGCGGCGCCTGCGACGGCTTGCAGTTCGATCGCAGTAACGTCATCTTCCAGACGGCGACCGTTCGGAAAACCGTCCATATTTGGGATGGCCTGCAGCGATGTGCTCTGGTTGTATGCAGGATCGGTAAGACCTAGTACAGCAGCATTAATGATCCCCATCGTACTGAATTTAGGATCTGTCCGCTCGGTTACGGGCACTGCCATATTGAGGCGCAGCATATCGCCGCCATTCGGCAAAAAGTTGTTGATAAACGGTTTGCCTGCTGCCAGAGGATTGCCGTTTTTACCCGTCGCCAATTGATATGGCGGTACATTCGGTACGCCGGTATGGAATATCGGCCAGAGGTCGACGGAGCGCGGTTTGCCGGCTCCGGGAAGCAGAAGGGTGCCGAAAACGGCATCATCCAGCGCTGTGCCGGCCACAGCCGGGCTGCCTTTCAAAGCGAACAATCCATCCTGACCGTTGCCAAAATCAAAACCTTGCAGTGAATTTCGTTGAATGCGCAGGGCGGCAAAAGCGGGAACTGCGCCGCCAAACAATTCGTCGTCCATGTACAAGGCAAGTTCCGGATTGTAAAAATATTCATCCAGCGTAGTCTCCGCAATTTCGTCGTAGGGAGTCAGGCGGTTCCAGAAATCTTTCTGGCCGATGGGGATAACAGCCTCATTGGTAAGGGGCATGCCCAAACGGGATACCTGCACCCAGTTGCCACTGCCGGCAGGCGCTTCGCCACCGGGTTGAAGCGTCTGAATAGCCTGGCGGCTGGCGGAAGCCCATACGCCGATCACAAAATTGCCATCGAGGATATTCTGCGGATTAAAAGGCGCGCCTGCTTTGCGAAGGGTCAGGATCGGGATTTGCAGGGCAATCGAATGGACATTGTAACGGCCCAGGCCGTCGCGGGAATTGCCATTCTGACGCGGTGCGTCACCCAAATCAAAAATACCTCCCAGGTCAACATAAAACGGATCATCTGCCGGACCGCAAAACACCCGCTCACCTGTTGACGACGTGTTGATAGCGCCTGCAATCAGGTTTTCATACGTCGTTCCAAGTCCGACACCCGATTCGATGGAACGCGGGCCGATATTCGGCGGCGGCACAATGCCATTGCTCACAATCACGGTAAAAGACTGCCCACCATTGATACTTCTTTCCAGGGTATAGGTGGTTTTCAAGTTTTCCATACCCAGGCGAATATTGAAAAACGTGGTAGGGTCTTCATTTACCTTTTGAAAAGTAAAGCGGTAAATGATTTCGTCGCCCGGGATACTTGCATCGTTGTCGATATGAATTTCATACAGGATGTTTTCTCCAAAGGAGGCATAATTCGGACCGCCGTAAGGCAACTCGGCCGGAATGTAATTGGCAATAATTGTAATCGTACTTGGATCGTCCGGACTGCGGAACGCGTACAAGTCTGTGTTGTCAGCCAAGGGGTCATTGGCGATCAGCGGCGCTTCACGGTGACTGGAGGCGGTGGCTGTTGCAGTGAACAGCGTCCAAAGCATAGCCGACAACAGTACATGCTTGTACGTTGCGTTTTTGAAAAATTGGATCATCTTTTATTGTTTTTTGATTAACAAGTACAAGCATGTACGAGCATCCGGTGTTTTTGGTTTTTTCAAACGACGTAACACCAAAAATTTTCAAAAAACAACATATGAAAACCCTGAAAAAAATAGCACTGTCGCTTTTGAGAATGCGAGTAACCGGAATTCAAACCTCCAGCGCCAAATGCGCCGCCCGCACTGGCTTCTCCATAAAAATCGCCGCCTTCTCCTCAAAATCGGCCGCAGATTCTGTGGTGAAATATTGCACCCGGCTGTTTTTGCTGCAGCGGGTTTCTATTTCAGGGTGCCTGTGCAGGTAATCGGCCAGGCTTTCAGCCACAATTTCGCCCTGTGATAAAACCTGCACAGATTCGGGCAAATATTGTCGTATCTTATTGATTAACAAAGGATAATGCGTACAACCCAACACAATGGTGTCTATGTTTGGCGACTGCGTCAGGAGCTCATTCAGGTATTTTTCAACAAAATAATCGGCGCCGGGGCTGTTGTGTTCGTTGTTTTCCACCAAAGGCACCCACATTGGGCAGGCCTGCTGATAAACTTGTATGGCGGGGTATGATTTGGCAATCTCCATTACATAAGATTCGGATAATACCGTACCACGGGTAGCCAATACGCCCACCTCGCCACTTTTGGTGTAGTTGCCCACCACTTCGGCAGTAGGGCGAATCACGCCAAGTACCCGGCGGCCCGCAGGCATCAAAGGCAAATCCTCCTGCTGGATGCTGCGCAGCGCTTTTGCCGACGCCGTATTGCAGGCAAGGATTATCAGGTGGCAGCCCATATCGAACAGGTGCTGCACACATTCGAGTGTGTAATGGTATATCGTCTCGAAATCGCGCGGGCCGTACGGCGCCCGGGCGTTGTCGCCGAGATAGATGTAATCATACTGCGGCAGGCGGCGTTCGATGTCGCGAAACACCGTGAGGCCGCCGTAGCCGGAATCAAAAATACCGATATTCATGTGTTTGGTGTTTGGTGTGTAGTGTTTGGGGCGCTTCGCCCAAGCCCGTGTTTGGTGTTTGGTGTGTAGTGTTTCGGGTACTCCGCCTTTGGCAGTAGTTGATATTTTGGTCAAATTTTCACAAATGCCAAAGGCGGAGTACCCGAAACACCAAACACCAAACACTAAACACGTCTCACCAAACACCCTTAAGGTTGTTTGGCCAGTACATATTCATTATACCCTTTCACCAGGGATTGATACAATAATTTGCCCTGCACGGCATAACCTGCTTTGGAGTAATGCACCGAATCGGAGGAGAGCAAACCGGTATTTTTCCAGTTGACAGCTGAGTTTCTACCGCCGGTGAAATTGTACAAATCCCACATCGCGAACCCTTTGTCGCGGGCAAATTTGCGGATGACCGCGCTCATATCTGTCATATTGGGATTAAAACCTTTTCCCCGCAGGTACGAATCGGCAGGCGTAGTCAGCATGATGAGCGCGTCGGGCGACTCTTTCAACAGGTTTTCCGTCAGATCGCGCATGGTGCGGTACATAAAACCGGGGTCGGTCCGGCCCTGCGCTTCATTGGTTCCCATGGAAAGGATGATCAGATCGGGTTGTAATTTAGCCACCTGCAGGGCAAAATATTTGGCGCGCACATAATCCTGAAACTTGGCGCCGTTGACGCCGACTGCGTGGAATATCACCCCTGAAAGTTCGTTTTCCAGCGCAATACCGTCCAGGGTCAGCAGTTTTTGCTGGCTGTTGCTGCGTTTGGCGGCGATGGTTACCTGGGCGACCGGGCGATCAAAATAATACGAACGGGAATACTCGTCCTGAACATAAATCTGGGCGGTCTGGTTGCTGATGTCGTCGCGCACGACCACATCAAATTGCAAGGGCGTTTTGTGTTGAAAAATCGTCACTTTGGTAAAAAAGCGTGTTTCAGAGGTGGCCGTATCGCGCATTCGGATGGTCAGTTCTCCTTTGGGGCTACTCGTCTCGAGGGTAAAACCGGATACGCCAAAAGGCGTGCGGGCGCTGAGATTGCGCTGGCAACTGGCGCCGTTCCAGCGGGCATTGGTTTCCACCAGGTAGTCGCGCGGACCATTAGAACCGGCTAATTTGTACGGAAAAATCAGCCCGCGACCGGCATCGCCAAATGCACGTTGCAGGCGTTCGCGCACTTCGCGGGTGAGGTAATTTCCTAAAATATGTGAGTCTCCGATGTGAACAATATTAATTTTTTGTCCACCTTGCACCCGTTGCAGGTATAGTTTTTTGAACAGGGGTTCAAGATAGGATGCATTTTCTATCAGGTTTTCCTCCTGTTGTAAAAAGTTATAACCTACCGTATCCGATTCCATAATTTCAACCTCGGGCGGGCGGAATTGCGACTGGCACTGGCTAATACACAGCACCAGAAAAACCAGCATTGCGGTTACGCGCAGTCGTAGCGTTGAGATAGGTTGTTCGGAGGAAGGGAGTAAAAAGTTGGGCATGATTATACTGAAAGTTGAGAGGTTGAGAACGTTGATAGTTGAGATAGCATTGGTAATCAGTGGATTATTACACTTTCTCCTTCAAAACCACTTTGTGTTGACTATCTGTTGTATTTTCCACAAAAGTAGCACAGGCAAATTCAAACCTGTGCTTATCAGACACAAAATACCATGGCATCTATATTCGGTCATGTTGCAGCATCCGCCGCATTAGGCTATGCCTGTTTCCCAAAGGAAGTACGGGCCACTACCCTGTTATTGGCCGGATGTCTTGCTTTTGCGCCCGATCTGGATGTGCTGGCATTTCATTTTGGTATCCCTTACGGCAGTCAGTGGGGGCACCGGGGCTGGACGCATTCTTTGGTGTTTACCGTATTGCTTGGTTTATTTACAGGCTTGATTTTCAATTATTTACAAAAAAACAAGTCCCGGCATCATCCATCGAAAATCATCGCCTGGTTTGTGCTCAGCGCCGTATCGCATCCCCTGCTCGATATGCTCACCAACGGCGGCCGGGGTTGCGCCTTGTGGTGGCCATTCGACGCTACGCGTATTTTTTTTCCCTGGAATCCGATAGCGGTATCACCGCTTGGCGCCGCAGCGTTTTTTAGCGAATGGGGCCTCAGAGTGCTGCTCAGCGAGTTTTTCTGGATCGGTTTGCCGGCTTTGGGGTTTGTGATGCTGGGCAAGTTGTTTCGGAGCGAAAGGCTTTGAGTGTTTGGTTTTTGGTGTTTCGTGTTTGGAGGCGCATTGCCTGAACTACTCACAGATGCCAAAGGCAATGCGCCTCCAAACACGAAACACCAAAAACCAAACACTCACCTGATCCGCAACACAATTTTCCCAAACTGCTCCCCTCTTTCCATTCTTTCGAGGGCTTTATTCCCGTCGGCTAATGCAAAAACGGAATCCACGACCGGAACAATGGCATGTTGCGTCACAAAACGCAGCATTTTGCCAAACTCCTGCGGACTGCCCATGGTGGAGCCGAGCAGGCTGATTTGTTTCCAGAAAACAGGCTGCATACTGAGGTTATTGATTTTTCCGAGGGTGCCGCCGTAAATACCGATCCGGGCGCCCGGATTGGCGAGTCCGATCAGGGCCGGAAAGCCGTCTCCGGCAGCGGAATCGATGATGACATCAAAACCGCCGACTTCCTGTTTCAGGCGTTTATCCCAGGCTTCTTCGCGGTAACTGGCGGTGTTTGTTGCACCCAGCAAGCGCGCTTTTTCTAACTTTTCCGGCGAACCGGAGGTGACCGTGACTTCCGCTCCGGCTGCTATGGCAAATTGTAAAGCCAGCAAGGCTACGCCGCCGCCGATGCCAGTGATAAGTACTTTTTCACCCTTCT
Source organism: Saprospiraceae bacterium (assembly GCA_022844265.1). GTDB lineage: Bacteria > Bacteroidota > Bacteroidia > Chitinophagales > Saprospiraceae > M3007. The sequence goes on along the minus strand of JALHMA010000059.1, from coordinate 5,598 downwards.
TCAACCCGCAACGGCTGAACAACGTACGCCAGGCCGTGAGTCCGGCCAACGGCAGGGCCGCAGCCTGCTCCCAGTCCAGGTGCTCCGGCATTTCAAAAATATTGGCGCGCGGTATTCGTATTTGTTCCGCAAATGTGCCGTTATCGGGCATGCCCAACACCCTGAAATTGTTGCCCTGGTGGGTGGGGAGTTGTCCCCATTCCAGGGCAGGGTAAATCAGCACCCGTCGTCCCCGATACTCCCCTGCCCCATCCGATCCAAGGATAACCGGGGTTTTAATATTTGCATACAAGCCCTTGGTAATGAAGACATCACGATGGTTGATGGCTGCTGCAAACAGACGTACCACGGCCGCTCCTTTTTCAGGAACCGGCGCATCCCATTGAGCGTATTCCAGGGGCTGGTGGAGTTGTTGCAATAGCAATACATTCATGAACAGTGAATTTACGTAAAAATAATACAGCGGGAAGAATCCTTACAAATGACTGATGTTCAGCGATTAAGCAATAGACGTTTCAAAAAATATATATGGTCCGCTCAAAAAAAACATATTTCAGGGCTGTTTTTTTTCAAAAAAAATGATCTTTGTCCGAACCCATCGCCAAGATTCGCGTTTACTTTTCGGTTTTCAAACACAGCATGAGAAAAATCTTCCTTCATATCTTTACTGTTTTCGCGCTTGCCAGTATGGTGGCCGAAGATTTGTATTGTTACATCGACCTCCAGGAAGGGATCGAGGTACTTTCCAGTGAAGTAGAAGAGAATGAGACTCAAAAAGAAAAGAAAACGGAAGATGATGCACAGGGTAAGACCTTCAAAATAAAAGCCGGCGATTTTTCCCTCAGCCTGACCACCATTTTTACTGCTTGCCACGCCGGTATCCCTGAGGCTTATTCGAAATTATTCCATCCCAGCGCCACGCTGGCCATTTTTTCTCCTCCTCCTAATTTAGGTTGATCCTATCGCTGTTGCCGGTCATTTACAACGCGCTCATTCACTGCTTAAGTGATTAGTGCTTGTTTATTTGTCTATTTCTGCACCGATCTATCCAGCAAAATTCCTGTTTCAATTACGATATCCCGGCAGTTCAGGTGTTGTTGCTTCGTGCGTTTGTGCGTTACACAGATGGTGCATGGTGAGCTGTAAAAAAGCAGGTTGATGATATTTAATTAGCAGGGCATGACCTGTTCTTTAAAAATAGCAAGAAGGTTTTTAGAAGGATGTCTGGCCCGTATGCTGTAAAGTATCGCGGGCCTATTTTTTTGTTGAGGCTTTACAACAATATGTGAGAAAAAAGGCAATAAGCAAAAATTAAAGGCTCATAATAGAGCCTGTAAATAAAAAGAGGCCCTTTATCCGAAGAGAAAGGGCCTACTATTTCTTGCGAGGCAAGGCGCGATTAAAAAACTTTTTTCATAAGATTATATGCCAGCAAGTACCGGCAGAGATGATTATCTAAATGAAAACATCATGCCAAATTTAGTTAAAAGCGTGTTTGGCATGATGTTTTTTATGGATCGAAATCTATTAATTTAACAATAAAGTTCCGAGGCGCCGGGTATCGAAGCATCTGTTATCGGATGAGCCTCACATTTTTTGCAACCGGTTCCCCGCGTTCATTTTTGCCCAGGATAAACTCCACGGCGTCGCCTTCTCTCAGATCGTTGAAGTCGGTATCCAGCAGGAAGGAAAAGTGGAAAAACAGGTTGTTGGTCTGCGGGAAACTGATAAATCCATACCCGTCCTTCAGACTGAAAATGGTACTGGTTCTGAGTTCGCCATCCTCTTCAATCACAACTGTTTCGGTTGGAACCACGGGATCGCTGGTGGTGGTGTAATTGCGTTTGCGTTCCACAAAAAGGCGACTGATAGGAAATACGTCGTCGTGCTCCTCCGCCCGGTCAATGATCGTATGCATGGCAAGCGGGTACGTCGCTTCGTCGAGCAGGTATTGCGAAGTAACCGTACTGCGACGGCGGCCTTCCTCGTCGTAGAACTCATAATCCCAGGTTAACACCATAACCCGAACGCCGAGGGTGTGTAATTTGCGCACCAGCGGCACAAAATCACTATCGGAAGCGATCAGCACAACCACATCAAACTGCTTGTGAAGCGCCAGTTCGAAGGCTTCCAGCGCCATCCAAACATCTATGCCGCGCTCCTGGCGATAACCTTGTACTGTGCGAACGGGAAGATAATGTGTAGTAACACCTTCCATCATCAGAATATCGTCGAACAACCGGTCGTAATACAATCGGTTGCCTTCATTGCTTGCTTCCTGTGCGCTCAGGCGGCCACGGAAATAATGCGCATCTACAATCTGGCAAAGCGGAAAATCTTTTTCTTCTTCGTCGGCTATGTGTTGCCTGACAAATTCATGCAAACCTGCGATACTAACCCGGCTCCGGCGTTCGTGGTGATAAGCGTAATAATTACTGACGTGAAGGAAATAGTTGCCGTCGTAGAAAACTCCAATACGAGTCAGCTTTTGTTTGTTCGTAGACATTTAATAAATATTTAATTCGTAATTTACTAAATAATAAGCGTGTGCGTCCTCTTTGGTCGTTTACAATTGAATAAAGAACATTTGGCGTTTAGAAGACTCTTACAAAAAGCGGGAGATATACAGGTCATTTTCATGCCTGCTACCTGATTAATTTACTGTATAAATTTCTGGAGCGCAAAGGACACTTCTTTTTGCGAATATTTATATTTTTTTAAGGAAAAATTTCGAGGTCCTCAGCCCCTCAACGTGTGGTTAACCCACATCTTGGGGAATCATGTGAATGCTTTTGGATTGGTTCGGCTACGCCCCTCGAGAGGGATGGGAACACAGATTGAACGGATCAGGCGGATTTGAACGGATTTTTTAGTGGCCTGACGGCCACAGGTTTCGGATTGTTTACGGATTCGGCCCGCCATTGGCGGGGGAAATCTGTGAAAGATCAATCAGGAAAATCAAAAAAGTGGCCGTCGGGCCACTAAAAAATCCGTTCAAATCCGCCTGATCCGTTCAATCCGTGTTCCCATCACTCTACGAGGGGCGTAGCCGAACTCAACAAAAGCGACCTTAATTTATCACAGCCGTTCAAAATCCTTAAATAAGGAATACCGCACCGTTTCCGCTTTTGCTCTGTACGCCTTCCAGGGCGTATCGAACAAGGTATTGACCTGTTCTATGAGTACCTCCGCTTCGCGTTTGGCTTCCGCAACGGCAATTTGAGCCGTCGCATTCGGCGCGCCTTGTCCGCCATAGATATAACCCATGGCTTTTCGGAAACGCGCAGTCAGTACATCCGGATTGCGTTGAATTCCTTTCACTTCTTTGTGCTGGAAGAACTTTTCTTTCAGGTTATTGATCGAATCGCGTAAAGTGGAGCCCAGTTTAATTACCTCTTTTTTAGTGCTGTCCGGCACGTTTACAAACTGCTCTTCTATCATTTTAATGGTCTTTTCGGCCTCTTTCAAGCGGTCGTAAGCCTTCGTGGCGCGCTCTACGGTCTGGTACAAATCCCGTACCGCCGCATTGCGGGCATTGCGGTCGGCAGCGGTAATATTCAGGCGCGGATCATCCAGCACTTTCACCTTGACAGAGTCCGTATAATCCATGTATTTCACTTTCACCCAGTACTCGCCCGGCAACACCTGCGGGCCGGAACCTGGTTCGATTTGGTCGGCCGGCGGTTCGTTTTTGGACGGATAACGCACCCCTTTTGTGTCCATGTCCCAGGAAATGCGGGAAAATGCGGAATCCAGCTCCGTTTTATACCGCCGTAGCGTGTCGCCGTTCATAGACAGTACGGTAATGGTGGCCTTCTCTTTTTTCTTAACATCCGCAGATTTCCCCTTCGTTTCCTCTTTCCCGTTTTCGTCCTTTTTCTTTTCTGTGTTTTTCTCCTTTTTCGCAATACCAGGTTTCACCCAGACCGGAATTTGCACCGAAGTACCCTTGTTTTCACCTTCATACGTGGCATCTACGGCAAAGCGCGGCCCGTCGAAGGAACGGTATTCGGCCAGAATACCCGGTTGTGCGGCAAACAATTTCAAAGGTTGATCGAACATGGCGGCTCCCGAACGCGCCAATGCGCGCAAAGGCTCCAGGTTGTCCACTATCCAGATGGCGCGGCCAAAAGTGCCGAGCACGAGGTCGCCGTCGCGCTGCTGAATTTTCATATCAAAAACAGGTACCGCAGGAAAAGATTCGGCGGGCCAGTGCACCCAGTTCTGGCCGTGGTTGACAGACACAAACAGGCCCTGTTCGGTTCCCAGAAAAAGCAAGTCGGGTTCTACGGGATCCTGCACAACCGACAAACAATAGTTGCCTTCAGCGCTGGGATATTCCGGGTGTGCCAGGTTTTTTGGTGAAACGATCCTTTTCCAGTTTTTACCAAAATCGGTCGTGTGGTACAGATATGGCGCCCAGTCATTCTGGCGGTAATTATTTAACACGACAAAGGCTTCTCCCGCGTTTATCGGCGAGGCTTCAATGGCCGGAATCCAGCCATTTTTGGGTGCATCGGGCAGTTTTGAACCGAAATTCTCCCAGGTTTTGCCGCCGTCGCGGGTCAGTTGCAATTGACCATCGTCAGTGCCGGCCCAGACGACGCCCTGCTGTACCGGCGAAGGCGCAATGGCAATAATGGTACAGTGGTTCTCCGCATTGGTCGCATCAAAAGTGAGTCCGCCGGAGATGTCCTGGTGCATTTTGGAGGTATCGTTGGTCGTCAGATCGGGGCTGATGATCTGCCAGTTTTGGCCCAGATCGCTGGAATAATGGACAAACTGTGAGCCGAAATAAATGCCGTGCGGGCGGAACGGATCCTGTGCCAGGGCGGTATTCCAGTTGAAACGCAGGTAGGTTTTCCCGTCCGGATGCAGCGGTTTGATGTAGCGACTGTCGCCCGTTTTCCGATCTACAAGACCCATTTCTCCACCCTGCGACATGGCAAAAACATAACGCGGATCGTCTTTGCGCGGCATGGTTTCAAACCCGTCGCCAAAATAAACTTCCTGCCAGTCGGAATTGCGGATGCCGCCCGATTTCCAGACCGCCGACGGGCCTACCCAGGAGCCGTTGTCCTGCAAGCCGCCGTACACATTGTACGGCCATTCGTTGTCCGTTTCGATGTGGTAAAACTGGCCGACCGGGATATTTTCCGCATAACGCCAGGTTTTGCCACCGTCGAGGGTGATATTGAGGCCGCCGTCATTGCCATTGATAATGTATTTCGGGTTGTCCGGCGAAATCCAGAACGCATGGTGGTCGGGGTGGATCGTCCAGCCCGCCCAGGTATCGAAGGTTTTTCCGCCGTCTTCACTTTTAGAAATGTAGGTAAAAATGGAATACACGCGGTTTTCGTTACCCGGATCCACATAAATTTCAGAATAATAGAAAGGGCGGTCTCCCATACCCTTATCAGCCATTTTGCTCCAGTTTCGCCCACCGTCGGTACTTTTGTACAGGGCATTTTCCTTGGCTTCCACCAGCGCGTACACTACATCCGGGTTGCTGTGCGCCACTGCCAGGCCGATGCGACCCAGTTCGCCTTCCGGCAAACCGTCTTTATCGGTACGGCGCTCCCAGGTTTCGCCGGCATC